>JAGBBO010000015.1 GCA_017938435.1 Alphaproteobacteria bacterium
CCGTTTCTAAACTAATAAATGCACATAAAGCACAACTAATAAATTATTTAAACGCCATAAACAAAGAAGTAGGATTATTGATAAATTTTGGTGAAGCATCATTGAAGTGGCAACGAATTACTAACTTTAAAGTGAAGGACGTTAGTCCTGAACAAATCCGTGTGGAGTAAAAAATAATCCATGATGAATATTATTTTAATAGCAATTTTAATCCTCATTGTAGGAAGCATCTGTTTTTATCTTTACAAACAAAAAAAGAAGGGCAATCATTGTATCGGCTGCCCTTACGCAGGAAAGTGCGGGAAGAAGGGGTGTAACGGAAAGTAATTTCCCTTTACTGTTTTTATTATACTTAATAATATTTTAATAAACACTTTCCTAATTCTACTTAGAATAAAACTGTAGAGATTTATGATTAAGGTTTTCATAAATAATCACTAATGAAACAAGTCTCTATTATCAGAGGCTGTTCAACATCATCGCACGAATAAACATATTGCAGTCCATCTAGATTACATTCTACATTATTAAACAAAGAGTCCAAAAAGTACGTTGCAATTACTTTAAATCCAGCATCATTTGGATGCCCCGAAACCGCACTTGATACAGTAGCAATTTGATTTTCACTTAAATCGTAGATACCATCTCCTTTTTGAGCCTTGTATATGGACAAATCAGCTGTAACAACATTTGGGATAAGATTTGGAGCAAAAACAGGATTTACATTTGTTTTAGAACAAGCCGAAACAATTGAATAAACTTTTGATTTATTTGTCCAAAATCCTAAAAAAGCATATATTTCTGCATTTGGGCATTTTTCTCGAATAGAGATAAACAACTTTTCAAAATCTAATGAAGTTGCGTAAACGTCATTTATTTGCATATTTTCGCAAAGTTGAACAAGTACAATATCAGCGTCTTCTGTTAGCATTTTATCAATCGTAAATCCGTCCATCAAGACACTTTCAGTATTTGTCACTTCGTAGACTTGTTCATTTGCCATTAGCACGTAATCTCTTTCCCCTTCTATTCCTTTTTCCCAAACTGAACCATTCGCTTTATAAACTTTACAATCAGAATTGATATTTTTTGTTATGTATTGCTGTACTAATGATACCCAGCCAGAATTAGGTCTAAAAGCTGCCATTTCTCGATAGTCGCCTACAGTCCAAGAAATTCCATCATGTTCATAAAATCCATGGCACGTGATAGAATTTCCGATTACACATATTTTTTTAGGATTGTTTCCTTTCCTTAGATATCCTTGCTCTCTTCCATTTTTTTCCCCCAGTCTTGCATAAGCACATTTGTAATTTTTTTCCAAGTAAGTTGTATTATTAATGTCACATGTTACAGATAATAAAAATACTGTAAAAAAAAATATACTATACCAAAGTTTTTTCAGCATAAGATTTTACCTCACCTATAATGTCGCCTTTTATGGTCTTAAAAACCACTTATATTACAAATATGTCTTAATTTTACATCCTTGCATGTTATTTTACAACACTTTTATATATTTTATGTTGTGTAATATCATTTATAAAATCAAAAAGTTAAGAAAAAATTATATGTATGGTTGCAGATGACATTCAAAAGAGACTTGGAGAAAATTTAAAGAGGATTCGCAAATCAAAAAATCTAACTCAATTTCAGTTGGCAGAGTTAGCTGATATTTCTGAAGAAACTGTAAAAAATATTGAATTATGTCTCTGTTGGACTAGTGAATAAAATCTTGCAAAAATAACAGAAGCGTTAAACATTGACG
>JAGBBO010000016.1 GCA_017938435.1 Alphaproteobacteria bacterium
ATCCCAAAATTCCTTGCGAAGCTTAGATGCATTCTGGAGACCGGTAGTTCTCCAACTACCATCTTTGTTCTCTTTGACACCAAGAATGATAACTCCGCCATAGCAATTAGCAAAGGAAGAATAGGTGTCCCACAAAGAAACAGGCAAGCCACCTTCCGCTTTTTTCACTTCTCTTCTGTTGTCTTCTCTGTATTCATCAAATTGTGAAAGGTCAAAAGTTTTTTCCAAAATGCTCATCTCACTTTCTAACTTAATCTATTTCACAGTTTCTGCGTTTCAATTCAATATTGACATTTTACACAGATATTTTTACCCCATTAGAAAACTCATTCCAGTATTCAATAAACATTTGCTGATTATTTTTCACAAATGTTATAGCTTGTTTTCTCTTATGTGGAGTAATCTTTCCAGTAGCATTTATTATTTTAAAAGACTGCAAATTTCATTCCATCAACCCTTGCAACCACTTAAAATTGGTCGGCATATTATATTTATGGCAAAACTCTATCAGTATTTCCTTTACTTCTTCGGTAATCATTTCTAAAAACTCCTATAGTAATAATGAAATACATTTACAAAATTTTTTAGCAACACAGTACTACCTCATTCTCATATATATCTGCAAAAAATCCACTAAATCTTATCCTATCTTTTCAAAACTAAGCTTCACAATAAAAAACACCTCCTCTACTTTAATTTCCATCTTTCCCTTACATAGTTTTACCAACTCAGTAGCAATTGCCAATCCCAAGCCATGACCCTCTGAATTTCTTGTTCTATCTGCACGCACAAATCTTTCCAACATATCATCGCCTTGAAACTGTAAAGGATACGAAGATTCATTCTTTATTTCAATCGTTACATATCTTTCATCGATATTTTCATACTTAATTTCTATAATCGAGTTCTCTTTTTTATATTTCACTACATTATCTAAAAGATTTTGAAACACCCTATATAATTTACTTCCATCATTTTCGACAATAGTTTCTTCACCAACAACTGTATACTCTATAAAATCCGCTAATTGTTCATTGTCAACTTTCCATTCAAATAACACCTGTTCAAGAAAACATTTCAAATTGATTTTTTCCATATTAACATGCATACTTCCACTTGTTAATTTGGAAAGATAAACAATATCATCCACCATATTACGCAATACATTAGCTTTATTATCAATTATTTCAACATACTCAACAGCGTCCCCACTAAGTTCCTGATTTTTCAAAATATCAATATAGCTAATAATCGACGTTAGTGGTGTCCTTAAATCATGTGATATATTTGCCAGCAAATCCTGACGCATTTTTTCCAATGCAACTCGTTTCTCTTCATTTTCCATTTCTACTTTTTTTCTTGCGAGACGTAGCATTCCATGCGGAATCGATTTAAGTACTTTAACAATCAGAAACGCACTTGGAACAACTATGATTGTATCAAGAAATACTTCTCGTACGATTATATGTTTAATCTCATCATCATACCAAATTGGATAGGAAAACATGTGAATTTTATATATAACAAGTACGCTACATAAGGCTACAACTACAAAAAGCATGACACAAGTCTGTCTAAATGATTGAAACGGACTTGAATATACAAGAATTAATAATAGCACTGCTATGAATACAACAAGTGCTATTATTTTTACATAACTTGCACACTGATATTTTTGAACTAAGCTTAATGTATTTTCCCAATTGCTATCTCCATTAATTGATTCCTTTATAATGTAGGATGCATCAAAAACGCAAAAACTGATAAGCAAAAGGATATGTACGAAAATTTTAAATACTTTATTCCTTTTCAATTTTGTAACCAATTCCCCATACCACCTTTAAATATCTTGGTTCCTTCGGATTTATTTCTATCTTTTCACGTATCCTTCTAACATGAACCATTACAGCATTTTCTGATTGAAAAAAATCTTCTCCCCAGACTTTTTCATATATCTCTTCAATGGAAAATACTTTTCCTGCATATGTCATCAGAAGTTCCATAATCTTATATTCTGTAGAAGTAAGCCTAACTAATTCATTATTAACATATAGATTCTTTTCTTCTAAATCCATCACCAATGCACCATTAACAATCTTTTTATTTGTACTGATACTTTGTGCGGTTCCTAGTTCAAAATATCTTCTGATCTGCGCATTTACTCTTGCAATTAATTCTTCTCGATTGAATGGTTTTGTAATGTAATCGTCTGCCCCCATGGAAAGACCAAGCACTTTATCACTATCCTCAACTTTTGCTGATAATAAAATAATTGGAAGATTCGAGCACTCGCGGATTTTCATAATTGCCGAGAATCCATCCAGTTCTGGCATCATTACATCCATTATAATTAAATGAATCTTTTCTCTGTCCACTATTTCGATTGCCTGCTTTCCATTTGAAGCACAAAATATATTAAAAGACTGTTCTTCTAGTATTTTCTTTATTGCAAAAACAATATCTCTATCATCATCTACCACAAGAATATTTTTAGACTTCATTCGAGTTTCCTCCAACAAAAAAACTTTTTTGAGTTTTCAATATAGATTTTATCATTTTTATATATTTATTACAATGATAAGTACTCTTTCATTTACTTTTCACTGGAATAATCCAAAAGGGAATACTTACAGCAAACACGCCCATACACCGATATATCTTTTTTGTTACAGCATAGACCTCTTCTTCCCAAGTGGGAAAAATAGAAATAACATCGAGATAACGATATATGTCAAAGAAATTTAAATATACACTATATACAACTACCACCAGCATTGCTGCTCCTATATTTTTTGTCATAAAAAAAACGATCAAAAAAATCCCATCGATAGCTATTGTTTCAAGTATAATTTGAAGCAAAGTCATCATTCCAAAATCTAATTTCTGATTTACAATCACAAACACTACAATTATATAAAGTACATACACAAATACGCAACTTATCTTTTGCGCAAAAAAAATCCTGTTCGAACTGTATATTTTCAGCAATTCTTTTAATCCTTCGATACAATAGTTATTCATGAACATAGCTATCCACCATATCGACATTATCGGCAACCATGCATGCAATTGTATAAAACAATTTTTGCGAAACACTTCCACTTGAGCAATATCCGGTTGAAAAATAAACACAAAAGAAAATAAATATATCGTTAAAACAATAATTGGAACAACCATCATCTTATACCTTATTTTTATATCAGCGAACAATTGTTATCTCCTTTCTACCATTTTCGATCTTTTGTCATCAAACAATTAGTTTATATTATTTACTGTCTCTAAATAATATTTTTCCAGTTCCATTTTTTCCAACGCCCTATCTTGTATGATTTTTCCTTGATTCATAATGATAACACGATCACAAATCTCTTCTATATCCGATACAATATGCGAAGAAATTAGAACCGTCTTTTCCTCTTTCATATTTACAATTAACTCTTTAAATCTTTTTCTTTCCTCTGGATCAAGACCTACTGTTGGTTCGTCTAACATAATCAATTGAGGGTCTCCTAATATTGCTTGCGCTATTCCCATTCGCTGTTTCATCCCCCCAGACAATTTTTTTATTCTCTCGTCCTTTTTTTCAAGTAAATTCACCTTTTTCAATACACGTTCGATTTCTATTTCCCTATCTTTTTTTTCTATTTTTTTCACTGTGGTAAAATAATACAGCATTTCATTAACTGTTGCTTCTTCAAAAAAAGTTAGCTTTTGTGGTAAATATCCAACATCCTTATCTTTCTTCCTCTGAATACTTCCCTTATTAATTCTTATAATACCTAATGTACTTTGAATCAATGTAGTTTTCCCTGCTCCATTGGGTCCAAGTAATCCATAGCATCCTTTTTCTAACGTAAGACTTACATCATCTAACACTGTTTTTTTTCCGTATTTTTTTGTAACATGAGCTAATTCTATCATATTCTTCTCCATTATCTTAGATTTCTCATAAAATCAATTTCTTTTTCCGTATTTGTAGTATCCGCTAAATAGTTAAAAACTTTTCTAGCAACTTCCTTTTGCCCTATTTTTTTTGCTTTTGTAATAAACAAATCATGAATTTCCATATATTCTTCATAATCAGAGATTGTATCATCTTCTGAATACAATGCCTCCTCTGAAAAGTCCACATCCATTCCTGCTTGAAAATAAAAGAATACATCTCTTAAATATGTTTTGTTTTCATCATAGGGAACCTGCGACTCTAGAACATCATATGCTGTAGTCGAATCTCCTAATAAGATATATTGGTCAAAAACATAAAACGACTTTAGTACACTGTTAAAAGTCAAACTTGAAGGTATAATAATTATCTTTTTTCGTTCAAAAACATCTTCTTGAAAAACACCCAAATAATTACACAATTTTTTGTAATCATCTCTTAATTCCGTATTCTCCATTGTTTCAGCAATTTCTTTACTCAAACCATTCATAGGGTAATATACAATATTTTGAACACCTATATTTTTTTCTTCATAAAAGCCGGATAACAAAATCACATTTTTTGCATCACCCTGAAATACATTCCCTTCTTTAGGTAAATTAGAATATGGTACTATTCCATTTGTTTTAATCCTAAAATGTGACTTTTCGTTCTCACACCCTACATAACCATCCTCATATATCTTTACAAATCCTGCCTTAGGATAATAAGGAAAAAGCCCTGGCAAAAAGCATGCTTTTTTATTACTGTAAAATACACTCGAATATCCCTTATAGCCAATGATAATTTCCTCTAATTGCTTTCCCTCTTCATTTTTCACCGTCAGATAATCACCATCTCTTACAAAGTTTAGTTTCTCTCCATTGACATTTTCTACATAATCTACATGATAGCCATGATATAAAGTGAAGTTGTATTCTTTTAATGTTGTATGCTGATTTATCTCAATCAATACTTTTGCGTATAACTGATCTGAAAAAGTTAATTCCATATCATAATTCGTAATATAAAATTCCCCCCGTTTTTCTTTTTGATTATCTTTTTCCGCACCATAATAATAGTTTGTTTCAACAATTCCGGATTTTGCATAACTTTGCATTCTTAAAACACTACCTTTGTTCGTAATACGAAATCCCAACAAAACAATCATAATACTCCCTATTGCTAAACAAACATATTGTTTCCATTTTTGTCTTCCTTTTGTTAGATGTATCATTTCTGTCCACATAGCTAAAACAATCCAAAAAACCTTAGCCAGAACTCGATATAATTCCATTGGAAATCCATATAATGGGTCATATGTTGCTGTAATATCCGGTGGTATCAAATTACAGAAATCCGAAATATAATATACAGGAATACTAGTTTTGTGATAGATGTCTGTCAAAATGCTGTCTGTTGTTGACAAACATGTAAAACACACAAAAATAATCAAGCTATAACCTATGTATTTATTTCTTATTCTTGATAACAAGATTCCAATTGATAATGCCGCAAATGGTAATAAAATAAAATCGCATAGATACATTTCAATTATTTCATCAAAAAAAATATTCTCCGTTCCTATTTTCAAAAATCCGATTAAGAGACATACACCAATGTTAATTACATGAAGCACTAAAAGAAGCAATAATACCAAAATTTGATTCGCTTTTATAACATTTACACCCTTAGATATCTTTGAAACAACCTCAAAACTATTTGTATTGTTTTTTCTCAGAAATTCATATCCCAGAAATATAGGAATAATCATTAAGACAAAGCACAATATTCCCATATCTCCATAAAAATACATGGAATCTGTGACCATTCCTTTGTTTTTGGCCCCTATAAATGATGATAGTATTTTGTACATCAAATAATTATCAACTAAAAGCATAAGAAAATAAGAAATAAATAGACTCGGTATTCTAAAAAAAAGTTTAAATGTATTTATAAAGGTTTTCATATTTGGTCTCCTCGCTTAAAATAGGCACTGCCTATTTGCATAAACACTGCCTATTTTTTTCATTATACAGTTACTTTAATTGTTCCATTCACAATTCTTCCACGCCAATATGCATTTTTAGCCCCCTCGGACCTTGTAAATGAACCACTTTTGCCTTTAGACAAACTCGAATCCTTCTTACGTGTATGCCAAATATAAGGATCTTTTATTTGAGCTTCATATGCCCCCCCATTAGCTGTTATCGAATAAGAAAACTTTGCCGTTTTCGAAGCCCCCATTGCTCGAGTATAAGATCCTGAACTACCTCCTGTAGTAGTATCTGAAGCAGCAAAAACTCCCTGTCCCCAAACAATACTTCCTAACAAAAAAGCACCTGCCAGTACAACAACTTTGCTGTTAATTTTTCTTTTCAACATTCTTTTCCTCCTGTAATATATTTTTGTCACATCGTTTTTGCGACGTTTATAATATTACAATATTTTTCTTTCAAAAAACTTACCAAAATTCTTACTTTTTTCTTTCATTTTTCTCTTATGACCTTATAAATAATCGAATACACCTAAGATATCCCCTCTTGCATTTCAACGTTTGCAAATATGCAAATATAACATTATATCTGTAGTGGCATTTTAGATAATGCTAACAAAAACAGTTATATCAAAAATCGTATGAAAATTGAATTGGAATTGTTTGAGTACAAAGACACTCCTATCATCCATGAATTACTTACCAAGTTTTTCGTTTTGGATGATGAAAGACGTAGACAAGTGATTGATTCCGAAAATTTGATTGCTATGCGACATACGGATAAAGAACGTAAAGAAGAACTTGAAAAACGGAATCGGGAAAACAAGAAAAAGAAGAA
>JAGBBO010000001.1 GCA_017938435.1 Alphaproteobacteria bacterium
GATGAACCGACACTTGATGCATATTTTCCAGCAGGACAATTTGTGCAACTTGATGAACCGGTACTTGATGCATATTTTCCAGCAGGACAATTTGTGCAACTTGATGAACCGGTACTTGATGCATATTTTCCAGCAGGACAATTTGTGCAACTTGATGAACCGACACTTGATGCATATTTACCAGCCGGGCAATCGATACAGGATTTTCCATCGCCGTAAGTGCCAGGTTGACAAGCTTCACAGAAGTAAATTGAATCTGCATATGCAGGACTTGGCAATAATATAACCGTTGTTGCAAGTGTTAAATTTCGTAGTTTCATTTTTTTCTCCCTTTTTTACCTTTTTATTTCAACTGTTTTCTTTCCAGCACCACAGCCTGTAACTTGTTTAACCTGTTTCCCGGCACCACATTTCGGTTTACATCTGCGAAGTGATGCGTCGTAAACTAAATAGTTATTATCATAGCAAGTGCAAAATGTTCCGTCAGTTTCGGATTTGGAACGGCTTGTATATTTTCCTTCAAGAACAGAATCACAGGTTGTTCTTGACCTTTTGTATGGATAATCGTTTGGTTTTGGAACACAGTATTTTGCGAGTGCGTTTATGATTTGTGTTGTGGTTGCAGCGTAAACCTGTCCACTTGCCACGACAAGCGCAATTAGTAGTAGTTTCTTCATTCTCCCTCCTTTTATTACAATCAAATGGTTTCCCAAAACGAATCGTAATAAAATTCTTTTTATTAAAACGCAATCAACGAATTTGGAAACAAAACTATAAAAGAATAAAAGCCTTACAATTCCTACATCCTATGAATGCTATGACATATTAAAAATATATCACTAATATAGAATTTAATTCATATTATAAATTTTGTAAAGTTATTTCTTTATATGTTTATCAAGATATGAATTTATAATATTAAATAAATCCTTTAATTTCCCTTCGTAATGTTTATCTGCATTAGGAATCGATTTGTATGTTGTTTGAGCAAAATTTTGTTTGTTTATAAAATTTGTTAAGCCCTTTAATACATCATCAGGAATAGAAGAATCTGCTCCTGCTCCTACAATCAACCCCTCACATGGTGCAGGATTAAAGAATCCAAAATCATATTTTTTGGGAGATGGAGAAACGGCAATGTAACCGGAAACTTCTATTCTTCGCATTAAAATTTGCATTGCAACCCATGAACCAAAACCAACACCAGCAAGCCAAAAATCACTTGCTTCTTCGTTTTGTTCTTGTATCCAATCAACAACAGTAGATGCGTCAGTAAGTTCGCCCTCACCTGCTTCGAAAACACCTTCGGTGCCACCTATTCCACGAAAATTGAAACGAATCACAGAAAAACCCTTCTGTAAAAATGAATAGAATATAGTATAATTAACCTTTTCATTCATACTTCCACCATTGGATGGGGCATCATGAAAAACAACGGCAATAGGTGCCTTTGGATTTGGGTTTTTATAATAACTTGCCTGTATTCGGCCATTTGCTCCTGATAAAATTATATCCATATTTTCTCTTCCTTTTATGATAATTTTCTATTTTACATTAAATAGATATCAAAATGCAATAAAAAGAATTTATTTTCATTTTTTTTAATTTCATTATGGACTTTTAGATTCAACAATGCTATTAAATATAGTTGTCACTGAATAAAAGGAGAGATTATGTATAAAAAACTTCTTAAACTTTGTATCGTTTGTTCATTACTTTTTGTTTCAACAGGTGTTACTGCATCTATGTGGGATGCGTGGACAGATGAGGATGAAGAATTTAATATGATGGGAACTGCACCCCAAATTGGTTCTTGGAAAAATAGTAATAGAAAAAAATCAAACAAAACTAATGTTAAAAAATCTGCTTATCAGGCGACATATACTTCTAGTTATCAAGATAGTGAAGGAAGTATTGGATACGATTCACAATCCTTTTTTAATGTTGATAGTTTGAACAATCAAAAACCTATTGTTGTTTGCCGTCAAAAAGGTTGCACACAACTTAATGATAAAATGACAAGAAATTATTTATTTAATGCTATTGCAAATCTTTTGTATGTAAATAATAAAACTAAAGTTTATTTGTGTGAAGCAAATACAAGCACCAGAGCATGTATTTCAAATGGTTTGAAATATGCTGTGAATATTGGTGGAACTGCTGGTGTTATTTATATTCCATCAATAACTATTACTGATGTTTCTTTTTCTCAAAATTTAAAAAGAATCAGTTTTATGTTCTCGTATGATCTTTATGCAAATGGATTGAAATCTTTCTGTTCTTCTTCTCATAATACAATAGAAATATCTGAAGATAAACAGGCATTGATTAGAGATAATACTTATAAATGTCAACTTACATCTGATTTGCCATCTACATCATACAATATATATAATATTGATTATCTTGATTTGGATTATGGTATAATTGGTGCTTATTATTCTACTGGTATGAGTGGGGCAAGTAATGGTGGACACGATGGATATGTTCTTATGAAATTCCAATACACAGATAAGAATACTGTAAGACCTGCATCTACTTGTAAGACTGGTATTTGTGATGATGAAAGTTATCGTATTGCACCAGGACAATATGAGATAATTCCACTTGATAAAAACAAGGCAAAATAATGAATATAAAGACTTCGAATTTTTTAGCACATCTTCTTGTTGTTGATGATGATGATAGGATAAGAAGTCTTTTACAAAAATATTTATTTGAAAATAATTATTTAATAACTGTTGCAAAAGATGCAATAGATGCTGAGTTACTTCTTAAAAATATAAAATATGATCTTATTATCACTGATAAAATGATGCCGGAAAAAGATGGTGTCGAATTTGTAAAAGATATAAGAAATCTTAATAACAATACTCCTGTTATTATGTTAACAGCAATGGGTGATATTGAAAATAAAATCCAAGGTTTTGAAAATGGTGTTGATGATTATATTGCAAAACCATTTGAACCAAAAGAACTTTTATTTAGAATCGCTAATATTCTTAAACGAACAAAACAAATTGTATCTGATACAATAAAGTTCGGAGATTTTAGTTTTAATAAAAAATCAGAAGTCTTGAAAAAAAATGATATGGTTGTAAAATTAACTACCGAACAACAAAAAATTATGAACTTTTTTATGGATAATATTGATAAAGTTATAACAAGAGAAGAGTTTGTAAAAATACTTGATTCATCAGATGAAAGAAGTATTGATGTTGCGATAACTAGACTTAGAAAAAAAATTGAAACTGAAAACAATAAATACATTATAACTGTTAGAAATGTTGGATATAAATTTTCAATTTAGTGAGGTAAAAATGTATAAAAATATAAAAAAATTTTTTGAAATAAGAACTTATTTTCCAAAGGGTATTACTGCAAGAGTGCTTATTCTTATAATACTACCAATTTTTCTTTCACAATTACTTACTGGATACATATTTTACAAAAGACATTGGAAAACAATATCAAATCAAAATGCGATAACTTTTGCAGGAAATGTTTTAACTATTATAGATTTGAAAAAGACTGAAAAATTTACAGATGTTCAACAAATGGCAAAGAAAAACTTTGTTATGGATGTTGATTGGGAAAGTGGTGCAACAATAAAAAAACACCGAAATTCAAAACGATTAGAAAAACTTTCATTGAAATATGTTTATAAATTTTTAAATCAAAATTTAAAGTTTCCTTACTCACTTTCTGCTGATGAAAACAAGAACAGTTTGGAAATAAAAATTCAATATCCAGATGGGGTTCTTTCTATTTCTTCATCTTTAAGATCTGTATTTTCAAAAACATTTTATGTATTCTTTTTATGGATGATTGGAAGTTGTGTTGTTTTTGTTGCTATTGCAATTCCATTTGCAAAAAGTCAAGTTAATGCAATTAAAAATTTAACCAGAGTAATTGGGCTTGCTGGTCGTGGCGATGATATAACAGGTTTTGTTCCATCAGGACCAATACAAATAAGACAGGCTGGCTCTGCATTTTTAAAAACTTACACTCGAATTCATAGATATATCCAATCGAGAACAAGTATGCTTTCTGGGATATCTCACGATTTGAAGACACCACTTACAAGAATGAAATTAGAGTTGGAATTTTGTGATGATAAAAACCTTCAATTTGCTTTACTTAATGATATAGAAGATATGGAAAAGATGATTGATTCTTATTTGAATTTTGCAAAAGGAATTAGTCCTGAAAATTCTGAAAGAGTTAATATCACAAAAATGATTCAAAATTTAATAAGAAAATTAAATAAGGGAAAGTTTGATATTTCTTTTGAATCAAAGAAAGAATATTTTGCAACAATCAGACCGTTGGCATTTGAACGTGCAATCAGTAATGTGATTATGAATGCCATAAGGTATGGAAAGAAAAAAATTTCTGTTAGTGTTACCAAAAATTCTGATAGTTTATCTATATTTGTTGAAGATAATGGAAACGGAATTCCAAAGGAAAAACGAGAAGAAATGTTTAAACCATTTGCAAGACTTGATAAATCAAGAAATAACAAAACCGGTGGCGTCGGTCTTGGGTTATCTATTGTTCAAGAAATAATTCATCAACATGGGGGTGAAATACGACTTGAAGAAAGTGAAAAATTGGGTGGATTGAAAGTAAAAATAGATTTACCACTTAAGTAAAAATTTAAGCCCCTTAGTCGGGGCTTTTTTTATTTATCATAAACTGATTTCCAAACGGCAAGTAATGAATTCGCATCAGAGATTTTTCCATACTTTTGATTTTTCATTTTTTCCAACGCTTTTTTACCCTCTGATTCATCAAGAATTTCATTACCTAATAAGCCCCTGTAAAATGATTTTTGTGCATCACTAATTGCTTTATTTTTTTCTAAATTTTCAACAACACTTTTTGAATAATCAATGGCAAGAAAACTTTCTAATCCATAGACACCGCCTATAAAAAAGCCACCACCTACTAACCATGGCAATGTATGAATCGCAAAATCAGACCCTGATTTTACTCGGTCAACATCTATATTTAAAAGAAATTTTTCAAAACGTTTTCCCATACAAAACTCCTGTTTTAACATATTTAAAATATTAGCACAAAAAAATATTTTTGTAAATCTTTATTTTATTTGATAAAAAATACAATTTTTTGTTTTAAAACACATTTTATAATGCTATAAATAAAAGAAAAAATATTAGGATTGATTATGATTTTGGATTTAAAGGAAAAATTGAAAAAACCTATTGTAATTGTCGGACTGATGGGGGCTGGAAAAACTTCTGTTGGAAAGATGATTGCAAAAAAACTTAATCTGACATTTATTGACTCGGACAGCGAGATTGTAAAATCTGCGGGATGTTCTGTTGTTGATATTTTTTCTATATACGGGGAAAAAGAATTCCGTCGTGTTGAAGATAGAGTTATTGAAAGAATTTTATCTGATAATAAAATAAAAGTTCTTTCTACTGGAGAAGGGGCTTTTATTATTGATAATGTTAGAAAACTTACAAAAGAAAAAGCTATTACTATATGGCTTAAAGCTGATTTAAAACTACTTGTGAAAAGGACAAGTTTTAAAGATACAAGACCATTACTTTTGAATTATGATTCAACAAAAATATTGCAAAAACTTATTGATGAAAGATATCCTATTTATGCAAATGCTGATATTACTGTTGAAACAAAGGATGAGCCTACATATAAAACTGCACAAAATGTTTTAAAGGCATTATATAATTATCTTTTGAATGAGGAAAAAAATGTTTAAAAAAATATGTTTATTCTTATTTCTTGCTTCATGTGGGTTTAGACCTATGTATAAGCAAACTCCATATAATGATTTATCAAAAAAAACTTCGGAAATTTCAATTCCTCCTGTTCAAGTTTTCGATGGTCAATATGGTGTTGAATTAAGAAATAATTTACTTAATAAACTTACACCTTTTGGAAAACCAGAAAATCCTGTATATATTCTTGATATTTCATTATCATCACCTAAGATTGATGATTACACAATTAAAACAAATGGTATTGCATCATCACGAATTGTAAGGATGTCCGCGAAATATACTTTCAAGAAAAAAGGTGATGCAAAAGTTTTGTTTACCAAAACAGCAACGGCTACATCTCCGTATAATCTTTTGAACAATCAATTTTCAACTGAAATGCTTAAAAATGAGGCAGTAAAACTTTCAATAGAAGATATTTCTAATCAAATTTATTTTGCAATAATAACTTATTTTACAGAGAAGTAATATGACAAAACTTAAACTTTCTGACTTTAATAATGCAAAACGAAATAAATTTTCTGATTTTGATGGAATATTGTTTTATGGTCCGGACAGAGGGCAAGTATTAGAAAATTTTAATATTGCACTTGAAACCGTTGTCCCTGAAACTGATGATGGATTTTCAGTATTTGAATTTTCGAGTAGTGATATAAAAGCAGATGCCTCAAAACTTATTGATGAAGCAACTGCTATTTCATTTTTAGGAACAAGAAAAGTTATAAAAATAAAAGATGCAACTGATGATGTCGCGGATACTATAAAAACATTACTTAAAAATTATGAAAAGTTAGAAGCGTTTATTCTTCTTTCTGCGGATGAACTTTCCCCTAGTTCAAGGTTAAGGTCATTGTTTGAAACAAATAAACGACTTGCAATTCTTCCAAATTATATTGATGATGGAGAGAATCTTTCACAAATTATTCGACAAACTTTACAAAAAGCCGGCATTAAAAGAATTCCGGATGAAGTTCTTTTGTTTTTAAGGTCACATCTTGGTGAAAACAGGGCAACGACAAGAATGGAATTGGAAAAAATTTCGCTTTATCTTTATGGCAAAAATGAAATTACTATTGATGATGCAGAAAAATGTGTGATGGATTCATCAAGTTTGAATTTACAAGATTTGCCTTTGGCTGTGGCAGAAGGAAATTACAAAAAACTTTCATTGATTTTGCCACGACTTTTATCAGAAGGAAATTATCCTGTTCAACTTTTAAAAATTGTTCTTAATCACTTTAAAAATCTTTACTATATGGCAAGTGAGTTTGAAAGTGGGAAAAGCATTTCCGAAGTTATTGAAAATTCCCGACCACCGATATTTTATAAACTTAAACCTAGTTATGAAAGACAACTTAGATTTTGGACTACGGAAAAAATTATAAAAATTATTTCTGAAATGAACGATGCTGATATTCGTTGTAAATCAGCAAATGCTCCACAGGAAACAATTTTATCTCAGCTTATGTTTATGATTTGCTCGGTTGTAAATAAAAGGATTTAATTTATGGAAAAAGAATCGAATCGTATTGCAAAAGTAATTGCAAGGAGTGGCATTTGTTCTCGCCGTGATGCTGAACGAAAAATTTTGGCAGGTTTGGTGTCGGTTAATGGGAAAATTATTGAAAGCCCTGCTCTTAATGTTTCTGATAATGATGAAATTATTGTGGAGGGAAAACGAATCGATAAACCTGAAGAAACGAAACTTTTCATATACTATAAACCGAACGGTCTTATTACTTCGCATAAGGATGGTCAGGGACGAAAAACGGTGTTCGAATCGTTGCCAAAGGAATATGGGCGACTTCTTTCTGTTGGTCGATTGGACCTAAATTCCGAGGGGTTATTGCTTCTTACAAATGATGGGGAATTTCAAAGATTTATGGAAAGTCCAGCAAATGAATTTGAAAGAGTTTATCGCGTGCGAATCCGTGGAATTATTACCAAAGAGGACATTCAAAAACTTAAATATGGAATCACTGTTGATGGGGTGCATTATAAACGAATCGATGTGATACCAGAAAAAAATCAGACTTCAAATTCGTGGGTTATTGTAAAACTTCACGAGGGAAAGAATCGCGAAATTCGTAAAACTATGGAAAGCCTTGGGTATCAGGTGAACCGACTTATCCGAATTTCATACGCAGGGTTGGAGTTAAGAAATCTTGGGATTGGAGAGATTTACGAAGTAAAAATTCCGAAAAAAATCCTTGAAAAATTTAATGAATACAAAACAAAATCCCAGAAATAAAATCTGGGATTTATTCGTTCACACATAAAATTCAAACAAGCGTTTGAATTTCATGCTTGACAATTTATTTTTTTTGTTTATATTAATACTTAATTAAACTAAAAAAAGGATAAATTATGAAAAATATAAAATTAAAAAATGATTTTTTAATTACAACAAAAAGAAAAACTGGTTTTTATTTTTTGGAAGATAAAGATGTTGAAAAAATAACTAGTAAAGTATTAAATGATGCTGGAATTGAACGTGCAAAAACTATAAAAAATGCTATACACAAAGAAAATGTTCTTTTCTATAGTAAAAAAGAAAGAAATGATTATGTTAAGAGAGTAATGAATCTTAATTATAATGCTTTATGTCCACTTGCAATTGATTCAAATATTACAGATGTGGAGAGAAATAATGCTATGAAAACTATTAATTGCAAAGGTTGTTCTTCTGAATGCATGAATAAAAAGGAAAGTTGTTGGAGTAGATTTCTTCAAAGTGGAAGAATAATTTTAAAGAAAAACGAAATTGTTGAAAATATAATTTGTAATTCTAAATAAGCTAAAAAACCTCCCCACCGTTTTGATGGGGAGTTTTTTTGCGAATCGTTAGATTTTCTTTAATCCAAGCAAACCTTTACCAATGCATCAAACAATGGTGCGGCAGCAAATGGACGAGATTTGAATTCCGGATGGAATTGTCCTGCGATAAAGAATTTATGTGCAGGAATTTCAATAATTTCTGGCAATGTTCCGTCAGGCGATTTACCACTGATTATCACACCCTTTTCCTTTAATGCTTCCTCAAACTTTATATCCATTTCGTAACGATGTCTGTGGCGTTCAAAAATCTCGGTTGCTCCACCATAAATCTTGCTTGCAAGAGAATTAGGTGCCAAAACAGATTTATATGCACCCAAACGAAGTGTGCCACCCTTTCCTGTGTTTTCATCACGAACTTCTTTTTTACCATCCTTTTCCCATTCGGTAATAAGGGAAATTATTGGTGTGCAATCTTTTGTAAACTCAGTCGAATTTGCATTTTCAATACCCAATAAATGACGAGCCATTTCAATAACGGCAACCTGCATACCTAAACAAATTCCAAGGTATGGAAGATTGTGTGTTCGTGCATATTCGGCAGCCTTTATTTTACCCTCTACCCCACGATGGCCAAATCCACCAGGAACGATAATTCCGTTCACATCAGAAAATGTTTCAGCAATTTGCGAATCGTTCATTGCTTCCAAATCTTCGGCATTTATCCATTTTATATTTACCTTTGTTTCATTGGCAATTCCTGCGTGTTGAACCGCTTCGTTCAAAGATTTATACGCATCAGGAAAACCACAATATTTTGCAACAATACCGATTATAATATTATGTTTCCAATTACCAAGGACATTTTTTATCTTATCCCATTTTGAAAAATCAGGTTTATTTGCAGTTGAAAGTATGCCGAAATAATTTAAAATCCTGTCATCTAAACCTTCGTTATGATATACTAATGGAATCTTATAAATATTATCAGTATCAGGAGCAGAAATTACATCCTCTGGTCTAACATTACAGAACATTGCAATTTTTCTTTTCTCGTTATCAGGGATAAGCGAATCGCTTCGACACATAATAATGTTTGGAGAAAGTCCCATTTCCAAAAGTTTACGAACTGATTGTTGTGTTGGTTTTGTTTTTACTTCGGATGCAGTCTTTATATAAGGAACCAAAGTCAAATGAATAAGCAAAACATTTTCACGACCAACTTCGTTCATAAATTGGCGAACACCCTCTAAAAATAAAACACCTTCCATATCACCAACAGTTCCACCAATTTCGTAAATAACAAAATCTTCACCATGTAAATCAGACTTAATAAAGTTTTGAACTTCGTTTGTTATATGAGGAATCGCCTGAACCGTTGCACCAAGATATTCCCCTTGTCTTTCCTTGGTTAAAACATTCCAATAAATACGACCACCTGAAATACTATCGCTTTGATGACAAGACGAATCGGTGAAACGCTCATAATGCCCCAAATCTAAATCAGTTTCTGCACCATCATCTGTCACAAAAACTTCACCGTGTTGAAAAGGTGACATAGTGCCAGGATCAACATTCAAATATGGATCCATCTTCCTTTGGCGAATCGTAAAACCACGAGCTTGTAAAAGTGAACCAATCGCCGCAGATGCGATACCCTTTCCAAGTGATGATACAACCCCTCCTGTTATAAAAATATACTTTGTCATTTGCTACTCCTTTTCTACCTTTCTAGGATATATTACCTATATAAAATTTTATATGCAAGAAAACTTTTTATTAAAGCATATTTATATTATCTTTTGCCAAAACATTTTTTAGCATATTTAATTGTTTTGTTTTATTTCTAAATTTTGCATTTGTTTTATTTTGGGTATTTGGTAACTCAACAGACAATTTTATCACTGTACTTACAGCAAGAACTAACATATCATTTTTTAGATTTTCCATCACAACAGGATCTGTGCAAACTTCTTCTGATTGAGCATTTTTTATTTTATCAAAATTTCGAGAAAGAATAAAAATCTTATTTTTATCAAGCATATCTATTCTTGAAATATTAACACCATAATTTGTTATCAAAACATTTCTCGCGAATCGAATTTCCGTATCTAATTCAATAATCTTACACTTGATTTGTGGGTTATTAGAAAAAATATTTTCTATTTGATTAACATCATCTGAAAAGATAAAACATTTGTATCTTTGTATCATTAAATTATCATGTATATTCATTTTATTTTTTCCTTTCCCCTTTAAGAAAAAAGCCCCCGAAGTTTCGAGGGCGTTTCATTCTTTATTTTCCGATGACTTTTCTGTGAGCAGCAGCTTTTGGAGTTGCGCTGGTCTTTTTAGCTTTTACATCGGTGGATTTTACATCCTTAGTTTTTTTTGTTTCAGTTTTTACCGCTTCTTTTTTTTCAACAGGTTCTTTTTCAACTTGCTTTTTAGAAGCTACATCTTGTTTTTGACGAAGACCTTTTGCCTTTACATCTCTATCAACAAGTTCAATTATAGCCATAGGAGCGCAATCTCCATGACGCAAACCATTTTTAAGAACACGAGTATAACCACCGTTTCTTTTTTCATATCTTTTTGCTAAAACATCAAAAAGTTTTGTTACAACTTCTTCTGAACGAAGGAATGATAATGCTTGTCTTCTTGCAGCTAAAGTGTTCTTTTTTGCAACTGTAATCATTTTATCTGCAAATGAACGAAGATCTTTTGCCTTTGGAAGTGTTGTTGATATTTGTTCATGTTCAACAAGTGAACATACTAAGTTAGAAAATAATGCTTTTCTATGTGATTTTGTTCTATTAAGTTTTCTACCACTCATATTATGTCTCATTTTAGACCTCTTTAGCTTGTAGTGTTGACTGGCAACACGGATTAAATTTTATATTATCGAATCGCTTCTAATAATACTTTTACTTTTTACTTGCACCCTCTTTTAACATATCGGCACTAAGTAAGGCATGAGTTCCACCGATTGCTTTATCAGCCAAAGATTTCGCACCTGCCATAAAGTAACCATTCATAACAGCAGCAAGAAGCAAACATGCGAATATAACTTTTAATAT
This sequence comes from Alphaproteobacteria bacterium, assembly GCA_017938435.1. Lineage (GTDB taxonomy): Bacteria > Pseudomonadota > Alphaproteobacteria > Rs-D84 > CACZYB01 > CACZYB01. The sequence continues at coordinate 11,627 of JAGBBO010000001.1, forward strand.
AGTCCACCAAATGCTTGCTTCTTTTTTCTTTTCTGCCATGAATAACTACCTATTATTTATATGGATTTTCAAATTTCTTTGAAAGTTCCTCAATGTTCTCTGGTGGCCAACCTTGAACATCCATGCCAAGGTAAAGTCCCATAAGACCAAGTTGTTCTTTTATTTCATTTAAAGACTTTCTACCAAAGTTTGGTGTCTTTAACATATCATTTTCTGTCTTTTGAACAAGTTCACCAATATATGTAATATTGTCGTTCTTTAAACAATTATTTGCACGAACAGAAAGTTCAAGTTCATCAACCTTTTTAAGTAATACTTTGTTGAATGGAAGTTCTTCTTCAACTTCTTCTTTCTTAACAACTTCTGGATCTTCAAAGTTAATGAATAGACCAAGTTGATCAACCAAAATTCTTGCGGATAATGCAAGAGCATCTTCTGGTTTAACAGAACCATCTGTCTTGATTGTCATCAAAAGTTTATCATAATCAGTTTTTTGACCAACACGAGCTTGTTCAACATTTGAAGCTACATTAAGAACTGGAGAGAAAATAGAATCAACAGCGATGTAACCAATTGGCATATCAGGTTTTTTATTTTCTTCAGCGGTTCTATAACCTTTTCCATTTTCAACAAAAAGTTCCATATCCAAGTTTGCTGTGCTATCAAGATGACATAATACCAAATCCTTATTGATAACTTCAACATCACCAGCTGTTTCAATCATACCAGCAGTTACGACTTGAGCACCAGAAACTTTTAATGTCATTTTCTTTGGATGTTCAACTTCTGATTTTAACACAATTTGTTTTATATTTAAAACCAAATCAATAACATCTTCCTTTACACCTGGAATAGAACCAAATTCATGCAAAACACCATCAATTTTGATCCCAACAACAGCAGTTCCTTGGAGAGAAGATAAAAGAACACGACGAAGTGCAGTTCCCAATGTCAAACCAAAACCTTTTTCCAAAGGTTCAGCAACAAGAGTTGCAACATTTTTATTAGCATCTTCTTTTTCTATTACAACTTTTTCTGGTTTTATAAGTTCTAGCCAATTATTTTGTATCAATTTTGCCCCCACTTCATATGGTTAAAATTTAATTAAAGACTATACACGTCTTGGTTTCTTTGCACGACATCCGTTGTGTGGAATCTTTGTAATATCAGTAATACCGTTAATTGTAATACCCAATGATTGCAATGTTCTTACTGCTGATTCACGACCAGAACCAGGACCTTCTAATTTAACATCAAGATAACGGATTCCGTTTTCCATTGCTTTTCTTCCCGCATTTTCAGCTGTTACTTGTGCAGCATATGGTGTTGATTTTTTTGCACCATTAAAATTATTTGCACCAGCAGTTGACCAAGAAATAACATTACCTTGCATATCTGTAATTGTGATTCTTGTGTTATTAAAAGTAGCAAGAATATAAGCAATACCATTAGAGATATTCTTTTTTTCTTTTTTCTTTGTTGAAACAATATTAGCCATTTTTAATTTCCTTTAATTATTTTGTAACTTTTTTCTTTCCTGCAACAGGAATTGCCTTACCTTTTCTTGTTCTGGCATTAGTTTTTGTTCTTTGTCCATGAACAGGAAGTTTTTTGGTATGACGAATACCTCTATAACATCTCATATCTTGAAGTCTTTTTATATTCATAGAAACTTCACGACGTTTATCACCTTCTACAGAGAAATTTTTATCAATGTATTCGCGAATTTTAAATACTTCATCATCTGTAAGTTGATGAACACGAACACTTGGTTTAATTTTTAATGCAGTACAGATTTTTTCTGCAGTTGCTGGACCTATTCCATAGATATAAGTCAAAGCAATATTAACACATTTTTCGGTGGGTATATTAACACCTGCTATACGAGCCAAAGTAATTCTCCTTGTTTATATTTTCTTTGTTATTGTTCATTTTACATCAAAAGATGTATATATATTAAGCATATTTTTCAATATGTCAATATTTTTTTAAAATAAAGCCTCCTCTAATTTCTTAGTTACCTCTTCTATTGAAAGGTCGGTTGCATTTATTTCTAAAAACTTATTTTCTTTTTTATAAAACTCAACTATAGGTTCAACTTCAGAATAATAATGTTGAAGTCTTGTTTTAATAATTTCAGGTTTATCATCATTTCTTCTTATAAAATCATGAGAACCACAATTATCACAAACACCCTCTACTTTCGTTTTATTAAATTCGTCATGATAGTTTTGTCCACACTTTGCACAAGTAAAACGGCCAGAAATACGACGAATAATAGCCTCTTCTGGAATTTCTATCATAACAGCATCATCAAGTTCGATACCTAATTCTGACAATATATCATTCAAAGCATAAACCTGATTGATTGTTCGTGGATAACCATCCAAAATAAATCCATTTGATAAATCAATTTTTCCAAGCATATCCTTAACAATTTCATTTGTTAAAGTATCAGGAACAAGAAATCCGCTATCTATAATATTTTTTACTTTTATACCAAGTTCACTTCCAGAACTTATCGCATCACGGAAAATTTGACCAGTCGAAAGGTGGAGCAAACCATACTTCTTTGAAATTATTTCAGCTTGAGTTCCTTTTCCTGCGGCAATTGGACCAATAAATGTGAAATACTTTTTCATAAACTACCTCACAAATCTTCTTTTCATTTTACCAGAAGTATTTTTCAAAATACCCTGATATTGATTTGAAATTAAATATGATTGAATTTGAGCAACTGTTTCTGTAATAACATTACATACAATTAACAATGTTGTTCCACCAAGATAAAATGGCACATTAAATTTATTTATTAAGAAATCAGGTAGCAAACACAATACAACCAAATAAATAGATCCAATAACAGTAATTCTTGTTAAAACATAATCCAAATATTCAGCAGTTGCCCTTCCTGGTCTTATACCTGGAATAAATCCACCATAATTCTTTAAATTTTCAGCTGTTTCTTCAGGATTGAATTGAATAGCTGTATAGAAGAATGAGAAAAACACAATAAGTGCAGCATATATAACAAAGTAAACTGGACTTTGTCTATTAAGTTGAGCCGCAATAAATTGCAACCATTCTGGAGATTTATCAGAAATAAACGATGCAAGCATTGCAGGAATTGCCAAAATTGAACCAGCAAAAATTGGAGGAATAACACCAGCTGTATTTAATTTTAAAGGCAAGTGTGAAGATGATGCAGATGACATCATTGCAGTTTGCTTTGGATAATGAATCATTATTCTTCTTTGTGCTTGTTCCATAAAAACAACAAACAAAATAACAGCAGCTAATAATATAAGTAAAATAACCATAACCAATGGTTGAATTTGACCAACTTTACCAAGTTCAATAGTTTTTACAACAGCAGATGGTAAATTTGCAATAATACCAACAAAAATGATAAGAGAAGTTCCTTGACCAACACCACGAGATGTGATTTGTTCACCAAACCACATAACAAGCATTGTTCCCCCAAGAAGACTTACCATCGTAGAAAATCTAAAAAACATTCCTGGATTTATAACGGCAGAAACACCATCACTTCCCGATAAATGTTCAAGACCAACAGCTATACCATAAGCCTGTATCATACAAATAAACACTGTTAAATAACGAGTGTATTGATTCATTTTTTCATAACCACTCTCACCTTCTTTTTTAAGTTCCATCATTGATGGTGTAATACTTGCAAGAAGCGAAATTATAATAGATGCAGAAATGTATGGCATAATATTCAATGCAAAAATAGTCATTCTTGAAAGAGAACCACCAGTAAATACATCGAACATACTTAAAATACCACCATTAGACTGACTGTTGAAAAATGATTTTACAACAGAAGCATCAATCCCAGGAAGTGGAATAAATGAACCCAATCTGTAAATAACAAGAATAAGTAGGGTGAAAAACAACCTGTGTTTTAAATCTGTTGCCTTCTTAAAATCATCAAAAGTAATATTTGATGCAAGTTTTTCTGCCAAAGATACCATAGTCACCCCTTACTTATTCTTTATAATTATTTTGCCTTTTTAGCAGCTAATTTTTTAGCTATTCTTGTTGTCTTAGGTGCTTTTTCAGATTTTGTCTTTTTACCCTTAGGAGCAACTTCTTTAGCTACAGATACAGCTTTTCCACCAACTTTTTCAATAGCAGCTTTTGCTGTTTCAGAAAATGCTACAGCTTCTATTGTAATAGCTGACTTCAATTCACCTTTTGCCAAAACTTTTAGACCATCTTTTATATTATTGATAATGTGCAAGTCCTTTAAAATTTCAGCATTTACAGTATCTTTTACTAATTTAGCATCAACCAAAGATTGAATATCTCCTAGATTGATAACTGCAAAAGTTTTTGTAAAGTTAGCGTTATTGAAACCTCTTTTTGGAAGTCTTCTGTAAATAGGAGTTTGACCTCCTTCAAAACCCTTACCTTTAATAGCAACACCAGAACGTGATTTTTGACCTTTGTTTCCACGACCAGCAGTTTTACCTTTACCAGAGCCAATACCACGACCAACTCTTAAAAGAGATTTTCTAGCGCCTTTATTATCTCTAATTGTATTTAGTTCCATTTTAACCCTACCTTATTAGTCTTCTATTATTTTTACTAAATGAGATACTTTGTTAATCATACCTCTGATTTCAGGAGTATCAATCAAAACCTTTTCTTTGTTTACTTTACCAAGTCCAAGACCTTTTAAAGTAGCAATTTGAGCTTTCAAATGACCACATCCACTTGCAATTTGTCTTACTTTTATTGTTTTATTTGTTGCCATTTACATCACCTATTCAGCTTCTGTTGTTTCTGTATCAATAGATCCACCGATTTTTAAATCACGACGACCTACAATTTCACCAATCTTTAAACCACGACGATTTGCAACGAGTTTTGGAGAAGAAAGTTCTTCAAAAGCCTTAAATGTTGCTTTTAACATATTGTGTGGATTTGATGAGCCTTGAGATTTTGAAACGATATCTTGAATTCCCAAAACTTCAAAAATTGCACGCATAGGACCACCAGCAATAATACCTGTACCGGCAGGTGCTGAACGAAGAACAACCTTACCAGAACCAAATCTTGTAATAACATCGTGATGGATAGTTCTTCCTTCTTTCAAAGGAACACGAATCATATTACGTTTTGCTTGTTCTGTTGCTTTTCTTACTGCATCAGGAACTTCTTTTGCTTTTCCTGTACCATAACCGATACGACCTTTACCATCACCAACAACAACGATAGCAGCAAGAGAGAAGTTTTTACCTCCCTTAACAACCTTTGTTACGCGGTTTACATGAATAAGTCTATCTACTAAACCTTCATCTTTTTCTTTTGTTTTAACTTTAGGATTTACCATTTTTATTTTCCCTATTTATTTCTAATTAAAAATTAAGTCCAGCTTTTCTTGCACCATCTGCTAATGCTTTTACACGACCATGATAATAATAAGCACCACGATCAAAAACAACATCTTTTACATTTTTAGCAAGTGCAAGTTTAGCAATTTCTGCGCCAACAGCTTCTGCTGCTTCTACTGTTGAAGTTTTAGCACCTTTGAAATCTTTACTTTGTGTAGAAAATGCACAAATTGTAATACCTTTCAAATCATCAATAATTTGAGCAGAAATATGAGTATTTGTGCGATAAACAGAAAGTCTTGGTCTATCAGATTTATTAACTTCTTTTAGATTCCATCTGTTTCTTTCTTTTCTTTGTAAAGACAATTTTATTAATCTATCCATTTTTAAAAGCCCTTCTTATTTATTATTTTTTCTTACCTTCTTTTCTACGTACATATTCATCAGAATATCTAATACCTTTACCTTTGTATGGTTCAGGAACACGGAAAGAACGAATCTCTGAAGCTACTAAGCCAAGCAATTCCTTGTTTGCAGATGTAAGTTTCAATTCTGTAGGAGAAACAACTTCTGCTTTTACTTCTGCTGGTAAATCATATTCAACATTATGAGAAAAACCGATAACCATATCAAGTTTACTACCTTTTAATGCGATTTTATAACCAACACCTTTAAATTCCAAAGTTTTTGTGAAACCAACTGAAGCTCCTACAACAGCGTTATTTATAAGAGCACGCATAGTTCCCCACATAACACGAGAATTATTATCTTCCATATTTTTTGGAGCAACTTTGATTTCTTTTCCTTCTATTGTTACATCAATAAGATCAGAAAGTTTCACACGAGCTTCACCAATCTTACCTTTTGCAATAAGTTGACCTTCTTTTATTTCTACAGATACTCCGTCAACTATTTCAACTGGATGTTTTCCAACTCTTGACATTTTATTTTCCTTTTACTTACTTTTTATATTAGAATACATAGCACAATACTTCACCGCCAACATTTTTCTTTCTTGCTTCGTAATCTGCAAGAACACCAACAGATGTTGAAAGTATTGCTATACCAAGTCCATTTTTAACCTTTGGAATATCAACAGTTTTAGAATAATTTCTTCTTCCTGGTGTTGACACCCTTTTGATTTCTTTTATAGCACCTTGACCTTCAAAATATTTAAGATCAATTCTAATTTCTTTTACACCCTTTCTTATTTCTGAAGTTTCATATCCTTTGATATAACCTTCATTTTTAAGAACTTCTAATACTCCTTCACGAAGAATAGAAGCAGGACATTTAACAGAAGCAAGACCAGCCTTTTGACCGTTTCTGATTCTTGTTATCATATCTCCGATTGTATCTGAAAAACTCATTTTATTACCCTTCTTTAGTTTTGTATTACCAACTTGATTTTCTTACGCCAGGAAGTTTTCCTTCACTTGCCAATTCTCTTAGCGCGATACGGCTAACATCGAATTTTCTATAGTATCCACGAGGACGTCCACTTAGAGCGCATCTATTTCTAACACGAACAACCGCAGAATTTCTTGGAAGTTTTGCAAGTTTAAGATTTGCTTCAAAAATATCTTCTGGATTAGCATTTCTATCTCTTGCAATATCAAGGAGTTTTTGTCTTTTGTTATTCAAACTCTTTGACATTCTTATTCTTTTTTTATTTCTTTCAATCAAACTAACTTTTGACATTATATAAATTCCTTTCTAGTTATAAAATGGGAAGTTGAAAGCAGCAAGTAATGCTTTTGCATCCTTATCATTATTTGCTGTTGTGCAAATTATAATATCCATACCACGAATATTATCAATTTTATCAAAATCGATTTCTGGGAAAATGATTTGTTCTTTGATACCAAAAGCATAATTTCCTTTTCCATCAAAAGATTTACCATTTAAACCACGGAAATCACGAATTCTTGGCATTGCAACATTGATAAGTCTATCAAGGAAGTCATACATTCTATCTCTTCTCAATGTAACCTTACAACCAATTTGCATACCTTCTTTAAGTTTGAAGTTTGCAAGAGATTTTTTAGCTTTTGTAATAACAACCTTTTGTCCTGCAATAGCTGTCATATCTTTTACAGCAGCTTCTAATTTCTTTTTATCAGTAGCAGCTTCACCAACACCCATATTAAGAACTATTTTTTCAAGTTTTGGAAGTTGCATATCATTTTTATAACCAAGCTGTTTTTTAAGTTCAGCACGGATTTTTGTATCATATAATTCTTTTAATCTACTTGCCATTTTATAACCTTTTTAATTTATAATGTTTCACCGCTTTTTTTAGCGAATCTTACTTTTTTACCATCAGATGTTAATTTTACACCAACTTTTGTTGCTTTTCCAGTCTTTGGATCAACAATAGCAACATTTGATACATCTATTGGCAAATTTTTTGTTACAACACCAGCTTTATTACCCATAGCATCAGCTTTTCTGTGTCTTTGTACTTGGTTTACACCAGCAACAATAACTTTATGTTCTTTTGGCATCGCAGTAATAACTTTACCTGTTTTACCTTTATCTTTACCTGTAAGAACTATAACTTCATCATTTTTCTTTATTTTCATTTTAGGCATAATATAACTCCTTATTTATAGCACTTCTGGTGCAAGTGATACAATTTTCATAAAATCTTTTGCGCGAAGTTCGCGGGCTACTGGGCCAAAGATACGAGTTCCGATAGGTTCTTTATTAGCACCAATAAGAACAGCAGCATTAGAATCAAAGCGAATAACACTTCCATCTGCTCTTTTAATATCTTTTTTAGTTCTAACGATAACAGCCTTGTAAACTTTACCTTTTTGAACTTTACCTTTTGGCATTGCTTCTTTTACAGAAACAACAATAATATCACCAACACTTGCAGTTCTAATATGTGAGCCACCAAGCACTTTTATACATTGGATTTTCTTAGCTCCACTATTATCCGCAGCATCAAGAATAGATTGCATTTGTATCATTTTATTTAATCCTTATACCTTATTAATCTTTGTTTGTTTCAGTGTAAACTTCCCATGTAACAGTTTTTGACATAGGTTTTGTTTCACGGATTTTTACAGTATCACCTACTTTAACTGAAGCATCCTCGTTATGAGCATGATACTTTTTTGTTGTTCTTAAAAACTTCTTGTATAAAGGGTGCATAAACTTTCTTTCAACCTCTACTACAATGGTTTTATCCATTTTAGTGCTTACAACAATACCTTCTAATATTCTTTTTGGCATCTTTAACCCTCTTATTTCTTTGTTTTAACATCAACATTATTAGTTAAAAAACTTTTTAATGTTGCGATTGCTTTTTTAGTTTTTCTTAATAAAGATGAATCTTTCAAACTACCTGTTGTGTGTTGAAAACGAAGATTCATTAACTCCTTTTTCAAATCCAAAATTTTAGATGAAACTTCTTCTTTACTTGCAGTTCTTAATTTTAAAATATCTTGTTTGCTTTTCATAATTTCACCCTATTCTACTTCTTTTCTTGTTATAAATTTTGTTTTAACAGGAAGTTTGAATGCAGCCAATGAAAGAGCTTCTCTTGCTAATTCTTCGGAAATACCATCAACTTCAAACATTACGCGACCTGGTTTAACACGAACTACCCAGTATTCCACAGCACCTTTACCTTTTCCCATACGAACTTCGGCAGGTTTTTTAGATACAGGAACATCAGGGAAAATTCTAATCCAAACACGACCTTGTCTTTTCATAGCTCTTGTCATTGCACGACGAGCAGCTTCGATTTGTCTTGCTGTAACACGTTCAGGTGTTAAAGCTTTTAAACCGTATGAACCAAAATCGAGTTCTGTTGCTCCCTTTGATTCGCCATGAATTCTTCCTTTGTGAGCTTTCTTAAACTTTGTTTTTTTAGGCATTAACATTTTTAATTTTCCTTTTTACTTTTATATTAGTTTGCTGCTTTATCATTTGCAGTTGAACTTGATTTTCTTGATGTTGCAATAGCTTCTTTACCAACAACATCACCACGGTAAATCCATACACGAACACCGATAACACCATAAGTTGTTTCAGCACGTGCGTAACCGTAATCTATATCAGCACGGAGTGTGTGTAATGGAACACGACCTTCACGATACCACTCTTCACGAGCAATTTCAGCACCATTCAAACGACCAGCACAGCTAACTCTGATACCTTTTGCACCACTACGCAATGCATTTTGAACTGCTTTTTTCATTGCCTTTTTGAAAGAAATACGTCTTTCTATTTGAGAAGCAATAGATTTTGCAGTAATAACAGCATCAACATCAGCTCTTCTAACTTCAACGATATTTACATTTACATCAGATTTAGTCATTCTAGCGAGCTTTTTCTTTAAATTATCGATATCAGCACCTTTTTTACCGATAATTAAACCTGGTTGAGAAGAAAAAATAACAACATTAACTTTATTTGCTACTCTTTCAATAACAATACGGCTTACACTAGCTTTCTTTAATTCTTTATCAAGGAAAGCACGGATTTTCAAATCTTCAAGAAGTTGACCTGCATAATTTTTATCAGCAAACCATCTTGAATCCCAAGTTTTATTTACATTTAATCTTAAACCTACTGGATTTACCTTTTGTCCCATTTATTTTGCCTCTTTCTTTTCTGTTTTAGGTTTAGAGTTTTTAACTTCTTTTTTTGCAGGTGCTACACGTTCAGCAACAACAACTGTCATATTTGAAAATGGTTTCAAAATAGCAGCGCCACGACCACGAGCACGAGCATGGAATCTTTTCATTACAAGAGCCTTACCAACATAAGCTTCTTTAACATAAAGTTTATCAATATCAAGCTTATAATTATGTTCAGCATTACTTACAGCAGAAAGAACCAATTTTTTTACATCCAAAGCAACTCTCTTTTTAGAGAAAGTCAATTGTTCAATAGCTTTATCAGCAGAAAGTCCGCGAATAGATTGAGCTACAAGATTTAACTTTTGAGGTGAGCCTTTTACCATTCTTAAAAAAGCTCTTGCTTCATTATCTTTTATACCATATCTTTTTTCAACCATTTTCTAATCCTTTACTTTGCAGCTCTCTTATCAGCTTCTTTTTTATGACCTTTGAAAGTTCTTGTCAACGCAAATTCACCAAGTTTATGGCCAATCATTTCTTCTGCAACCAAAACTGGAATAAACTTACTTCCGTTATGAACAGCAAAAGTCAAACCTACCATAGTTGGTAAAATTGTTGAAGATCTTGACCAAGTTTTAATTGGCTTTCTATCGTTATTTTGGTTAGCCAACTCTACTTTCTTAAGAAGAGATGGATGTATATATGGACCTTTCCAAATAGATCTTGTCAATTTAACTTACTCCTTATTTTTTCTTATTTAAATGTCTACTTTTCAAGATAAACTTATCAGTAAACTTATTTGTTCTTGTTTTATAACCCTTAGTTGGTTGACCTGTTGGTGAAACTGGATGTTTACCAAAGTTTCTACCTTCACCACCACCATGTGGGTGATCTACTGGGTTCATAGCTGTTCCACGAACATGTGGACGACGACCGAGCCAACTATTTCTACCTGCTTTACCGAGATTTACATTTCGTTGATCAGGATTTGAAACAGCACCAATACTTGCATAACATTCACAACTTACAAGTCTTAATTCACCAGAATTTAATTTAATCTGAGCGAAACCAGCATCTTTACCTGCAAGTTGACCATAACAACCAGCAGAACGAGCAAGCTGACCACCATGACCAGGTTTTGTTTCTATATTATGGATAATTGTTCCCATTGGAATATTTTTCAATGGAAGAGCATTACCTACTTGAATATCAACATTATCTCCAGCAACAACTTTTGCACCAACAGCAAGTCTTTGTGGAGCCAAAATATAAGCCAATTCACCATCTTCGTATTTAATCAAAGCGATGAAAGCTGTTCTGTTTGGATCATATTCAAGTCTTTCAACTGTAGCAACTATATTACGCTTTGCACGTTTGAAATCGATAAATCTATATCTTTGTTTATGTCCACCACCCATATTTCTATTGGTTTCGTGTCCAAAATTGTTTCTTCCACCTGTTTTTCTTTTACCTTCTGTTAAATGTTTAACAGGTTTACCCTTATAAAGTTCACTCCTATCAACCAAAGTCAATGATCTTTGGGAAGGTGTAGTTGGATTAAATAATTTCAAAGCCATTTTCGTTTATCCTTTATTTCAAACCAGCCATAATGTCAATATTATGACCTTCTTCTAATGTTACATAAGCCTTTTTTACAGATGAAGTAGAACCTAAAATACCTCTAAATCTTTTTGTTTTTCCAGGTTTAACTGTAATATTTACAGATTTTACTTTCACATTGTAAAGTTTTTCAACAGCTTGTTTTATTTCTGTTTTTGTTGCATCATCTTTTACACCAAAAACAATTTTACCTTGTTCTGCAACTAAAGTTGTTTTTTCTGTAATGATAGGCTTCAATAGTATATCATACATCTTTTCTGTTAATTTTACATCTTTTTTTTGATCTACCATTTTCTTATCCTTTACTTTGACAATCTTTTAGTTAAATTTTCAACAGCATCTTTTGTTAGAACAAGTGTATCATGTTTCAAAATATCATAAACATTTGCACCTTGTGAAGGTAAAGCATCTGAATTTATGATATTTTTCAAAGCAAGCATAAAGTTGTTATCAAGTGTTTCACCACCAACAAACAACACTTTTTTCCAACCAAAAGCATCAAGTTTTGCTTTTAATTCTTTTGTTTTTGGAGTAGATGACTTTTCTGTATCAATAACAAAAAGTTTTTTATCTTCCAATTTAGAAGACAAAGCCATCTTTAAACCCAAAGCACGAACTTTCTTAAGCAAAGAAAAACCATGATCACGAACAACTGGACCAAACAATGTTGCACCACCACGCATTTGTGGAGAACGAAGTGAACCTTGTCTTGCACGACCAGTTCCTTTTTGAGCAAAAGGTTTCTTTGTTGTACCACTTACTTCAGAAATAACCTTTGTAGAGTGAGTACCAGCACGTCTTTTAGCTAATTGCCAATTAACAACACGGAACAATATATCTTTTCTTGGAGCAACACCAAAAATATCTTGAGATAATTCAATTTGTTCTTTTACTTTATTATCTAATGTAATAACATCAACTTTCATTTTTTACTCCTTTGATTCTACTGTTTCAGCAGTTGTTTCAACTTTTTCTTCAGCTGGAGCTTCTACTTTAGCCGATTTTTTAAGGCTTGCAGGAACAGGAGCATCAGCAGGAAGCGCACGTTTTACAGCATCATAAATGCAAACAACAGATCCTGTAGCACCTGGAACAGCACCACGAACTAAAATATATCCGTTTTCATCATCTGTGTCAACAACAACAAGATTTTGAACAGTAACATTCACATCACCAAGATGTCCAGGCATTTTTTTACCTTTGAAAACACGACCTGGATCTTGACATTGACCTGTTGAACCAACAGAACGATGAGATACTGAAACACCATGGCTATCTTCAAGACCACGGAAATTCCATCTTTTCATACCACCAGCATATCCTTTACCGATTGTTCTTCCTGAAACATCAACAAATTGTCCCTTTACAAAATGTGAAGGAAGAATTTCATCTCCGATGTTTAATAAACAATCTTCAGATACACGGAATTCACGAATTTCTCTTGAAAGAGCACCTGACTTTGCAAGATGTCCTTTTAAAGATTTTGAAATTTTACTTTCTTTTCTTAAACCTGCACCAAGTTGAACAGAAGTGTAACCATCTCTATCCATTGTCTTTACATCAATAACTTTACAGTTATCAATTTTAAGAACAGTGACTGGAACATGTTTATTATTTTCATCAAATACGCGGGTCATACCCATTTTATAAGCTATTAAACCAGTTCTCATAATATTCACCCTTACAATTCAACCTTTACATCAACACCAACAGACAAATTTAAGCTCATTAAAGCATCAACTGTTTGTGGAGTTGGATTTATAATATCCAAAACTCTTTTATGAGTTCTTATTTCAAACTGCTCACGTGATTTTTTATTAACATGTGTTGAGCGGTTTACAGTAAATCTTTCTATTTTTGTAGGCAAAGGAATCGGACCAATAACTTCGGCACCAGTTCTTTTTGCAGTACTTACAATTTCATGCACAGATTCATCAAGAACCTGATTATCAAAGGCTTTTAGCCTAATTCTTATATTAGAATTTATCATTTTTTATTCCTTATTAACTTTATAAACAGCATAAAAGTGTTTTAAGATACTAAATGAAATGAAAGAAAAAATCAAGTATTTTTTTCTTTTTTCTTTCATTTTTGTATCATTTTATAAAAAACAAAGCAACACAAGACTTTGTTAATTATTATTTGGTTCCTGCTTTTGCACGAATTTCTTCAGCAACATTAGATGGAACATCAGCATAGTGATCAAATACCATAGTGTATTGAGCACGACCTTGTGACATAGATCTTAATGTATTAACATAACCAAACATATTTGCAAGTGGAACCATAGCTGTAATAACACGAGCATTACCTTGTGTATCCATATTTCCAACTTGACCACGACGAGAGTTAACATCGCCAATAATATCACCCATATAATCTTCTGGTGTAACGATTTCAACCTTCATAATAGGTTCCATAATCTTTGGACCTGCTTGTGGAATACCTTCACGGAATGCAGCACGAGCAGCGATTTCGAAAGCAAGAACAGAAGAATCAACATCATGGTAAGCACCATCAATCAAAGTAGCTTTGAAATCAGTACATGGATAGCCTGCCAAAACTCCAGTTTCTTTTGCAAGTTCGAAACCTTTTTCAACACCAGGAACATACTCTTTTGGAACATTACCACCAACAATCTTACTTTCGAATTGGAAACCTTCACCAGGTTTTAATGGTTCAAGTAAAACTTTAATCTTAGCGAATTGACCAGAACCACCAGTCTGTTTTTTATGAGTATATTCAACAGTATATGGTTTAGAAATTGTTTCACGGTATGCTACTTGTGGAGCACCAATATTTGCTTCAACTTTAAATTCTCTCTTCATTCTATCAACAATAATATCAAGATGAAGTTCGCCCATACCTTTAATAATTGTTTGACCAGTTTCTTGATCTGTTGAAACCTTAAATGAAGGATCTTCTACAGCTAATTTTTGAAGAGCAATACCCATTTTTTCAACATCAGCTTTTGTTTTTGGTTCAACAGCAACTTCAATAACTGGATCTGGGAAATCCATTTTTTCAAGAATTATTGGTTTTGATTCATCACAAAGTGTATCACCAGTTGCAGTATCTTTCAAGCCAACAAGAGCAATAATATCACCCGCATATGCTTCTTTAATTTCTTGACGATTATTAGAGTGCATCAAAATCATACGACCGATACGTTCCTTTTTATCTTTTACTGAATTATAAACATATGAACCAGCTTCTAATTTACCAGAATAAATACGAGCAAATGTAAGAGATCCAACAAATGGGTCATTCATAATTTTAAACGCTAATGCTGAGAAAGGAGCAGCATCACTTGGTTGTCTTTCATCTTCTGCATCAGTTTTTGGATTGATACCTTTAATAGCAGGAACATCTGCTGGAGATGGAAGATAATCAACAACACAATCAAGTAAATATTGAACACCTTTATTTTTAAATGAAGAACCACAAAATACAGGGAAAATCTTCATTGCTAATGTACCTTTTCTAATACATTTTTTAAGAGTTTCAACATCTGGTTCTTTACCTTCAAGATATTCTTCCATTGCTTTATCATCAAATTCAACAACAGCATCAAGAAGTTCAGAACGTGCTTTTTCAGCTTTATCTTTTAATTCAGCAGGAATATCCATAACATCGTAAGAAGCACCCATATCTTCAGAATGCCATACTAAAGCCTTCATAGTTACCAAATCAACGATACCTTTGAAATCAGCTTCTGCACCAATAGCCAAACAAAGAGAAACTGCATTTGCACCAAGTCTATCACGAATTGTTCCTACGCAATATTCATAATTTGCACCAATACGATCCATTTTGTTAATGAAACAAATACGAGGAACACCATATTTATCAGCTTGTCTCCAAACTGTTTCAGATTGTGGTTGAACACCAGCAACACCTTCGAAAACAGCAACAGCACCATCAAGCACACGAAGTGAACGTTCAACTTCAACTGTAAAATCAACGTGCCCCGGTGTGTCAATAAGATTTATTCTGTGTTCTTTCCAATAGCAAGTTGTTGCTGCTGATGTAATTGTAATACCACGTTCTTGTTCTTGTTCCATCCAATCCATGGTAGCGCCACCTTCATGAACTTCACCAATTTTATGTGTTTTACCAGTATAGAATAAAATA
This sequence comes from Alphaproteobacteria bacterium, assembly GCA_017938435.1. Classification (GTDB taxonomy): domain Bacteria; phylum Pseudomonadota; class Alphaproteobacteria; order Rs-D84; family CACZYB01; genus CACZYB01. The sequence goes on from JAGBBO010000001.1 coordinate 27,342, forward strand.
CGTTCTGATGTAGTTGTTTTACCAGCATCAATATGAGCCATAATACCGATATTTCTATATAATTCTAAAGCAGTTGTTCTTGCCATAATAATATCCTTTTCCTTTTAATTACCATCTGAAATGTGAGAAAGCCTTATTAGCTTCTGCCATTTTATGAACATCAGATTTTTTCTTTAATGAAGCACCGTTTCCAGCAAGAATATCCATAAATTCACCAGAAAGTCTTTCTGCCATTGTTTTTTCACCGCGTTTTCTTGCAGCTTCAATAATCCAACGAATAGCCAAAGCTTCACGTCTTGCAGGACGAACTTCTGTTGGAACCTGGTAAGTAGCACCACCAACACGACGAGAACGAACTTCCAATGATGGTTTTACTTTATCAACTAATTCTAAGAATTGTTCAAGTTCATCTTTTTTAGTTTTTGCTTTAACTGTATCCAAAGCTTCATACATAATACCGCTTGCAACAGTTCTTTTTCCATCTACCATTAAGTAGTTCATGAATTTTGAAACCAAAAGATTTGCATATTTTGGATCTGGATTGATAATACGTTTATCCGCTTTCTTTCTTCTTGACATATTAACTCCTTACATTATTTAGGTCTTTTAGCACCGTATAGAGAACGTGCTTGTTTTCTGTTTGCAACACCTTGAGTATCAAGAACACCACGAATAATGTGATATCTAACACCAGGCAAGTCCTTTACCCTTCCACCACGAATCATAACAACAGAGTGTTCCTGTAAGTTATGACCAACACCTGGAATGTATGCAGTAACTTCGTATCCGTTAACTAATTTAACCCTAGCAACCTTACGCAAAGCAGAGTTAGGTTTTTTAGGGGTTGTTGTATAAACCCTTGTGCAAACGCCACGTTTTTGTGGATTTTGTTGCATTGCAGGAACCTTAGATTTTTTAACCTTATCAGTTCTTGGATGTTTTATCAACTGATTTATAGTTGGCATATTTTTTTCCTTTTTTTAGTTTTTACAATATGTTAAACAATAGATTTTAGAATCTATTAAATTAAAGTGGAATTATATTAAACTTAAAAAACACAAGAGTCAATCAAATTTTAGAGTTTTTATCAAAAAAAATCTTTTTATACATAAATATATAAATAAAATTTATTAAAAATTTTCTCAATAATAAAACCTTGAATATTTTTTCTTTAAATAATAATATGTATAAAAACCAAATTTGGGAGAATAATTATGCAAAAAACTGTTTTTATTGTTGCCTTTAATGATGAAATTGAAAATATTAAAGATTTTTTTGATATGAGAAAAACAAATAACGAGCATTACTATGTTTCAAATACACTCCCTAACCTATCTATGGTGGTAACTGGCGTGGGTTTAACAAATGTTTTAATCTCCTTAACTGATTGTATTAACAAAAATTTATTTAGTTTTGATGATAATTTTATCAATATAGGTTTTGTTGGTTCTCCTTTATATAATATAGGAGATATTGTGCAAATAAAAAATGTAAAAAGGCTTTTTGAACCTAAAAAAGTTAGTGGGTTAAATAAAAATTTTGAAACAAATATATTGTTTAATGATAAATACAAGACAACTACATTATATACTGCTGATGATTTTGTTGAAAATCAAGATTTGCCGGAACAGGACTGTGTCGTAGATATGGAAGGATATTATATTACCTGTATGTTTAATAATATCAAAATAATAAAAATTGTGTCTGATAATTTATGTATGAAAGATTGCGATAATGCAAACAGGTCTGATATAATTCGCAAATCATGGAATAAAATTTTAAAAGATATAAAAAATTCGTTGTAATATAACATTTACTTGACAAATATAATTTGTTGTATAACATTTCTTTCAATTTTTAATGAAAGGAATTTGTAAAAATGAGAAATATAGAATTTGCAATCGCGATTGGAAAACTTGATTTATTGGATAGCAAAATTGCTTTTACAGAAGATAGATTAAGTGAAAAAGAAGATTATTTATTATCTATGAATTTTATTGCTATTCAATTTTTAAAATTGCTTGATGAATTTTTCCTTGATCCAATTATATTTAATGAAATTATAAAATTTTCAGAAAATTTTTATAACAAAAATAAAAAGCAATATTATATAAATTCATTGGATTATATCCAACTTGAACAATCTAATATTAGATATAAGAAAAGATTTAATAAAATTGCAGATCAACTTGAATTCTTAGATACAAAACAAAGATAAATACACTCTCCTCAACTTAGAGGAGTTTTTTTATTGTTGTATATCCTTTAATTTATCAAGCCAAAATTCAGGAACACGACTTGGTTTATGAGAACCGTCCGGCATAACCTTTACAAACACAAGTTTAAATTCAACACTTACCAACTTTTCATCATCACGGTAAATATCTTGGGTAAGCGTAAGATGAACTTTGCCAATTTCTTTTAAACTTGAAACAACAACCAAATCATCATTTAGGACTGCGGACTTCAAATACTCGGCATTACAGGAACGAACAACAAAATCACCAATGGTTTGCAAAGCCTTGTGCCCTTCCTTATCCCTGTTTCCAAGCATATTGAAAAGGGCGACTCTGGCTTCCTCTGTCATTCTTAAATAATTTGCAAAATAAACAATTCTTCCTGCATCAGTATGATTGTAAAATACATGAACTGGATAATAATGTTTTTTATCTTTTATAATTCCAACGGATGCTTTTATATTTTCCATTTATGAATCCTTTTTAATAAGATTTTCAAGTCCAAGATGTTTATATGCCTTTTCAGTTACAACTCTACCTCTTGGAGTTCGTTGTAAAAATCCAATTTGCAAAAGATATGGTTCAATAACATCTTCGATTGTATCACTTTCTTCGCTTAGCAATGCAGATAAAGTTTCAATTCCGATTGGGCCACCAGCATAATTTTCAATAACTAATGTTAAATACCTTCTATCTAAATTATCTAAACCATATTCATCAACAGAAAGTTTTTGAAGTGAAATTTTTGCTTCTTGTTCGTCAATTTCTGTTTTACCATCAACGACTGCAAAATCACGAACTCGTTTTAAAAGTCTGTTTGCAACACGAGGTGTCCCACGAGAACGTTTTGCAATTTCATTTGCTCCACTATCAGAAAGAGAAATATTTAAAATATGCCCTGCTCGTTTTACAATATTTGCCAAATCATCATCAGTATAAAATTCAAATGCTAATGGAATACCGAATCTTTCACGAAGCGGTGTTGAAAGAAGTCCGGTTCTTGTTGTTGCACCAATCAAAGTGAATGGTGGAATATCAATACGAACTGAACGTGCCGCAGGCCCCTCTCCAATAATCAAATCAAGTTTAAAATCTTCCATCGCAGAATATAAAACCTCTTCAACCGATGGCGAAAGTCTATGAATTTCATCAATAAATAAAACATCGTTTGGTTGAAGGTTTGTAAGTATTGCAGCCAAATCTCCGGTCTTTGTAATCATAGGTGCAGATGTTGCACGAAAACCAACACCAAGTTCTATTGCAATAATGTTTGCCAAAGTTGTTTTTCCAAGACCAGGGGGACCATAAAGCAAGCAATGATCAAGTGCGATTTTACGACTTTTCGCAGATTGAATAAAAACCTTTAGATTTTCCTTTATTCCACTCTGCCCAATAAAATCATCAATACAAAGTGGTCGGATATTTTCATCACGACTAACATCTTCTATAATTTCTTTTCTATCTATAAGTCTTTCTTCCATAATAAAATTTCCTTATCTTTGATAAAATTCATTTAATTTAGCTTCTATGAAAGCAATAGCTTCGTAACATTTCTTAAGTTTTTTTTGATTTTTTTCTGTGCTTTTGGACGCTTCCACTTAATTGCGTCTTTATACTCAGGAATATAACTTTTTTTATTCATTTCCTACCCTTTGCTTCCTAATGAATTGGAGTTTATTACACAAATTAACAAAAATCAAACATTTTAATATTGACAAATAAATATTTTGACTATAAATTCTTTGCAAGAGAAAATAAGTAGGGTATTTTAAACTATAAGGGATAAAAAAATGAAAGTTACAGAAAAAAGCTCTACATCTGATAAAAATGAAGTTTGTTTATATAGAAATTATAAAAATAAAAAATTAAAATCTCAAAGGGAAAATATAGATAAATACAATAAACTTCTTGCAAAAGCAGAAGACTTAGGTGTTATTGCTATAGAATTTGATCATGATTTTTCATACAACAAAAGAATTAAAATCCTTAAAAAAATAATAGAAAGACAAAAATAATTAAAAAAATTATTAAAAATCGAAACTCCCCTTATTTATGGGGAGTTTTTTTATTTTTTAGCACCGTAGGTTAGTGTGAGGTGGGTGGAGTGCGGATCTATGTATTCTAATATACCTACGCTCTCTAATCCTTCTTCTCCTTTATAATATTCTACCTCTCTTATCTTGCCTTGACCTTCTTCTCCCGATATCAACACATCCCCTTTAAAATCTTCTCCTTCTTTAAACTTCCAATCCGAACTTTCTTCTCCTCCTTTTATTTCTATTTCATACCAATCTTTTATCTTCGCTTTAAACTCTTTCTCTTCCCCTAATCTATACTCTATTTCTCCGGATTTACTCTTACTGCTTTTATTCAATTCCTTTATATTCGCTATTACTTTTCCTTTAAATACTACATCTTCTCTTATATCCTTTTCTTCTATCTTTTTACTTGCAAAACCTCCTATAAATGGTATTGCATAATCTTTTATCAATTCCCCTTCTTCATTGACTACTTCTTCTTCCCAATACCCATAGTCTGCATAACTTAACCCTACTCCTTTACCTAAAAAGTGTAGTTTTAAATAGGCTTCTTTTATCTCTTCTACTTTTATATCTTCTGATAATTTTACTTCATTTACATCTGTGGATATTTCATTTAATGGATCTGATAGTTTTAATAATTCTAATGATCTATAATTCACTATTTCATTCCCAAACTTATATGTAAATTTAATTCCATCATATTCTAAATTACTGAACTTTCCATTCTCTATTTCTTTTAATTCATCTAAACTATATTCTTCATCTTTGTATATAAATAATGGTTGAGCATTTTCATCGTCTTCTCCTAAATATTCCAGCTCTTTTAACAACTCCACTTTATTTTGTAATCTTTCAAAAAATTTACTACTTATCGGCGAAATCTCTCTTTGCTTTCCATATAATTTATATGGTGTCATTTCTGATTTATATTCATAGATCGTTTCATTTTCTTTCTCTTCTTTCCCTATAAATTCATATTTATCTAACAAATATTCTTTATAATTTTTAAAATATTTTTCGGCATCTTCTTTCGTTTCAAATTTATATGTGTATTTTTCGTTAAAATCTTCTATATCTTCTACTTCATTTAAGTCTGAATACATTTGATTAAATAAATCTGATAAGTCTATTGATATGTTATAACCGTCCGATGTTGATATTATTTCAATAGATTTTTGAGAAAGATTTTTACCTTCGAATGAGCCTTCTCTGGCTCCTAAACTTTCTAACATTATTCCATTGTAAATTGGATATTCAGTTGGGTTTTGTGAATTGCTTTTTGATATTTTATTTGGCGTTGAATTTAGAATTGGTGTTTCTTCATCTGATGGAGTTTCTGTTGTTTCAATAGGTTCAGAATTTTCTTCTGTAGTTGGTGGAAGTTCGGAGGTTTCAGCCTCATCTTTTGCATCATCTTCTTCATCAATCGGTAAAAATATTTCTATACTCCCCGATGTCGGAAGTGTAAGTTCTTCGGATTCAGAAGAACCTTGTTTAACTGGAACATCAGTTGGCAAGATAACTGAAGCTATTTCAACAGAATGTCCATGACATGAACACAAAATAATTAACAAACTAATAACTAAAATATTGTGTAGTTTTATCATTAGGAATCCTTTTTATAAAAATTTGATGAAAAAAAATTTAATTATTTTATTTTTATTGTCAATCAACTTTTAGTTAAAAAATAGGAATAATCTAATATTTATATACAAATATTCCTATAAATATAGAAAATCTGTATATATAAATTTGTAAAATTTATTATTGTATAATCTAAAAAAATTCTTATTTATTATAAATTAAAATATTACATTAGCGAATCAAAAAAAATCCCCACCAAAAATGATGGGGAAAACGAATCGAGGTTTAATTATTTACTTTTTTATTTTTTCACCAATGTAAATGCCAAGATTTTTTGCAGTTTTTACAATAGGTGAAGAAAGATTTAAACCACGAGTTTCTTTTTTACATACATTTTTAAGTAATACCTTTGCTGGTTTACCATCCTTCATTCCAGCCATAACAGCAGTATGACCTTCGGCCATTAAATCAACAGCCAAAACACCAAGTTCTGCGGCAAGCATTCTGTCATATCCATTTGGTAGTCCACCTCTTTGAATATAACCAAGATTATCAGCACGCGCTTCTATACCTGCTTTATCCAAAGCCTTTGCAATATACTCAGCAACAGTATAGTCTGCATTTTTAGGAAGTGGTTTTCCCTTCTCCAAACCGGCACCTTCGGCAACAACAATTACTGCATAATCTCTTTTTTCAAGAGTTTTTAAAGATTTTACTTTCTTAATAACACCACTTAAAGTATATGGAATTTCTGGTGTTAAAATAACATCAGCACAAGATGCAACACCAGAGTGCATTGCAAGATGCCCTGTGTTTCTTCCCATAACTTGTGTAACGATAGCACGACGATGTCCCTTGGCTGTCCAGAAAATACTATCCAAAGCATTTACGCACGCATCAACAGAACTTGAAAATCCAATAGAAATTTCAGTCCCTGGTGTATCATTATCAATAGTTTTTGGAATACCAACAAATGGAATTTTTACCTTTTCACACAAAAAGTTTAACATAAACATTGTGCCATCACCACCTGTTGCAATCATTCCATCTATATTCAATTCTTTTATGTGCTTCTTAAAGAATGGAAACATAACTTCAACCAATTCTTCATCACTTTTTACATCTTTAAATTTTTTAGTTTTAAGTTTACGGAAAGAACCTAAAAATGTTCCACCTTGACGAACATATTCAGAAAATGAAAATGATGGTGTAAATGGAATTATATCTGCATCATCGCCATCAAATTTTATTTCATCAAGAAGTCCATTTAAGGCATTTTTAACGCCCATAACTTCCCAACCGTATTTATTCATTGCATATTGAGAAACAGCCTTTATCGCCATATTAAGCCCAGGACAATCACCACCACCAGTTAATATTGCGATGCGTTTTTTCTTATTTGATTTTTTTCTAAGCATTTTAATTTTCCCTCTTATTAAACCTTTGGTAAGTATAACATTTAAAAAGGTGCAAGTAAAGGTATTTTTACTCTTTATTTTTTAATTTAATGTGTTTATAATAGCCACATAGTTTGATAAAAATAAAAGGGATAATTATGATTTATAGTAAAGAAGATTTTGAAGGCTTAAGAGTTGCTGGTCGTGCTGCGGCTGAAACTTTGGATTTTATAACTGATTATGTTTGTGCTGGAATTTCAACTTATGATTTAGATAAACTTGTTGCTGAACATACAAAAAAACAAGGTGGAATTTGTGCTCCACTTAATTATTGCGGATATCCAAAACATTGTTGTATTTCAGTTAATGATGTTATTTGTCATGGTATTCCAAATAAAAATGAACATCTTAATGATGGAGATATTGTAAATATTGATGTTACAACAATTATTGATGGATATTATGGAGATACAAGTAGAACTTACCTTGTTGGAAATGTTTCGGATAGAGCAAAAGAACTTGTCGATGTTACATACGAATCTATGATGAAAGCAATTTCAATTTGTCGTCCAGGACAAAAACTTTCTGAAATAGGAAAAGTTATTCAAGAAATGGGAGAAGCTCATGGTTTTTCTATCGTTCGTGATTTTTGTGGTCACGGAACTGGAAAAATTTTCCACGATGCTCCTAATGTTTTACATTATTATGAACCAAAAGATGATAAAGTTATTTTAAAGGAAGGTATGGTCTTTACTATTGAACCTATGATAAACACAGGAACATGGGAAATGTATATTGAAGAAAATGATTGGACCGCAAGAACTGCTGATGGTGGACTTTCTGCACAATTTGAACATACTCTTGGTATTACAAAAAATGGTGTAGAAATATTTACAAAATCACATATGGGTTATACAAAACCTCCTTATAATAAAAAGAAATGAGGTGATATTATGAATTCAAAATTTAATTTTACAAAAGAAGAGCAAAAAGTATATGATGATCTTGTTTCATTGTTAACTGAAGCTATAGAACCTGAGATTGAAAAGGAAGAAAAAAGAAGACTTGAGCAAGAAAGACAAGAAAAAATAAAACGAGAAATTCAAAGACAAAAATATCTTGAATCATTGACTCCTATTTCATTAAATGAGTTTATAAGACGGTTGAAAATCGTTGCAGAAAAATATAGAAAGTTTATTGAATTTAGGAAAAATGACAATGTTTTATTTTGTTCTTTGAATATAAACTTTCCAAACATCATTAGACAGGCACAAATGACTGATAATGGTTTGGCTCTTGCTGAATTGATAGATAAGGTTGAAAAAACTATGGATGATATGGAAGTTATCAAAAATATGGTTGAAATGAATAACGAAGTTATTCACAAAAAGATTGAGGAAATAAAAAAACAAAAATCAATACAAGAAAGGTAATTATGACTGAAATTCATAAAATCTATATGGAAAAAGATGCTTTTGATGAAATGTTGAAAAATCTTCAAAGTGAGCCTGTTTTTATAAATACAGCACCTAAAGATGAAAAAGTATCAAAAAATCTAATTTCATCTGAAAATCCAAGTGTTGAAGAATTGCAAGCTAGGGTAAAATCACTTAAAACAAGATTTGAAAATTTTAAAATTGCACAAAAAAAACTTGGTATAGAAAAAATTAGTTTTGATTATCAATCGTTTGACAAGCAGTTGGAAAATTTAAACCCTACACAAAAAGATTTTAAAAATCTTATTGAAAATGCAGAAAAGACTATGCAACAATTAGAAAGTGATGTAAATTTAATCAATGGTTTCATAAATCCCAAAGAAGTAGGATCAAATGAAATGAAAGATTACATAAAACAAGTTTTTTCTGCTTTGGATAATGATACAAAAAAACAAGTAAAAGCTCTTGTTATGAAACAAATTAAACAAATTGAAAAATAAAAACGAAAGGAAATATAAATGACTGTATATGTATTTGGACATACTAACCCTGATAGTGATGCAATTATTTCTGCGATTGCTGGGGCTGAACTTTTAAAAGCTCGTGGCATTGAAGCTGTCGCATGCAAACAAGGGGATGTAAATCCTGAAACTAAATTTATTCTTGAAAAATTTGGTTTGGAAATTCCTGAAACAATTACATCAGTTGAAGGAAAAAATGTTGCTTTGGTTGATACAACCGAACCTACACAACTTCCATCAGATATTGAAAAAGCAAATATCGTTTTTGTTGCTGATCATCATAAACTTGCTGGACTTAGAACTGCTACTCCACTTGAATTTTATGGTCAACCAGTTGGTTCAAGTGCAACTATAATTACAAACATTTTCAAAACAGACGGCAAAAGCATTCCTGCAAATGTTGCTGGTGCAATGCTTTGTGCTGTTCTTTCAGATACTGTGCTTTTTAAATCTCCAACAACAACAGATTGGGATAAAAAGGCAGTTGAAGAACTTGCAAAAATCGCCGGCATTGAAAAACCTTTGGATTTAGGTCTTGAAATGTTAAAAGTAAAATCATCTATTGAAAATGATTCTGCTTTGGATTTAATCAACAGAGATTTTAAAGATTTTAATATTCACGGTAAAAAGTTTGGTATAGGTCAAATTGAACTTATTGATGGTTCAATGGCAGAAAGTAAGAAACCTGCAATTTTGGAAGAAATGAAAAAACTTCACAAAGAAGGTGGTTATAACACTCTACTTCTTTTGATTACAGATATTATGAAGGAAGGTTCAGAAATGCTTGTTGTTTCAGATGATATTCCTGCAATAGAAAATGTATTTGGAATTAAATGTGATGAACAACATTGTGCATGGGTTGATGGAATGATGAGCCGTAAAAAACAAGTTGTTCCACCACTTGAAACAAAACTTTCTTAATAAAATAGATAAAAATTTTCCCCGTCAAATGGCGGGGATTTTTTTATTATAATTCTATTTTGCTTCGACCTTTGATTTCGCAATTTTATCAAGGACAGCATTGACAAGGGCAGTCTTTTTTTCTGGATAAAACTTGTTGGCAATCTTTGTATATTCGGAAACAATAATAGGTGCAGGTGTATTTTCACGGAACAAAAGTTCAAATGTTCCGGCACGAATTATTGAAACAATAAGACTATCATTTTTTGAAAGCTCTATTTTAAGATGTTTTGAAATTTCAGTATCCAAAGTTTCGTGATTTCTTATAATACCTTTTACAAGATATGCAAAAAGTTTTTCATTTACTTCAATAGTTTTATCATCAACAGTATCTTGCTCTGATAAAAAAGACTTTGTTTTAAAATATTTCATTGTTTTTGATGTTAATTTTTCACCCATAAATAACACAGAATACGAGCATTGAACCGCAGCAATTCTTGTATTAAGGGTTATTGCTTCTATTTTTAAATCTTTCATAATAAATCCTTTTATTTAGTGTGCTTCATAATATATAATATTTTTTATAAAAATGAAAGTATAAAGTTTTATTGCAAATATTTTTTCTTTGTTTTATATTTATTTACAGATAAAAAGGAGATATTAAAATGAAAAATAATGACTATCTTAATTATAACAATATGCTTGATAAAGCCCTACTTTCCGTTGTAAAAAGTGCGTTGACACAGGCTTCGACAGATGGGCTTTTGGATGGACATTATTTTTACCTTACATTTAAAACTAATGCTTGGGGAGTTGTGGTGCCAGAGTTTTTGAAAAAGCAATATCCTGAAACTTTGACAATTATTATACAACATGAATATTCGAATCTTTCTGTTTCGGAAAAAGAATTTGGCGTAACACTTTCATTCAATAATCATAATTATCATATAATTGTTCCGTTTACTTCTTTGATTGCATTCTCTGATCCAGAAGTAAACTTTTCACTTTCATTCAATCCAACTGATGTAATTCCTGAAGAAGAGGATGAACCGGAACTTTCATATTCAGATGATAACAGCAATATTATTTCTATGTCGGATTTTATGAAGAAAAATTCGCCAAATGACGATGATGTTGCATAGTATCATTTGGAATTGTTTGAAAATTATCAATTTCAAGTCCTACATACACTAAAAATAAAATATATGTAAGAAGTAAAATAAAACTTCGAAATATCCATTTCGACTTTCCAATAATAAATGTTGCAACAACAAGTATAACTAAAAATATGCTTATATTTTTAAGATTATTTATACTTTCAACCGAATTATACCCAAGAAATAAATCACTTTTATAAATTATATTGTAAATTAAAATTGGAAAACCAATACAAAAACTTATATTAAAAATATTTGAACCAAAAGCATTAGTAATTGCATCATCAAATTCCCCTACCTTTGCATCTTTTATCGAAAGAATTGTATCCGGAACAGAGGTTGCAAGTGCAGTAACAGTCATTGCCACAAAATAACTTGGGATATGCAAAATATCACTTATTGCATAACTACTGGAAACAAGGATATCACACATAAAATAAAAAACTATTATACTTAAAGACAAAACAATAAATGAATTTAGTGTATTTTGTTTCTGAGATTTTGAAAAAAATATTCTAAATAAATCAACATCTTTTAACGCTTTTATAATATGCTTTGAATTTTCCAACAAAAAATCATAATGAATTTTTTCGGTGTTTTTAATTTTTTTAGGATAATTAAAAATTATAATCAAATACAAAATATAAAATGCAATCAATATAAGTGAATTCACAATGTTTATAACACCACTAGAAAGAACTAACATAAGATAAACTTGTGTCATTATTAAAAATATACTATCGCGGATAAGAATAACTTTATCAAACTTTAATTTATTTAATGTTTTAAATAAAAAACATGAAAATATAACGAAAAAAGGAATCATTGTTATATTATAAACGACACTACCTGTTGTATTACTTATTCCAAACATTGCACCGTCGTTTTTTGAATATTCAAATATTGCAATAAATGAAGTCATAAATTCAGGAAATGAACTTCCTATAGCATTGATTGTCGCACCCCTTGTCCCATTAGGCATATGTCGCCCTAAAAATCGAGAAGCCTGTTGAAACGAATCACAAACTTTCCATATTACATAAGAACTGAAAAATAATAAAAAAATGTGCCGTAGTATTTCCATAACTCCTCCATATATAGGGAGTTATTATACATCTTGGCACAAAATTTGCAATATGAATTTATACCCTATATTCCACTAAATTCGAAACCAAGTTTTAAAGCTTCATCTTTATCCAAAATATGACGAAGGTCAATTATTTTTGGTGTTCGCATAAGTTGTTTTACCTTTGCCAAATCCAACTCTTTAAAATCATTCCATTCGGTTAAAATTGCCAAACAATCTGTACCATCAATCGCATTATACATATCGTTTGCATATTCAACATCAATCCCAAGCAATTGTTTTGCACTTACCATTGCTTTTGGATCAAAAACTCTTAGCTTTGCTCCATTTTCGATTAAATGTTTAATTATTTCAATAGCTGGACTTTCACGACAATCGTCAGTTCCATCCTTGAAAGCTAATCCAAGAACAGCTATCTTTGCATTTTCAATATTCTTAACACTTTCCAAAATACGGTTGGCCATTTGTTTTTTTCTGTTTGCATTTCCAGCAATAACAGTTTCTATTAAATCAAAGTTCATTCCAATACTTCTTGCCATATATGCAAGAGCCATTGTATCTTTTGGGAAACAAGATCCTCCAAAACCTGGACCTGGATTTAAAAATTTATTTCCAATACGACTATCAAGTCCCATTCCTTTTGCAACTTCAAATACATCGGCTCCTGTTTTTTCACAAAAATCAGCCATTTCATTTATATAATGTATTTTCATTGCAAGGAAAGAATTAGAAGCATACTTTATAACCTCACTTGAACGACGTTTTACAAACAACATCTGTGTTTTACCTTCAAATGGTTTGTAAAGTTCCTTTATAACATTACGGGCTTTTTCTGTATTTGCACCAACAACAATTCTGTCTGGATTAAAGAAATCGTGAACTGCAAAACCTTCACGTAAAAATTCAGGCAAAGATACTACATCAAAATCAGCATTTGGATTTTTCTTTCTAATCAAATTTTCGACATCATCGCCAGTTCCAACAGGCACAGTAGATTTTGTGGCAATAACTGTGTATCCCTGCAAATACTCTGCTAATTCAGTAGCAGCAGCATTAATATACTTCATATCTGCTTCGTGTGTCACAGGATGAGGAGGTGTGCCAACGGCAATAATCACCAAATCAGCATTTTCAACACCTTCCTTCATAGAAGTTGTAAATTTGATATGACCATTTGCAATATTTTTGTGAAAAAGGTCTTCTAACCCATCTTCGTAAAGAGTTATTTTACCAGCCTTTAAAGCATCAATTTTAGATTGTTCGCGGTCAATACAAATAACATCATTTCCAAGTTCAGCCAAACCGACACCTGTTGGTAAACCTACATAACCTGTTCCTATAATACCTACTTTCATTTTTTAACCTTTCTTATTTAATTTCTTTAAATTCCTTTGTATCTAAATCATATATTTTAGATGGTAGTTTAATTAGAGAACCAAAATATTCATTTATTTTTTCATCACTCCATTTTGAAATTCCTGTCGCTGAAGTAAATGTCATTTCTCCAAAATATAACTTTCCATCATTCATACGATAAAAATCTACACGAACATGATTAAAACCTTTTGAAAGTTTTTCTGCAAGTTTAATCATTTCATCCAAATTGCTAGGTCTATCAATATTCTTTTCATCTAATGGATGACTTGTAGTAAAGCTCTGTTTTTTCCAATTTCTATCATAAAAGGCAACTTTTACACCACTCAAATTACGCTCTGATAAAAATTCAATATAATAAACTTTACCATCAAAACACCAAAATTTATAATCATATAAATCATCAGTTCCAACATTTTCAATGTATTTTTCAATGATAATTTTTGGTTCTATATCACGATAATGAAGTTCATAACCTGCACGATAAGCAAAGTTTTCTCTCATCCATTTATCGATCTTATTTTTTGTATCAGCAAGGTTAAGTTGTGATTTATCTTTTACTATAATATTATAACCAGAACCGTGATTACACTTTATAACAAACTTATTTGGAAGTTTATCAAAATCTATTTCATCAAAATTATCATAAACACCCAAAAGTGGTATCAAATATTCCTCACCAATTTTTTCTTTTATCCAATCACGCACCAAATACTTATCAGCAAGACGTGTTTTTATTGGTGTTGAATCGTAAAGTTTCAACCATTGTATCTTTTCGTTAAAATTTTTAGGGTTATCAAGAGCTAGCCTATGACCAGTTTTTGACCTATACCATACTTCAAGTGCTCTTTTAAAATCAACGACAGAAAGTAAACGCTCGTTGATAACCCCAAAATTATTATTCATATCCGAACGAACAGAACTTAAAGTTTTTTCCATAGACTTAAGCGCTATATTCTGCTTATCAATAGAGTCTGTCTTCACGCTCGACAAACCTTCTTCCGTACTCGCCCTTAGTCTTTTTTCGACTTCCTTTAGGTCTGTCTTCACGCTCGACAAACCTTCTTCCGTACTCGCCCTTAGTCTTTTTTCGACTTCCTTTAGGTCTGTCTTCACGCTCGACTGAAACGCGTGAAGTTGGAAAAGTAGATTTTTATATTTATTTGTGTGCTGAAATTTTATACCAAAAATCCAAACTCTGTATGTTGCACCAATATGTTCATAAGCAAATAAATATTTTTTTCTATTTATTTTTTTACTTATAGTTTTTGATAAAGAAGCAACCATCATTTTATTTCTATAAAAATCCATAAGAAAACCATAACGATCAACAAATATTTTTCTATGTTTATTTTTTAATAACTTTACTTGTTCTGTCGAAAAACTTGCATGACGACGATGAAAAACCAATAAATTATTAATTAGAACTGTTTTATATCCTTTCATAAGAGCTTTTATAACCAAATCATCCTCTTCATAATATCCTTTTTCCCATATCTCGTCAAAATAATTTAACTCTTTTGCCACAGTATTTCTTATACAAAAACAAAATCCCTCAGGAGTAAATGAAGGATACTTTTCTTTAAATTTTAATCTTCTATTTAAATAATTAATATCTAAATTTTCATTTATTGAAAATAATCCCGAATTCGAAGCTATAGGTGAAGCAATAGCTATTTTTTTATCATATTTAAAACAATCTATAATTTTTCTATCAAAAAATTCTGGAACTTTTGTATCACTATTTAACAGACATATAATATCTGCATTAGACATCTTCATTGCCTTATTGCAGGTTTGCCCAAACCCTAAATTCAAAGAATTTCTAATTAATTTTATAAAGGGATACTTTTTAACAAATTTACACAACCAATCATAAGTTTCTTTATTTGAAAAATCATCAATCACTATAATTTCTGTATTACTTTTTAATTTAGAATTTACAATACTGTTTAAACATATTTTTACATATTCCAATGCATTATAAACTGGAACTATTATAGATAAAGTTAAATTGTTATTATCTTCAACTCTTTTTTCTGAATAAATGTTAGATTTATGATAATTATTCAACATATTTAATAAATTTTTTTCATAAACAGAAATAGCATTATTATCATTATATGCCTTTCTTGCTGCATTTTCCATATCATATAATATTGATGGATTATCAATAATGTAAGTGATAATATTACTTAATTCATCAACATTATTTATATCAAAAATAAATCCATTGTTTTTATTTATAAGATACTGAGCTCCTACTTTATTTGACATAATAACAGGTCTACCCATCATCATGGCTTCAATAGCTACACGAGATGTTGGCTCTAATCTAGAAGGAACAACTAAACATGAAATTTCTTCATAAAATTTCATCATTCTATCTAAATCAGTAATTTCATCTATAATTTTAATTAGATTGGATTCTTTTAAATTTTTGTATAAATTTTTATCATAATCCCTACCAACAACATAAAAATCTGCTTTTTTTCTATAATTTTCAGAAATATTTTTTATTGCTTCCAAAAAAAGATCTTGACCTTTTCTTTTATTAACAGTCCCAATAACTGCAAAAGAAATCCTATCATGAGATATATGCACACCATGATAACAATCTTCTAATCCATGTTTTATAACACATATATTTTTATTGTATTTTAAATATTCATCCCTAGATAAATTTGACATTGTATATATATTTGATGCCATAATCACAGATTGTAACATACATGGTCTATTTTTTAAAGTATCGGCGGGTTCTCTTATCCACCAAAATACTCTTCTTCCTGCTTTATTTAAAACTGTATATTGAATATGAGGAATAAGCGTATTAACCACTATATTATAATATAACGAAGAATAAAAATATGTTTTAGTTATATTCCTTGTAATTATCACAGAACCAATTTTTTTAAATTCCTCTTTTAAATTACCATCTTTAAGAGATATTGTTAATATTTTATATCCATTTTTCTTATATAATTGAGCAGCTTTTAGTAAAGATAATGGCGCTCCTGTATAAGTTAATTCGTGAGAAATTAAACAAATAGTTTTCTTTGAAACATATTTATGTATAATATCGGAAATATACTTAACAAAAAAATTAACCTTAACTTTTTTTGTATATCTAAAAATATTAAAAAGGAAATAAGTATTATACCAGTCAGTTTTCTTCTTTTTAAAAATAGTTAAATTAAATACTTTATATTTTGAAACTCTGGTATCAGCCTCTACTATCTTAATTTTATTAAATAATTTCATTTAAAACTCCTAACTTGTCATTTCTTGTCATTTTTTCATTAAAAAAAGGAAGCGTTCTTAAATATAAAATAAAATCTTTATAACTCTCAAATTTACTATCAGATGCTTTAGTTTTATCTCCATTTAGTAATATTTCTCCCATCACAGTATTATTACAATACACACCGACCTTATCTTTTGGCGTCAAATAACTATGTAAAATACAAACTTCCTTATGAAAAGCTTCGTCAAAAATATTTTTTTGAAATTTATTAAAACAAGCATTTTTTGTTACATAAAATAATAATGATGAAGACAAATCTACATGAGAAAAACTAGTATGGATAACTCCATGACCTAAATCTTTATCTATAATTATCAGTGGAACTTTCTTATCTGCAATACTTCCATATTTTCTATATTCTTCGACAGAAACTGGCTGCATAACACGATGATCTCCAGTAATTATTAATACACCATTTTCAAAAAAATTAATACCATCTAATTTTAATATAAAATCATTTAAAACATTCTCTAGATAATTTAATGTACTATCAAAACTTCTAAATTTATTTCTAGGATCAATAAATGGTGGATGCGTAGAGATTGTACTAATGACAAAAAGAAATGGATTATTTTTTTTATCCATAATTTCTTGATATACATTTGATAAAAGGTCAAAATCAGATACACCATTAAACAAAAAACGTTTTTTTCCATTATAAAAAACATCATTAGAATCACTTACTTGATAAAATCCAGCATTTTCAACTACATTTTTTAAATTTGATGAAAGATCAACACCTGTAAAATAAAAACTTTTATATCCACTATCTTTTAATAAATTAGGCAAAGAATTTATATAATAACCTTTATATGAAAAACTCCCTAATTTACTATAATCACTAACAATTGGAAATCCTGTTATAATATTAAAAACCCCTCCTGCTGTAAAAAAACTATTACTAACATAATTATCATAAACAATCCCTCTCTGAGATATTTTATCCAACAAAGGCATTTTATCTTCAATTCCATTAAAGCTTTTAATTTTATATGAAGAAAGAGACTCTGCAATAATAATAATAATATTTTTCTTAGTACCTCTACCAATAACACAATCTTGTTCTAATTTAAAATTTTTTCTTAAATCTAAAACAAAATTCTTTGTACATTTCTTCATCTGATTATTTTTAAAATTTGCTTGAAAAACATTATAAAATTCACTATCATGAACATTTGTTTTGCGTGGTAATAATAAACAAAATATAAACAAAAAGAAAACTAATAAAATATACCTTATATCCCTTTTATTCTTAAATTTGTTCGGCAAATAAAAAGGTATAAACATTATCAATACACTTACCTTTCCTATATCTGTAGATAAATAAGATTTTAACATTTGCCAAGAAGCATCAAAAGTAACATCACCTTCAAAAATTTCCGAAAATATAAATCTAGATGACAAATTATACCAAACAATATAGTCTATCAACACAATAGATAAAATAATAAAAATCAAAAACTTAACACTTTTTTGAAATCTCAATAATAATAAAAATGACAAAAATATCAAAATAGGTAATTCATAATAAAATACAGCAAATAATTCCTCGAAACCAATTTTACCATACCTTAAAAACATTCGATCATAAAAATTCAAATATTTAATAAAAAGAAGACCAATAACCAAAACATAAAAATATAACATTTTATATTTTGCATCATAAGTACATAAATACATAACTAGAGCAAATATACAATAAAGCAAAAATCCATTTAATTCTATTCCTTTAGATTCTTTAAAATCATCATTAACATCAAATACAATATACGGATCATCCTGAGAAGAAAATACTTTTATCCAGCCATCTTCTACCATAATTGAATCTACTTTATTCTTTTTTGATTTATCTATATTTAAATCTAAATTTGAATTTCCCAAAAGTTTTAAATTATTTATTAAAACATTATCACATTTAGGACTAAAATCTAACCTAATTTTTTTTATTTTTCCATGAAATGGAATTTTTATTAAAAACTTTTCATTCTCCTTAGATTGATCAACTTTTATTACTGCTTTAGATGTAAATCTATTTATATTGTCATCAATAAAAAAAACTTCAAAATTTTGAAAATCTTTACTATTAACAGAAAATTCCAGATATGCATAACTATAAAATAATTTCATAAATCCAAAACAAAATATAATTATTGCTAAACATCTAAAAAATACATTTAAATTAAAAATTTTAATTTTATATTTATTCTGCAACAATCTTTTGAAAATACGACTCTTTATATTCTCAAATTTATCTTTCAAAATTTTAAAATTTTTTTTCATATCAAATACCACTCAACAGTTTTTATAATTCCTGTATCAAATGTTTCATCTGCATGCCAACCAAGTTCTGTTTCTAACTTTGTTGCATCTATTGCATAACGAAGATCATGACCTGCTCTATCTTGAACAAAAGTAATCAAATCAGAATATTTTCCCTCTTTCCTTGGACATTTTTCATCTAAAATTTTACAGATAGTTTCAACAATAGTAATATTATTTCGTTCGTTTCGTCCACCAATATTGTATGTTTCACCTGAAACTCCTTTGTGGAAAATTAAATCAATAGCCTTACAATGATCAAGAACATATAACCAATCGCGTATATTTTTACCATTACCATACACTGGAATATTTTCACCAGCCAAACACTTTCTTATAATTGTAGGAATAAGTTTTTCACTATGCTGTTTTGGTCCATAATTATTCGAACAATTTGATGTTGTTGTATTCATTCCAAATGTATGATGATATGCACGAACAATGAAATCAGAACTTGCTTTTGAAGCAGAATATGGCGAATTAGGAGCATAATGAGTTTTTTCAGTAAACATTTCATTATCAAAATCAAGTGTTCCATATACTTCATCTGTTGAAATATGATGGAAACGACAATCTTCATATCCGCTTTTTACCTTATTTGGAGCTTCCATCCAATGATGATATGCGACATCAATCAATGTAAAAGTTCCTTCTATATTCGTTTGAATAAAAGCGAATGGATTCTTAATTGAATTATCAACATGAGATTCCGCAGCAAAATGTATTACACCTCGAATATCATATTTTTTAAACAATTCTTCAATAAGATTTCTATCACAAATATCACCCTTTACAAAAGTGTAATTATTCATACTTTCACATTCTTGAACATTTTCAAGATTACCTGCATAAGTAAGTTTATCTAAATTTATAATATGATATTCAGGATATTTTTTACAAAAATAAGGCACAAAATTTGAACCAATAAATCCTGCACCGCCAGTTACTAAAATTGTTTTAGACATTTTTCTAATCCTTTCTTCCAATGTGATATTTCTATTCCAAAAACTTTTTTTATTTTTGATTTATCAAGAACACTATAAAATGGTCTAGTTGCCTTTGTTGGATACGCAGAAGATGGAACCGGATTAACCCTACATTTTAATTTTGACTGTTCCATAATTTCAGTTGAAAAATCATACCACGAACAAACGCCTTCATTTGTAAAATGATAAATTCCACTATTTTCTTTTTTAAGTTGAGGAATTATTTGTTTAATTGCTTCAGCTAAATCTCCAGCATAAGTTGGAGTACCAATTTGATCACAAACAACATTTATACTTTCTTTTGTTTCTCCAAGCATACGCATAGTTTTTACAAAATTTTTACCATAAGGAGAATAAAGCCAAGCCGTTCTTATAATCACATAGATATTTGCATTTTCAATAACAGCTTTTTCTCCTGCAAGTTTTGTTTTACCATAAACAGAAATAGGATTTGTTTTATCCTCAGGAGTATATGGTTTACAACCCATTCCATCAAAAACATAATCTGTTGAAATGTGAATAAGTTTAGCACCAGTTTTTGCAAGGTTTTTAGGACCATCAACATTTACTTTTGTTGCAAGTTCTATATTATCTTCTGCATTATCAACAGCTGTATATGCTGCACAATTAACAATAGTATCAACATTATGAGACTTTACAAATTCCATAACTGCATTTTCATCTGTAATATCAAGTTCATTTGCATCAGTAAAAATTGCATCAGGCAAAAGTTTTGATAATTCTGTTCCTAATTGTCCATTACCACCTGTTACTAAAATCATTTTTATTCCTTTTCATACATATCAAGAATATCTTTAAGTTTATGTGCAAGATTATCTTTTTCAGAAGTAATAACTTTATCTAAAGGTATTTTCCAATCAATTCCAATTTCTGGGTCATCATACCGAATTCCAAATTCAGAATCCTTACAGTATAAATTATCACATTTATAAGCAAAAACAGCCGTATCACTTAATACTGAAAATCCATGCAAAAAACCACGAGGTATAAAAAGTTGTCTTTTGTTTTCAGCAGAAAGTTCAACTGCAACATGTTTTCCAAATGTTGGAGAATTTCTTCTTACATCGACAGCAACATCAAGAACTTTTCCTTCTAATACACGAACTAATTTTGCTTGAGCATGTTCACCAAGTTGACAATGAAGCCCTCTAATTACTCCAAAAGATGATTTTGATTGATTATCTTGAACAAATTTATTTGTAATCCCATTTTTTACAAATTCATCTTCATTATAACTTTCAAAAAAGTAACCTCTAGCATCCTCAAATACACGAGGCTCTACTATTATAACACCATCAATATCTGTTTTAATAAAGTTCATGTTTCTCCCTATATACTTTCATCAAATAATATTTATATGTTCCTGATTTTAATTCATCTATTAATGCAAGCATCTGTTTATCATCAATAAAGCCACGACGATATGCAATTTCCTCGACACAAGCAATTTTTAAAGCCTGACGCTTTTCAATAATTTGAACAAATTGCCCAGCATCCATAAGGCTATCCGGAGTTCCAGCATCCAACCAAGCATTACCACGACGCATTGGAACAACAGACATTCTTTTTTCATCCAAATAAAGATTGTTCAAATCTGTAATTTCCAACTCTCCACGAGCTGATGGTTTCAAACTTTTTGCTTTTGCCACAACATCCCCTGGATAAAAATAAAGTCCAACAGACGCATAATTTGATTTTGGCTTTGATGGTTTTTCTTCAATAGAAAGAACATTAAAATCCTTATCAAATTCAACAACGCCAAAACGTTCAGGATCAGAAACATGATATGCAAATATCGTTGCTTTTTTACCCTTATTTTTTACAACTTCATCACGGAAAGAGTGGAATTGCTCTCCCATATAAAATATATTATCCCCAAGGATTAGGCAAACATCATCGCCATCAATAAAATCTGCACCCAAAATAAATGCCTCTGCAATACCATTTGGTTTATCTTGAATTTTATATTCAATATTTAAACCTAACCTTGAACCATCACCAAATAAATTTTTAATATTTGGAGTATCCTTTGGTGTTGAAATAATTAAAATATCTTTTATTCCAAATAACATCAAAGTTGATAATGGATAATAAATCATTGGCTTATCATAAACAGGAAGTAACTGCTTTGACATAGTTTTAGTCAAAGGATATAACCTTGTTCCACTTCCACCAGCAAGTAAAATTCCTTTCATTATACTTTACCTCATAATTTAACAACAAGTTTTAGTATTATAGGAAATATTACCTGTAAATTCAAGGAAAAATTCAACAAAAAAGACCGTTTATTTTAACACTTTAACAAAAGAGGATATAAACAAAATAACTATTTGTTTTTACAAACAAATCCTCTTTTAGAAAAATGCTGTAAATAAAAACGGTCGTTTTTTTTATTTTTTAGCACCGTAGGTTAGTGTGAGGTGGGTGGAGTGCGGATCTATGTATTCTAATATACCTACGCTCTCTAATCCTTCTTCTCCTTTATAATATTCTACCTCTCTTATCTT
The DNA here is from genome assembly GCA_017938435.1 of Alphaproteobacteria bacterium. GTDB lineage: Bacteria > Pseudomonadota > Alphaproteobacteria > Rs-D84 > CACZYB01 > CACZYB01. The sequence continues at coordinate 50,217 of JAGBBO010000001.1, forward strand.
GCCTTGACC
>JAGBBO010000002.1 GCA_017938435.1 Alphaproteobacteria bacterium
ATCTTCAATTTTTTCTGCTTCTAATACTGTTGCTCGTTTTATTCCGTATTCAAGACAATCTTCAAGTTCTTCTTTATAGATTGAATTTTGTAAAAGTTCAGAAAATTCATTTGTTTTGTAAATCTGTTTTGAATCTTTATCAGAGCCAAAACAAATAATTGAATCATAGTGTATTGATTATAATGAAAACCGACCTCAGAAAAAATTAAAAGGGTTGACTTCAAATCAGTTTAAAACTAAATTCAAAAATACGAAAAAACCGCTTTAAAGTTGGTCAAAACTAGGTGATAGACTAGCAAGACACTGACATTAGGGAAGTAATTGAAAAATATATATACTGGAAAATCATGAAAAATCATTCATCTTGCCATTGTTTTGCTAAATCAGAAAAAAAATGACTGTCGCAGTTATGATACCTAGTGAAGATTGTGATGCTTGTGATGGAAAGATCAAAAGAATACAGAACTAGTGATGTAAATGTGAATAGTCGAAAAATAAATATTGACATTGACGTTGACGTGATTTAAGATATGGCTATGGATTTTGAAGATTTTCTAAATTGGTTACTCACTTCAAAAAAATTATTAAAAAGATCTGCGAAAGATGTTATCAGTCGTTGCAAACGGATCTGTAAATTAAATAATGTATCGGAACTTGATCAAATTGATTATGAAACATTTTTAAGTTCTGAATTATTCTTATCTCAAACAATGTTTATAAAATCACAATTAAAACGAGCTTTTAATCTCTATATAGAATTCAGGACATCAAAATGAAACAATACACTGTTGGTAGTATGTTTGCCGGAATAGGTGGAATTTGCCTTGGATTCAAACAAAACAATTGTAAATTAATCTGGGCTAATGAAATCGATAAGTATGCATGCAAAACATATAGATTAAATTTTGGCGGAGAATACCTTGTAGAAGGTGATATTCAAAACATCGATTTAGATTCAATTCCTTACATGGATATCTTAACAGCTGGATTTCCGTGTCAAGCATTTTCATCTGTAGGTCTACAAAAAGGATTTGAGGATCCAAGAGGTAACTTGTTTTTCGAAACAGCAAGAGTCATAAATAAAGTTAGACCACGCGTTGTATTTTTCGAAAATGTTGCAAACCTAATCAAACACGATGAAGGTAAAACATTTGAAGTTATTAAAAACACTTTAAAAGAATTAGGTTATCACGGAACTTACAAAATTATGAATGCAAAACTTTATGGAAACATTCCTCAACAAAGAAATCGCATATATATAGTTGCTTTTCAAAATGAGTATGATTATGATAAATTTCATTTTCCTGAGGAAATTCCATTAACAAAAACTGCTTTTGATTTGTTCGATAAAGATAAGAAATCTGATAAGTATTATATGGATGGTCACAGAATGTGGTCTAGAATGATGGAATATATGACAGATAAAAAAAGAGTTTATCGATTTACTGATTGGGGTTTATCGAAAGGAATGGAAGGAATATGTCCTACACTATTAGCAGCAATGGGAAGTAGGTTCGAAAGAATACCTTTTTTCTATGATGACTATTCTGTTAGACTAATGACAATCAGAGAATGTGCAAGACTTCAAGGATTTCCTGAAGATTTCAAGTTTACAGATAAATATGAGAAAGAAGTATATAAACAAATCGGAAATTCTGTTTGTGTTCCTGTAGTAAATAGGATTGCAAAAAATATAATTCAAGCTTTACGAGAGGTTGATAATGAGTAAATACAATGTTATAGATTTATTTTCCGGAGTTGGTGGGCTTAGTTACGGTTTTTCAAAACTTCCTGAATTTAATATTTTAGCAGCCAATGAAATTGAAAAAGATATTTCCATTGCTTACTCAAAAAATCATCCTGATGTTACCATGTTTAACTGTGACATCAATGATTTAACCGAAGAGAAATTAAAAGAAGTTTTAAAAGATAATAGAATTGATCTTGTTGTTGGTGGACCACCTTGTCAATCCTATTCAACATTAGGTAAACGCCAAATGGATGCAAGAGCAAATCTGTTCATGCAGTATAAGCGAGTTTTAACAATTCTATCTCCTAAAGCCTTCGTTTTTGAGAATGTAAGTGGAATTCTTAGCATGGATCATGGAAATCTTTTTGAACGAATAAAGACAGAATTCGAAAGTATTGGTTATAATTTAAAGCATAAATTACTTGATGCTGTTGATTATGGCGTTCCTCAACATAGAGAAAGGGTAATTTTAGTAGGATTCAAAGGAACTAATAATTTTGAATATCCAAATCCAACTCACGGAGATGGATTAAAACCTTATGTCACATTGGAAGATGCTATTGGAGATTTACCTTGTATAAAAAGTGGAGAAACAAATAATTCATATGCAACTGACGCAGATAATGACTTTCTAAAATTGATGAGAAAAAATTCAGAAAAACCATCTGAACATGCAGCACCAAAAAATGGAACTCATCTAATAAAAATAATGGAAACATTAAAAGATGGTCAAAGTAAAGATGATTTACCAGAAGTTATTCGCCCAAAAAGTGGCTATGGGAATACTTATGCAAAACTCTGGTGGAAAAAACCATCTACAACAATTACAAGAAACTTCGCTTGTCCATCATCTTCTAGATGTATTCATCCACGCGATTCTCGTGCGATGTCTATCAGAGAAGGTGCTCGTTTACAAAGTTTTCCTGATGATTACATCTTCTACGGTTCTGATGGAATGAAAAGACTTGAAATAGGAAATGCAGTTCCACCTTTGCTTTCACAAGCTATCGCAAAAAAAATGCTTGAGGCTTTAAATAATTTAGACTGATTTTATTTCTAAATCTTTGAAAGTATTTAAATTTTCTTTTAACTTCCACTTGAACCATTCATTTTTTATTGTAAGTACATTTGTATTCTCAAATGCCTTATGATATGAGCTTTCTGGAATTCTGTAAAAATTTGTAATATTTATTATGGCTGCAAGACCATTAAATAAATCAAAATGAACTATATATGATTCTGTTTTTTCTAAGTCATATATGCGTTTTGCTTCTAATATCTTACTTTGTTTAATATCATTCACACCTGTATATCCGGCTTGAATTTCAAGTCGAATTTTTTTTACTGCAGAAACAAGTATTTCTAAGTCCGCTGTAGCAGATCTTGCAAAAGTTTTTATATTCGTCAGATCATCATTTCCAATATGACGGATAGATTTTTCTTTAATTCCAAGAATTTTAGCTATCGCAGGCATAAAATATTCACAAACTAAATAACCCCGCATCCAGTTATAATAAACATCATCAGGTTCTCTTCCCTGATTATTTAGTTTTTCTATTATGCCATTTTCTTTCATAATCGAAAAAGCAAAATCAATTTTTTTACAAAATTCTTCTATGTTTTTGAGTTTTATATCATCCGAAACAACATTATTTAATTTTGTAAAAATCTCTCTCAATCTATCATTACACAATGCGATTTTAGGCCAATTAGGCTGTTTTATATCTTTTGCTTTAAAATAAGTTTGTAATGTTGTTTTATTCGAAAATCCTAATTCTTTTCTATATTCTTTTGAGTCCATCTATTTTCACTTACATAACTTAGATAAATCAATCATTTTTTCATATGAATGATGAAATTGAAGGTTTCCAGGGATAACTTTTCTCGGACTATGCCACTGAACAAAACCAAATGGTAACTGAATTGTACTTCCTCCATTTCTTGAACCATATACTGCATCTTTTGGAATATTTTTCATATCTGGCAAATAGAGTAGTGTATCAAAAGAGTTTTCTCCTACTAAATTCTTATACCAAACAATTTGAGCCCAATCTTCTTCATTCTTTGCAAGACCTCTAGCAAAACAAAAATCAAAAAGCTCATACATATTCTCATTAAACCAATCCAAAAGAATTTTAGCTAATGATTTATCATATGCTTTTAAAGTTTCTGCAACCAATCTATGCTTTCTTGTTTCCAATGATTTTTCTACACCAAATTTATTTATTATAGCAATTGTATCCGTAGCAGATCCAAAATACAACGAAATAGCTCTTTTAACATCATCGGAAATAGTTTTCTTATATTGGAGTTCAAAACCGTTTATAAATCTTTCAATTCCAATCAAAAAAACTTGTCCGCCAGTATCTTTTTTTATCGAAACATTTAATCTTTTCCCATTTGAAAGAAATAACTACATATCTGTTTTGGATTTTGTCTTACCTGCAAAAACACAATCTACATCTGATTCACAAAGTCCACCATACTCTACATTTGCAATAGACACTTTCGCTGGATCTAAATGCGCACATTTTAAAAGTCTCTTTTGAACTTCAGAATCTGACATTGTAAGTTTAGCTATTTTTTCCTCATTTTCATGTCCTGTTAACTTTGCATGCTGCCAACCTTCTGATCTGTTTCTTCTTGAATCTGTCATACTATTTATCCCTCAGTTAAATAAATCGCTTGGACTTATCTCTAAACATGCAGTCAATTTTTTGAGAATTAAAAAAGATGGATTTCTTTTTCCTCTTTCAAGTCCAGATATATAAGTTCTATCCAAATTAGTTATTTCAGCAAATTTCTCTTGCGAAATATTCCTTGCTAATCTAAACGACCTTAATTTCTCTCCCAGTTTTTCTAGTTCTCGATTCTCATTTCCTGTCATAAGATAAATTTTATACTATGTAGATTATAAAACAACGGACGATAGTCAACATTTATTTAGATAGTCAACATTTATTTAGATAGTTTATTTTTTATGATATAATGTACTTCACGCAAAATTCAAAGAAAATAGTAAAAATTTCGGATTTTCCTACGACAACTTCCATCGATGATGGTACAGAGAAATAGCTGTTTATGGTGAATTGTTGTCCAGCTAGAAATGCAGTTTCATGATTTCATCCTCAATACCTTTGTACAAAGATGCAATATCCTTGCAGCTTTTAGTAAGAGATGGTCGACATGAATTAGTTCATATTTATATGACGAAAACTCATCTGCAGAATATTTCAGGAGGTACCAACATTTCATATTCCGGATGAAAATTAGGACTATGTTTTATGTTTTTCAGTGTACGAAAATGAAAAATTTTGTATTTATGTGAATCATGGTTAGGTATATTTTCATCTTTCAAATCTGGATATCAAAAATAAAAAATTTATTATTTACATAGATGATGAAATAAAGCAGATTGCTAATGATGAAACACTATTTTTTCTTGCTGAGTTGATTAAAACTATGTAATTTAAATTTTCCTTTCCGTTAGGGATTGGAGTGGCGCGAAGCGTTCCGAAGTGAATGAAATGAACGAAGGGATGAAGCGATAGCGGAACCACGCAAAGCCCGACCCAAATGGTAATTTTTGTGAAGCAAAATTACCATTTGGGGAACGGCCAAAAAATAATAAAAAAAATCGGCATTGATATGATTAGACGGGATAGAATTGTTCTTATTATACTTTTCAGTTGAAAAAATTGTATCTTTATTACAAAATGAATTTATTATCCAATAGTCCCAAAAAAGGAGACCTCACCCATGCTAAAAATCTACTGTTATCCACGTTGCACAACTTGCCAGCGAGCAACAAAATATGTGGACGCAAAATCTGTGGAATATGAATACATCAACATCAAAGAAAACAACCCAGACAAAGAAACTTTGCGTTCCCTTTGGCAAAAAAGCGGCTTAGACTTGAAAAAGTTTTTTAACACCAGCGGCATTTTGTACAGAGAAATGGAACTTTCCAAAAAACTTCCTTCAATGGCTGATGAAGAAAAGCTTGATTTACTG
>JAGBBO010000017.1 GCA_017938435.1 Alphaproteobacteria bacterium
ACATCCGTTTGAACTATCCAAATGGGGATATGGTTGGACACACAGGTGTTTTTAACGCTGTAGTTTGTTCTATGGAAGGAATGGACTTGCAACTTGGTCGCTTAAAGGCAGCAGTTGAAGAAGCTGGCGGTATCCTTTGTTTAACAGCAGACCACGGAAACTCTGACGACATGTATGAACACGGTAAAGACGGTAGCGTTAAAAAAGGTGGCGACGGCGAACCAAAAGCAAAAACATCCCACAGCTTAAACCCAGTTCCAGGAATCATCTACGACCCAGAATACAAAGGGGAATATGATACAGAAAAATTGAATGAAGGACTTGGAATTAGTAGCTGGCCTAGCACACTTATGAACTTGATGGGATTTGTGCCACCAGAAGATTATGATAAGTCGATTGTAAATATGAAATAAGCCTAAAATCGAAGAGCCGTTAAAAATCAAGCCGATAGGGTTGATTTAGGCTCAACGAGAAAACGGCTCAAGCAAAATCTGTGATTTTGTGCCACACGGATTTGTTCGTAGCTAACGCTACTCACTGATGATGTGACTGAAGGCCTTCTCCAAAATGGGGAGGGCGTTTTTTTTGTGTATATGGAGTTTTTTTGCAAAAATTTTAGATATATGGTACGATATAATTGTATTGATGATAAATGTCGTGTTTAAGGAAATGCGACTTGAATAAAATAGTTTTATCAACAAACAATGATGAAAGGAACATTCTAAAGAACCCGTAGTTTTTATAAAGAGGTTTATATAAAACTGACTTTTTTCAAAAAATATGAGGGAAAGAAATGAATTATTATGAAATATTAGGGGTTCCACATAATGCAAATAAAGAACTCATTGTATCTGCTTTTAGAAAATTAGCAAAAGAATACCATCCAGACAGAAATAAAAATCCTAATGCTTCAAAAATTTTTGTAGAGATATATGAAGCATACAAAATATTATCAGATGATAACAAAAGAAAATTATATGATGAAACTATTTTTGTAAAAAAAACAGACGATTTCAGTAAAGAATATGAAGATTATGTAAAAAAAGCACAATATGAAGGAAATACACTATCAAAACAAAAATATCGAAAAGTTGTATATCATGTTTTTAGTTCTGTAAAAAAAGGTTTTTTACAAACAATTGTATTTATATTCTATACGATCATTTATCTATTAGTGGAACTTCTTTTAAGATATGGACCAATATTTCTTATTTTATTGTTAATCTATGGAATTTCAATGTGTAGTATAAAAAACAAGAATAGAGTCATACAAAATGAACGACAGGAACTATATTTTGATTTATTTTCCAATTTGGCATCATATAATCAATCGTTTCCTATTGAAAATGAAAAATTTTCCTTGGAAAATAAAAAAATATTAATTATAGAAAATGAAAATATTTCAAATGTTTTCTATAAATTATCAGACAACAATCGTCCAATTATGGATTCTGAAATTGATTATATATTAAAATGTGAAAGCAATTTAGTAAAAGTTGGAAAATATTCGGATGGTGCAATAGGATATCGTAAAGATTATAAAATACATGTAATTGATTATAAGCAGCTCAAAGAAGTTGGAGTTTTTGAAGCCATTGGTGAAAATCCTCCATCTAGCAAAACTAATAGTGGCGATAGAACTGGTTTAGACACATTATTATCAACTATAAATAGTAAACTAGGATATTAATTATGGCCAGAAAAATACCTTATACACACTTTTTTGACTTATTGCATAAATTATTACTAACTTTTGGACCTATCTTATCAATCGTAGGAATATGTTTCCTTGCTGAAGAAATACAAATGGGAGATATTCTTTGTGGAGTATTGTGTGTATCAGCAGTTATTGTTCTTATAGCTTACGGAATTTTTTGTAGAGCAGTTCCAACATTTTTATATGTTTTATTTAAGTTTGGTATAAAATTAACATATGCAGAAATGAATTATTGTCATCCTCTTTTTTCTGGTTCACGATGGTATCCATGTGAGAATTTATTAAAAATTAACAAACAGGATCGTAAACAGGTATTATTATTAATGGCAAAAGAAATTTGTTATAAATATGACAATAAATTCATGTAGGAAGGACAAATAAATATTATCATGTGTAAGGTTGTTTACTTTTTAATCAAACCTAACACATAGAGAATTACATATTAGTGATAAAAAGAGAACTTTTTGGGTTCCCTTTTTATATCAATAATTATTTGAGTTTAGAAAATTTATTTTGAAAAAAGTCCGCTTCGGTATTTGCTCCATTAGATTTTAACTTCATAATACCAAATTCAATTTTTTCTTTAATTGCATTGTATAATGACTTTTGCTCTGGTGTCTTAAACTTGGGCAAAGCAGAAATTTGGGTAAAAAGATTTTGAAGCTGATTTTGAATTCCATCAACAGAACTTTCGAATTGAAGATTAACAATATCGTCTGTTTTACTTCTTGTCTGTTTTTTTTGTGCTAATTCATCTTTAAATATATCAGTTGTAGATGAAAAAAGACTTCCAATTCCGCTAGCAATACCTCCTCCCGAATTTTGAGAGTTTCCTTCTTGAGAGCCTCCTGTTGCACCACCATTTTTTGATTGTTCATAAGCTAATTTGCATTGCTTACTACAAAAATTCCTTTTTCCTGCTAATCTAGCAGCACCACCTATTGCTTTTGTTACAATAGAAAGTCCCATTGCATCCATAAATGTATTGCCCATATCTCTATCAGCAGAAAAACTTGGTGTATAATAACGTCCACACCAATCACATTTTTTTTGAGCCATATTTTCCTCCAATTAAAACATTTTCCAATATTATACCCTCTTATTAATAATTCCCTTTGATACAAAATCCTAAAATCCTTAGGAAAAATTCCCAATCAAAAACTGGATTTTTACTATATAATTAAAGAATGAAAAAAAATGTAAAAGGTCTTCTAAAAAGTATTTTCAAAATTGAGTTTCTCATTATTTATATTGCTGTTATCACATTAGCAGTTTCTATTTGTTTTAAAACATATTCCAACTTAAAAATCGCTTCACTAGATTCTCAAATGTTAAAAATCCAACTAGAGATAAAACATGGAAGTTACAATTACCAAGAATTGATAAAAAAACTCGAATACGATTATGCACCTTACACATATTTTGATGAAAACCTAAAAGTAGAACTTGCAAAAATCCTTGAATTATTGCAAACAAATCAAGATAACATTGAACCAATTATCACTTTCCAAAATAATATGCATCAAACTCAAAGTCGCTTAAATCTTGGTTATGATACACTTTTGTATTGTTCCATAATTCTTATTTCGATTTCGGGATTTACGCTTCTTGAAAAGGCTTTTAAAAATAAAATTGATTTACATCGCTTAAAGGTGATGAATGAAGAACAGTCAAAAATCAGCAGAAATCTTCACGATGGAATTGCTCAGGATTTAGCGGCGCTAAAGCTTCATTTGGAAAAAGAAGATATTTCAAAATCAAAATTTTACGCTCAACAGGCCTTTAACGAAGTTCGCTATATGATTGGTGCAACTCATCTAAATCTAAGTGATAACTTTGAAAACCTAGTAAAAAATCTTGCTTCCACTTTTGAAGCCAATTATAATATTTCAACAAAAGTTTATATTGGCTCAAATAAGATTCAGCATCTTTCTGAAAATACTCAAATCGAATTTCTCCGCATTTTGCAAGAATCATTAAGCAATATTTCTCGTCACGCAAATGCAAGTAATGTGGAAATTCGTTTTGTGGATGGAATCGATGATTATCATTTTATCATAAAGGATGATGGAATCGGTTTTTCGGAAGAAGATGTCTATAACAACAATCTCCAAGATGTAAAAAAGCATTACGGAGTTTCCAATATAAAGGAAAGAGTCAAACTTCTTGGTGGAACTGTAAAATTTATTCATGATGAAAAAGAGGGAGGAGCAACAATTGTTATCACAATTAAAGATTCTGTTTGTTGATGATCATGTTGGATTAAGAGACTGTATGACAGAAAGTCTTAAGAAAAAAAAATCCTCTTTTGAGTTTGTTTGTGCAAATGACTACGAAACTTGCATTGAAGCATTAAAAGAACACGGTGATATTAAGGTTGTTATTCTGGATTTGAATTTAAACGGGAAAAGCGGTTTAGATATTATCCCAGAAATAAAAAAGATTTCTCCAAAAACTTCTATTTTGATTTACACAATGTTTAACGACCCAATTCACGTTGAAAACTCCCTTTTAGCTGGCATTCAAGGATATATCACAAAAGACGCCACTATTGATGAACTTGCAGTTGCCATTTTGTCTGTTGCAAAGGGAAATTCTTATTTCAACAAAATCGCAGCGGATTTTATGCAAACTTTTTTGGGGCAAAAAAACAATTTTCAGGAAATCAAAAATGATTTAGATTATCTTTTTTATAATTACAAGGCACTTTCTGCAAAGGAACGAGAGGTTTTTATTCTTCTTTCTCAGGGAATGAGTATTGCTGATATTGCAAAAAAGCTTGGAAAGTCTGAAAAAACTGTTATTAATCAAAGAACTGCGGTTTATTCAAAGTTGTTTATAAGTGACAGATACGAACTTATAGAAAAAGCAAAACTCCTAGGATTTATATTATGATAAAAAAAGAGTCTTCAAAGCGTATAATTTTTAGAGTTCTCTTTACTCTTGTTTCTATTGCAATAAATCATTTTGGATCTGTGTTGGCTGGACTTATTGCTTTTCCATTATATCTTGATTCTGTGATGACTATTGCGGTAACTGCTTTGTGTGGTTTTATTCCTGGATTGATTTGTGCTATATGTTCAAACGGGCTGTTATTTTTTTTTGCTAATACAGGAATTCTTTTTACAAGTTGTCATATTTCTACAGTTTTGGTTGCTTACTATATTTTTTCAAGACAAAAGAAAAAATATCCAAAAGAAGATTTGGTTCCTGCAGATTGTTTTATGTGGACAGGATTTATCGCCGCTATAACAAACTCTGTTCTTGGCGATACTATTTCTACATTTGTGTATGGCGCAAACACTTCTATTCCCCAAGTTGATAACGCTGTTCAAGGAATTTATGTTGTAATTCGAAGTTTACCAGTGGCAGCCTACATGGGGGGAACACTTACAAATTTTGTAGACAAACTTATAAGTGCAACTATTTCTTATTTTGTGTACAAATTATTTAAAAGACTAAAACATCAGAATTTCCATAAGTTTTAAGATGAGCGATAGCGAATGTACCTTGTCCACAGGTCTTTGTTCGTAGCTAACGCTACTCACTGATAATGTGACTGGATGTCTTCTCCAAAACGGGGAGGGCGTTTTTTTATTTAAATTCTATATGAAAAATAGTATAAAATTTTGAGGAAAGTATATAATTTTTGCTTGAAAAATTTTCAAAGGGGGGGGGTATAATTAAAGGAATTAGTTCTTATATTATGAAACTGTAGTAACTTTGATGATATTGTGTTGTGTGAATAAACCATTGGAGTTAGTAGGAGGAAAAATGAAAAAAATATTTTTAAAAATTTGTCTTATATCAAGTATTTTAGTTCTTGTTTCATGTGCTTCGACAAATGTTACCAATAATTCTAAAGGTGGAATTAGAATTCCTGATACAATTAGCGAGAATATTCCAGATACGGAATTAGCCAAAATAATATTTGATAAACATGTAGGGATTTATTCAATTGATAAAGTGTATAATAAAAAAACTTTTTTAGGATCTAAAGCAGGTCTAGAAAATCCCTTACCTAATTCATTAAGTGGATTTAATGCTGGCCGAACTGTTCTTTTGGAACCAGGGAGACATAGTATTTCAGTTACATTTCATAATGGGATAGTCTACACTTACCTTCCAAACGAACTGAACCTAAAAGTTTCTGCTGGAGATGTATATAAAATTACAGCAAAGATTGAAGGTTCTAGAATTGTATATGATATTTTAGATAAAGATGGAATTTCTTTATCCAATCCAAAAGGAATATCATTAAAGCAACGTTCTATAGAAACATATCAAAGTGAAGTTATAGATAAAGTAAAAAATGGAAAACAAGTTCGACTTACAAAAGGTGGTTTGGAATGGTTATTAAGTCTGAAAATGAAATAACAATTACAGAGAATGGAAAAAAACAAAACGCATTTATTACTTTTAATACAAATGAAAATTTATCAGAAGGTGTTATATATATTAAATTTGTTGATAATCAAATAAACTCTGTTGAAGACTTCAAAAATATGGATTTGAAAAAATCTGATAGAATTTACGAAATAGATTTTGTAAATAAAGTAATAACCGGCTTAGTTATTAGCTTAAAAAGTAAAACAAAAAAGATTGAGGATATAACATTATTTTATTGGGGTAATTAATTATTATTGTATAAAGATAGTCTGTAGTCGAACCAAGCGCCTTCTCCAAAACGGGGAGGGCGTTTTTTTTGTGATATACGGTTTTTTTACTCCAATTTTTGATTTTTTTTGTTATAATTAAGGTATTCTTTGTGTAAGTAATTTTGAGGATAAAATTATGTATGTAATAGATGATATTTGTTATGCAGGTGAATTGACTCCAGACATTGAAGTTTCTTCGATAAAAATACTTGAAGATGGAATGCTTTTGATAGATTTTTCAACTGGAGAAACTAGACTTTTTGATGTTACAACTTTGTTAGATAAAGGTAGTGCATTTTTACCTTTGAAAGAAGAAGAAAATAGAAAAACTGCAAAAGTGACACATGGATTTTTGTCATGGATGGATGGACAAATTGATATAGCCACAGAAACTCTTTATATGGAAAGTTATAAATATACAAAAGATATTTCTGCATAAAAGATTTGGAGGAATATCCAGAATTAAGTCGCTTTGAAGGAATGATTATTTATATGCTGTTTAGAGATAATAAAGAGCATAACAAGCCCCACATTCATGTTTATTATGGGGAATATAAAGCATCTATCGGTATTGATGGCGAATTAATAGCTGGCAAATTACCGTCAAAACAATTAAAAATGGTTGTTGGTTGGCTTGCATTACATGAAGAAGAAGCCTATGCAGCGTGGAATCTAGCCGTTACTGGTGAAAATTTTGAAAAGATATCACCATTGAAGTAGCTTCGAGTTTGATTAGTTATCAAGCGCCTTCTCCAAAAATGGAGATGGCGTTTTTTTTGTCCACTTTTATTGACTGGTACATAATTATAAAACTTCGGGTGTTTTTATGTGAATTTTTTTGCAAAGTTCGGGTATTTTTGTGTATAATTTAACATATTATGAAACGATTATTGTATCAAAATCTTTTAGATTGGAAAAATAAAGAAAATAGAAAGCCTCTTATTTTGAATGGTGCTAGGCAAGTTGGAAATACTTGGCTTGTAAAAGGGTTTGGCAAAAATGAATATAAAAATTAGATTTATTATTTAGAAATACATTCTTGTGAAATAAAATATTCTTAGAATATTCTACTGATGATAAAAACTTATTTGTTGGTATGTCTTACAATGTAATTATAAGTAAGAATTCTACAAATTTGCTTTTTATTCTTGCATTATTGAATTCAATTTATGCAAGCGATTGGTTTTATAAAAATGCAAAACATAGAGGTGCTGGTGTGGATGTTGGTGTTGATAAATTAAGAACATTTCCAATTCCAAAAACTAACTCTGAAGAGCAAAAAACAATTATTGAACTTGTAAATAAAATTCTTGCCACAAAAAAAGCCGACACTACTAGTGATACATGTGAGCTAGAACACGAAATAGACGAACTTGTTTACAAACTGTATGGACTTACAGATGAAGAGATTGCTATTGTGGAGGGGAGGTAGAAAAAATATGCCAGTTTTGTTTTCAAAAGAATTTGGAATAGCTCAAGAACAAATGTACCAATTAGGAGTATTCGATGTCTTTCTTGACATTGATAGTCATTTTTTCATAAATATAAAACGTTTGCAAAATTGCGTAATTCCAGAATTTGCGGAGTCCTACAAGAAAGTAAATGATTATTTTTCTTCGATAGGAGTTTTATTAAGTAATTCTTCCTATAATGATAAAATCTATAGAACTGCATTGTCTAGATTTAACTTTTCTGAAGTAAATGGTGTAAATCTTGGTTTTTCACAAGGTACTAGAGGTGCAGGATTTGGAATAAAACTTCGTGAGAAAATTATACGCGATGCTTTTGAAATAATAAAAGCTGGCTCAAATCAACCTGAAATATTTCAGTTGGTTAGTCTTTTTGAAGAGAATGTCGGCCCAGATAGAATAAGCGATATGGTAGCAAGAATTGTTTATGATGATATATTAGCTTACACTAAGAGAGTATATAAAGAATTGAATATGAATGAAAAAAAATACCCAGAATATTTTTTTAATGATGGTATTTTATTTAATCCATACAAAAATGCTCCTCTTCTTTTGCTTCCTTGTGATATTTTGCATAAACTTCCAATAGCTCGTGATTGGGATGATATAGATAGGGTTTGCCGTGAAAACAATGCAATTAAAAGGGAAATAAATCGTTTAGTTTCATCTCAATGGGCAAAAATGACAGCTTCGGCTAAAAAAGACTATTTACTTAATACAATATTTAAAAATCCCGAAGTTTTGAATAGAGTAATTGATGCTTACCGAAAATCAAGAGTCGAGAAATGTAATTTTTATGAAGATACAGATTATTTAGTCAATTTTTGCAAATCTACTGTGAATATAAATGATTCAGAGAAGAAAGATTCATTCTCCGCCACTAAAGAAATTTTATTGAACTATAAGGAGTGGGTGGAGTTACATCGTGGTGCTCTTGTAGTTAATCCCAAAGATAAACGTGCATTAGAGAAAAATGTTCAGCGTACTATTCATGCTGTAGCATTAATGTATTGTAAACAAAATAACTGGGATATTAGTCCTGAAACAGATTCTGGAAGGGGACCTGTTGATTTTAAAATAAGTCGAGGAATAGACAAAACAGTTGTTGAAGTAAAGTTGAGTTCAAATGCACAGTGTGTACATGGGTTGGAAGTCCAAATAGAAGAATATGCAAAGACAGAAAATACCAACAAAAAAATTTTTGTTCTTGTATATGTTGGAATTGGAAAACAAAGAATCGAACTTGTAAAAACTAAATGGAATCAACTTTCTGCCGCAGGAAAGAATCCTGCTGAAATAATTGAAATTGATGCTGTAGAGAAGAAATCTGCAAGTATTTATTAATAATCTAGTATTGTTTCAGAGCATTGATTAACTTTAATCAAATGCAAGGAACTTTATAAAAAAGAATTACATTGTTTAGGAGAGCAAGTGGATGATACAGAAGTTAATAGAGCGAAATATAAATGATTGCCCTGATTACTGCATAAAACGGCAATCAATATCAGACTCAGATGATAGATTGCATTTATTAGAAGTCAATGGACTATGCCCTCTTTGTGGCGATAAATTAATCAATATTGGAAATAAAAGAACAAAAGTATATGAAATTGCTCACATTTATCCGAATAGTCCAACATCGGATGATCTTATGATTTTAAATGGAGTGACTATTTTGGGAGAAAATTCGGAATCTTTTCAAAATAAGATAGCTTTATGTTTCAATTGTCATAAAGATTATGATTTTCATAAAAACGTTGACGAATATAACATGTTATTGAAGAAAAAACGTGAATTGTATAAAGCATTTACTGCAAAAAGTGACTTAGCAAATATAGATGTATCACAAAACTTAGAAGTTTTACTAAAAAGAATAACTACGATTGATATATCAACAATGAATAAAACAGAACTTCGATTAGTTCCTTTAGAGATAAAGCAAAAACTATCAGCATCTGAAACAAATTTAAGAATAAAAGTGACAGCCTTTGTTACGGAATATTATCTTTTCATAAAAAACTATTTAAAAAACTTAGAAGAAGTAAAACAATTAAATTTTTCGAAACTTGCAACCACAATAAAACTTGCTTATCAAACTGCGACAGAATCATTGGATTCAAAAAATGAAATATTTGATGCACTTGTAGAGTGGTTATTATCAAAGACTAACACAAGCGACAAAGGTTGTGCAGAAATTGTTATTTCATATTTTATTCAAAATTGTGAGGTGTTTGATGAAGTTACCGAATAAACTATTCACCGTTAAAGAAAGTTGTATTGGTAAATTTCCTCAAGTATTGGATATTGTGCAAAAGAGGACTCTATCTGTTTTGAGGCTTTATGAAATTACAAAAAAATATTTTTCTTCTGCAAGTGATTTTGTAGAAACTCTAGATGCTCTTTTTTATCTTGGAAAAATAACTCTTAATGAAAAAAGTGAGGTGATATACAATGCTGAATGAAATAATATGCGATAAATTTAATACAAAAAATCAGAAAATATCTTTTCATCAAGGATTAAATGTTGTTTTAGGAAATGATACAGGTACAAATTCTATTGGAAAATCAACTTTTCTTATGATAATTGATTTTGTATTTGGAGGAGATGATTATATTGAAAAATGTTCTGATGTACATCGTAATGTGAATTTTCATAAAATTAAATTTGCATTTTCATTTGATGATGAAATTTATAAATTTGTTAGAGATACGAAGAATCCTAATCTTGTATTAAGATGCAGTAATGACTATTCAATACAGCAACAGATATCTATCGATGAGTATAGAGTGTTCTTAAAAGAAAAATATAGAATTACAAATGAAGATTTATCATTTAGAGAGACAGTTTCAGGATATTATAGGATTTATCAGAGAAAAAACTATAATGAATATAGACCATTTCAATTTTTTGATGGCGAAGCTGGAGAAAAAAGCGTACTTCGTCTTTTAAAATTGTATAATTTATACTCTAGCATAAAAAAATATGAAGCATTAGTCAAAGAGAATTTGGAAAAACTTAGTGTTTATAACAAATCTATAAAACAGGGATTTATACCAAAAATAAATAAACGAGAATATGAATTAGACAAAAAAGAAATTGAAAAAACTAATATGGAACTTTCTTCTATCGCATCAGACTTAGACAGAGATACTTTAGATATTGAGAATCTACGAACAGCAGAAACTAGAACAATAAAAAATGAGCTATCAATTATTCGGTCTAAATTAGCAAAATATGAGAATAAGCGTAATAGACTTCAATTCGAATTGGCTGAAAATATTTCTCCTACAATAAGTGATAAGGATTTTTATGAATCGTTAAAATCTTTTTTCCCAAATGTTGATACTAAATCTCTATCTGAGGTGGATGCATTTCATAAAGGTTTGTTTCAGATATTGAATAGTGAAGTAAAACAAGAAATTGCTGAATTAGATATATTGGTGAATAGCTGTAATAAAGAAATATCTGATTTATTAAAACAATTGGACTTATATCAAAATGAAAAAGAATTGTCAAAAGTTTTATTATCAAAAATAGAAAATGTTGTAAGCCATAAAAAAGAATTAATAGCAGAAACTGATTCCTATGACAAATTGAAATCTCTTAAAGATTCAAAAAAACAAAGTGAAGAACGTCTCGAACAAGAAATAGGGACTGTTTTGATTCAATTGCAAAACAGAATAAATGTGGAGTTAGTTAATATAAATTCGAAGATATATGCAACAGAACATCGAGCACCTGTTTTAAATTTGAAACAAAAGAATTATGATTATAGTTCTGTAGATGATAATGGAACTGGAACAAATTATAAAAACTTAATTATTTTAGATCTTTGTCTACTAAGACAAACTTGTTTGCCTTGTATTATACATGACTCTTTGCTTTTCAAAAACATAGGTGATGAACCATTAGAAAATATATTTGTCCAATACACGACTTTTAGTAAGCAAATATTTATTGCATTTGATAGGCTTTCGACCTATTCAGAGAAAATTCAGACAACACTAGAAAATAACAAAGTCTTAAAATTAGGTGATGATTCTGAAGCTTTGTTTGGATTCACATGGGGAACAAAGAAATGAGATGTTTTGAATCACAATTAATCGAATACAAAGAATCATGGCGTGATGAATATCTCAAATGGATCTGCGGTTTTGCAAATGCACAGGGTGGTGTGCTTTATATCGGAAAGCGCGATGATGGTTCTGTTTGTGGCGTTGCAGATTCAAAGAAACTGATGGAAGATATTCCAAATAAAGTCCGAGATGTTCTTGGACTGATTGTTGATGTTGATTTGATGAATGAAAACGGGCTGGATGTCATCAAAATTACCGTTGAAGAAAATCCGTACCCTGTGAACTACAAGGGCGAGTATCACTATAGAACCGGAAGTACAAAACAGCTTTTGCAAGGTTCGGCATTGACTAATTTTCTTTTGCGGAAGACAGGTAAGAATTGGGATTCTGTTCCGTTTGAAAATATAAGCATAGACGACCTTGATAAAGAAAGCTTTGAAATTTTTTACCGCGAAGCAATCCGTAGCGGTCGTATGAGTAAAGATGATTTGAATCTTTCAAATCTGGAACTGCTTGAAAAACTAAATTTGCTTGACGGAACTATGCTTAAGAGGGCTGCAGTTTTGCTTTTCCATCGTAATCCTGAAAAATGGATAACTGGGGCGTTTGTAAAAATCGGCTTCTTTGAAAATGACGCAGATTTGCGATATCAGGATGAAGTTCACGGTTCTCTTATGATTCAGGCTGATCGCGTAATCGACTTGTTGTATACAAAATATCTGACAGCAGAAATCTCTTACGATAATATTACACGCATTGAGCATTATCCGTTCCCTAAAGATGCAATTCGCGAGGCAATTTTTAACGCACTTATTCATCAGGATTTTTCTGTAGGCGTACCTGTTCAAATCAGCGTGTATAGGGATAAACTTTACATCAGTAATGATTGCGTTTTTCCTGCCAATTGGACGGCTGAAACTTTAATGCAGAAACATCGTTCTTTGCCTCATAATCCAGATATTGCAAATACATTTTTCCGTGCCGGTTTTATAGAAAGCTGGGGACGCGGTATAGAAAAAATTTGCCGACTTTGTAAAGAATATGGAATTTCTGAGCCTGAATATACAGTTCATCCTAACGACATTATGATGATGTTCAAGGCGAATATGATAGTTGTTGCTCAAAAAGATGACACTGTAAATGACACTGTAAATGACACTGTAAATGCAATTTTGGCACTGATAAAACAGAATCCTTCAATTACATACGAAGATCTGACGAAAAAGACTGGAAAGTCACGAAGGACAATCAGTAGAATTATAACTGAATTAAAAACAACTGGCACTATTGTAAGGGTAGGTTCGGACAAGACAGGACATTGGATGATAAATCAATGACCAAATAACTCGACACAACCAAAAATATTTCAAAACTCTACAAGGTAATCAGCAGTATCTTAAATACTGCTAGAGCGAATGCCTGTAAAGCCGTAAATTTTGCGATGGTTTCTTCTTACTAGTCTATTGGACAGGTAATTATCGAAGACGAACAAAACGGTAATGAACGCGCTGAATATGGAAAGACTGTTCTTGAAGGTCTTTCTAAAAAACTTACAGCAGAGTTTGGAAAAGGCTTTGACGAAAGTGATCTTCGTTATATGAGATTGTTCTATCAGACTTTCAAGAATTGTGACACACTGCGTCACGAATTGACTTGGAGTCATTATCGAATGCAAAAGATGAAACTACCCGTAACTGGTATATGAACGAAGCGGCAAATCAAACATGGTCTACACGCCAACTGGACAGACAGATTTCTGTTTTGTATTACGAAAGATTACTTGCAAGTCAGGATAAAAAAGCTGTTCAGATTGAAGCGAAAACAAAACTTTCTGAAATTGAACCACAGCAGTTTATTCACGACCTTTATGTTCTGGAGTTTTTGAATCTTAAGAGTTATACGGCATTACATGAATCAACAATTGAGTAGGCTCTTATTGATAATTTACAGCACTTCTTGTTGGAACTTGGAACAGGATTTTGCTTTGAAAGTCGACAGAAACTTATGCGATATGAGGATGATGATTTTTATGTAGACTTGGTTTTCTATCATTCTGTTTTGAAGTGTCATGTTCTTATTGATTTAAAGCTTGGTGTCTCACAAATTAACACGGAGGTTCTATTTCGAACTTTTAAAAATGCGATAACCAGATGGAATTACAAATCAGTTATTTACAGCTCGCTATCAGTTGTATTTACCAAAGAAAGAAGAACTTCAAACTCAGCTTGATTTACTATTGGCGGAAGAAAAATAATTTATATGCCAAAATTACAGGTGATACAAGATAAAACTATAAAAACCTTAAATGATGAAAAATCATATAAACAGGTAATGGAAGAAGCAAGCAGTTCCAGTATTTTTAATTTGATTTTGATAAAATAAATTCCATAATCCCAAAATAAACTTTAAGTAAACACTTTAAGTAATCCTCACACAAGCATGAGTTCAGACAACTATTCCTTGATTGAAAATTCCAAAATTCTGTGGTAAATTCGAAATATCTTGGCAGAATGCCAATATTTTTACTTATTTGGTCTTATCTGAACTCATCCCAAGAGTGTTTTTTTAGTGTTCATGGCGAAAAGCCTGACCTGCCTTTAGACAGGGAACGCCCAAAAGAAAAAAAAAGAAAAAAAACTTCTCCAAAACGGGGAGGGCGTTTTTTCCCACCCTTGCCCCATCCCATATCCTTCGTTATATTATCCTTATGAACAAACTAAAATCACTTTTTCTAATCACCTTAATTTTTGGAGCAGTTTTTATGTATTCTTGCACAAGCCAAAAATCTTTTAAATCAGATTCTGTAACAATAGAGCTAAAGGGGAATCCTTCTACGGGGTACAGTTGGGAAGCTGTTTTGGCTTCTGAAAATATTGTGGAAATCTCAAAGGATGTAATATATCTTGGCGGTGAAGGAATGGTTGGCGCTCCTTCTATGTTTTATTTTACGGTGAGTTCTCTTTCTTCTGGAAATACGGTTTTGACTTTGGAATATAAGCGTCCTTGGGAAGAAAAGGAGCCGCTTGAAAAGAAAGTTTACAATATCACTGTGGATAAAAATGGAAAAAT
>JAGBBO010000018.1 GCA_017938435.1 Alphaproteobacteria bacterium
ATACTATCGGTTTAGATTACGTTTCTTGCTCGCCTTATAGAGTTCCGATTGCTCGTTTAGCCGCAGCACAAGCTAATATCCGTAATCCTAGGGGTTAACAATTAACCCTAAAAAGCGGTAAAAATTCAATTTTTAATTAAAAAATAAGGTTTTAGTAGTCATTCTTCTCGGAGAGTGACTACTTTTTTTCTCTTAAAAATCCCTTGTAAAGTCAAAAATCGGTCAAAAAAACGGGGTGGTTCCTAAAATTTTACATTTTTCTGTATCTACTGATATGGGTAAAAAAGGGCGACAAAAAGGAGGTTTTTTATGAAAAATTACAAATTAATCATTGAATATTACGAAAAAGGCAATAAACAAGAGCAAATCGCTACCCTTTGCAGTTGTTCTCGAATGACTGTTTGGAGAGTTTTTCAACGGATAAAGGCGTTAGGAATTGAGGTTTATGCGTTAAATGATATGAGTGAAGAAGAAATTTCTTCTTTATTATTCCCCGAAAGGGCGAAAGCAGGGGAAGGATATCTAATTCCCGATTTTAAGTGGGAAGAATTTCAAATGTGCAAACATCAATCGTCTATAAGGTTATGTTGGCGTAGGTATTGCAAACGTGCCGCAAAACAAAACTTGATGGCATACAGTTGGAAATGCTTTATAACTTTATATAATGCTTATCGAAGACCGAAGATTGTGGTTGAAGACCCCAACGACAAGATTCGCAACAAACTAAAAGATTTTAACTTTCTATTATCTTGTTGTCCACGTGGAAGTATAAACTATCAAGTAATCCAACGTAAAAAGGAAGAGTGGCTCAAGTCCTTAAAACTCGAAGAAGATAAAATCTTGGATAGCGACGAAGAGTAAATGCCTATAAAAAATAAGTTTCTCGTAAAAACCAATAATATTTACGAGAAACTTTCTGTATAATAAAAGCCGTTTTAAAACAAAAATTCAAAACGGCTTTTTATATGTTTATTTTGCAATGTTTATAATACGTTTCTTTTTCCGTTTGGCATATTCTAAAGCTTTAGCAGCTCCACCCCAAGAATATTTAACGTAGGCAATAACAAGGTCAGCTTGTTCAACCATCCACTCATTTCTTTTTAAGATTGCAAACTTACGTGGAACACTTTCAATAGGAGGGAATATAACGTCGTCATAATAGTATTTTGCAAGTTCTAATTTGCTATAATTTTTATCAAGATAAGGAGTTATAAAAAGAATTTCAATAGTAGGGAAATCATGCTTTAATTCCCTTAAAGTTCTCAGACACAATCCGTCAAAATCACCATACCCACCTAAGTAAAATTTACAGGTGGGATTTTTTATTATCTCGTCTAGAAGAATATTTCGTAATAATGATTTTTCTTCATTTGTAAAAATTACTTGCGAATGCCCACAAAAAGTAATAATCATAATAATTTTCCTCATACAATAGTTTATCACAATAAACCATATTTGAAAAGCGTTCAGTACAATAAACTAAAAATTTAATTGCACAAACTATAATTATTGCAATGAACGTTTATTGTGGTAAACGTAAGGAGGCTATTATGAAATTATCTGAAGCAGTAGGTAAGAGGGTGGAAAATTTGCTCGCAGAACGCAATATGACTCAATATCAGTTATACAAAAATGGTGGTATTCCTCGTTCTACAATTTCAGTTACTGTTGACGGTAAA
>JAGBBO010000019.1 GCA_017938435.1 Alphaproteobacteria bacterium
AAAACATTTTCGCGGTGATGAGTTTGATTTTTATTCTGCGGGAACCGAAACAAAACCCCAAATCAACCAAGATGCAGTTCGCCTTGTAAAAAAGCTCTACGGAATTGACATGGAACAAACTCAATATTCCAAGCTAATTTCCGACATTCCTGACCTTGATGTGGCAATTTCCATGGGCTGCAACGTGACTTGCCCCTACATTGGAAAAGACTTTGACGACAACTGGCAACTTGACGACCCCACCGGAAAAAGCGACGAAGAGTTCATCAAAGTTATTAATATAATAGAAGAAAAAGTTCGTTCTTTGAAGTAAATTTTTTTTCGTTCTTGAAATTCAAAATTTGGTTTTATCACAATGGGGCTCCTATGGGGGAGATTAAACTCCAGTCGTTTTGTCATTTTTTACTCAAAATAAAATACTATGAAAAATTTAATGGATGAGACCTATAGAAGATATTAAAATTTTATGATAAAATTTTGGAGAAGTTTTTTTTAATGATGGTAGAATATAAATTTGATATGTTGTTTGATAATAAAAATGAGGAATGAGGAATGAAAGAAAGAGCCGCTAATAATAGAACACTAACACTTAAGCCAGAAGAAATTGAGCCGTTAAGAGCATGTCTATTATCAGAAAAAAATATAATATCTACAACAGATATAGTTAATAAAACAATCAATGGTGATGTTCTAAAAATGCTTAGATACATTCCTGATAATTTTGCAGATTTAATAATTATTGATCCTCCTTACAATTTAACTAAAAATTTCAATGGTATGAAGTTCAATTCTAGATCTGATAATAGTTACGATGAATATTTATCTACATGGTTTCCAGAGGTTTGTAAAAAATTAAAGCCAACAGGCTCTCTTTATATGTGTGGAGATTGGAAATGTACTTCTTCTTTGCAAAGAGCCATTGAGAAGGAACTAACAATAATTAACAGAATTACTTGGCAACGTGAAAAGGGGCGAGGTGCAAAATCGAATTGGAAAAATGGGATGGAAGATATTTGGTTTGCAGTAAAGGATCCAAATAATTATTATTTTGATGTTGAGTCTGTAATGATTAAAAGAAAAGTTCTTGCTCCCTATAAAGTTGATGGAAAACCAAAAGATTGGGATGAGGAAGAAGAGGGAAATTTCAGATTAACTTATCCTTCTAATTTTTGGGATGATATATCTATACCCTTTTGGTCTATGCCAGAAAATACAGATCATCCAACACAAAAAAGCGAAAAACTATATGCAAAGTTAATATTAGCTTCTTCCAAAGAAGGGGATATAGTTTTTGATCCCTTTTTAGGAAGTGGTACTGCTAGTGTTGTTGCTAAGAAATTAAATAGGAAATATTGTGGTATTGAATTAAATGAAGAATATTGTATGTGGGCAGAGAAACGCCTGAAGATGGCAGATTCGGATCCCTCTATTCAAGGCTATTCCGATGGAGTTTTTTGGGAACGTAATACTTTGAGTTTACAACAGAAATTATCAAAAAAGAGCGAAGAACCATAAAAAAAAGTTTCTAAAAAAGAAAATATATCTGCAACAATGGAATATAATACCTCATTACTTTTTGATTAGGAGTTGAGATTGAATAAAATTGTAAAAGATTTTGTAGATTATATTGTTTCGCTGGATTGTCCACAAAATGATAAGGCAAAAGTAAAGAAAGAAATTCAGGATAAGTTTTCATTAACATTGGATAGAAGCGTTTTTTATTGTGATAGTTTTGCAGTTCGAATAAGTTATACAAAGACACCAAGTTATTTGTGCATTTTTGCTTAAATGATTTTTATCATCTGTAGAGTTTTAGATATGAATTTTCTTCACTATAAATTTTCTTAAAAATATGCTATATTATAGACGATGAATGCTATTGCAGAAACACTTGAAAAAGAACGAATATCTCATGTTGTTAAAACTTCGTCAAATCATAAAGAAGTATTAGGACAATATTTTACTCCTTATCCTATAGCAAAGTTTATGTCAT
>JAGBBO010000020.1 GCA_017938435.1 Alphaproteobacteria bacterium
TCAAGAAGTAAAAGAGTGTTGGAGAAAAAATAACAATAATGAATATATCTTAGTTCCAAATGAATATGTGGAAGATTGGGACTTAAATAAGCGAAAGGAAGTAGCACGAAAGATTCTGAACAAAATTAAGGGTAAGAGTTTTGCGTATGGTGCTTTTTACGAAGGAAAAATAGTTGGACTTATATTAATATCTAATGAGTTTTTCGGAAGTAGTAATCAATATATGGAGCTACTTATGTATCATGTGTCAGAACCATATCGTAGGCGTGGTATTGGAAAAAAACTTTTTGAATTAGCTTGTAAAGCTGCAAAAGAGGCAGGTGCAAAAAAGTTGTATATTTCTGCACATTCTTCTAAAGAAACTCAAGCCGCTTATCGCAAATTAGGTTGTATAGAAGCAACAGAAATCAATCAAGTGATAGCTGAAAATGAACCTTATGATATACAAATGGAGTTCATTTTATAAGTTGTAATAATTAAGGAAAATATTTATGCAATATTTTAATCCTTTAGGCTTACTTTTATGCCTCTCATAATGAAACCAAATATTGTGTTTGTTATAAAATACAAAGATGGTTATGGCAATGCAAACTTAAAAATTTTAAGGACACAAAAACAATGATTATTTTAATAACAGGTGCATCCCACACGGGGAAAACTGCTCTTGCTCAAAATTTGCTGGAAAAATATAAATTCCCCTATCTTTCAATTGACCATTTGAAAATGGGATTAATCCGAAGCGGCAACACAACGCTGACTCCAACCAGTGATGACAACGCTTTGACAGAATATCTTTGGCCCATTGTTCGTGAAATGATAAAAACCACAATAGAAAATAATCAGAATTTGATTGTGGAAGGTTGCTATATTCCTTTTGATTGGCAAAAAGATTTTGAACAAGATTATCTTGCAAACATCAAATATTATTGCCTTGTAATGAGTAAAAAATACATTCAAACTCATTTTGATGACATAAAAAAATACGCCAATGTAATAGAAAATCGCCTGGACGATAGCGGCTGCACAATCGACATTATAATAGAAGAAAATAAGCAAATGCTGGAATCAGCCATAAAACATCGTGTAAATTATGTTTTGATTGATGATGAATATAAAATCCAGATTGAGTAGGAGAGGAAAATTGAACTATAGGAAAATGAAAAATAAGAATTTATCTATTATTTTCGATTTAGATGGAACTCTTTGGAATTCAACAGGATGTGCAAGCGATATTTGGAATCGAGTGTTGGAAAAACATAATAACATTTCTTTCAGAATGACAAAGGAAAAAGCGGCACAGTTGATGGGAAAAACGATGGGGGATATTGGTAAAATTCTTTTTCCGGAATTTAGTGCGTAAATAAGAAATGCTATTGTTGATGAATTTGGAGAAGAAGAAGTTAAATATTTATCTGAAAATGGAGCTGTTTTATACGAAGGACTTGAAGAAATACTGAATACATTAAGTCAACAATATAAATTATATATTGTAAGTAATTGTCAGGATGGATATATTCCTGCTTTCTTGCATGCTCACAGATTGGAAAGATATTTTGCAGATATAGAAATGTCCGGACGCACAGGCTTGGATAAGGGCAACAATATTAAATTAATAATGAAGATAAATAACATAGAATCGGCTGTTTATATCGGAGATACTGACGGAGATGAAAAAGCGGCACATTTTGCGGGAATTCCATTTATTTATGCAAAGTATGGTTTTGGAAAAGTTAAATCACCAGATGCTGTTATTACAGATATTAGAGAATTACCTGAATGTATAAAAACATTTGATAATTCGGATTTGTGTATTTACAAAAATATCATCGGGTAAAATAAATGAACATATCAACATTATGCGACAAAATAGAATTACAAACCCCCGTTAAAGAAAAAGTTTTTGCATTTGCAGAAGGTTTTGATTTCCAAAAAATTGATGAATTGCAAAAAGATTATTTTTCATACGCAAATATGAAAACTGCTTTGAACCAAGTTAGAGATTTACTTTCGGAAGATTCAGACGGAATAAAAATTCTTTCTTGCATGCTTAAAGCGTGTGTTGATACTTACGATGTTTATCAGGCAAAAGGAATTTCTGATGATATATATTTTGCAACAATGAAATGTTTTACTCGCTTTATTAATGAAACTCACAAAATGACGGGCGAATTCTGTTTTGACCGTTGGTGGTGGACTACTCGGCAAGCTGGCTGTCATTTGTTCAGAATCGGTGAATTGGAATATGAAATTGTTCTGGTGGAAAAAGGTAGCTTTATAGATTTACACATTCCGTCGGACGCAGATTTTTCACCACAGGCTGTTGATAAATCATTGCAGGAAGCACAAAAGTTTTTTGCAAAACATTTTCCGTCGCTGCAAAATGCGGAATATCGCTGTCATTCATGGCTTTTGGATGAGCAATTAAAAAATATGCTGAGTGCAAATTCTAACATCGTCAGTTTTCA
This sequence comes from Alphaproteobacteria bacterium, assembly GCA_017938435.1. Lineage (GTDB taxonomy): Bacteria > Pseudomonadota > Alphaproteobacteria > Rs-D84 > CACZYB01 > CACZYB01. The sequence goes on from JAGBBO010000020.1 coordinate 2,466, forward strand.
AAACAGATTTGAAATCTTTGACAAAGGCGAAACAGACATAGAATTTATTGAATGGCTTTTTAACACAAAGTCAAAAGATTTTGCCACTTTGCCGGAAAACACATCTTTGCAAAGAAATGTGAAAAACCATCTTTTATCAGGCGGCGTAATAAAAAATGCCTATGGCAGAATGAAACAATAATTTTTACACAAGGAAATAAATATGAATCCGTGGATAACTTTAACAATAATAATGGCAGCAATTATTTTCGGAATTGATTTTCTTTTAAGAAGAAAAAAATGGAACGACAATTCAACCGAAGAAAAAATCAAAATGAAAACCAAGTTTATTTTCAATATGGTAAACACAAGTTTGGTTTTGGGCTTATATCCAATTAACGAAACTGAATTCAATAAGCTCATGAAATTGTATACTTTGATTGATGATGTAAAAAAACTTGGCTATCCGCTAACACCTCATATCACCTTGGGATATTATAATGTTAATGGTTTTTCAGTGGATTCAGCTGGGAAATTGGAAACCATCGTAAAAGAAATTAATACAAATGAATCAGAAATCGAAATCGAATTAGACACAAAAGAGCTTTTTTATCAAAAGTTTGTAAGCATGAATGAATATATCAATATTTTTAGTTTAACAAAAAAACGTAATTGCGATTTATAAAAATCAGGGAAAAATATGATTAAAAAACTATATCCAAATGGAAAAGCAAAAGCATTCAATGTTTCCTACGACGACGGAGTTTTGCAGGACGAAAGATTTATCAAACTGCTGAATACCTACAATCTGAAAGGTACGTTTAATCTTAATTCCGGACTTATGGAAAATGAGTTTGAATGGAAACATGAAAACGGTTGCATTGTAAAACGCTTGTCGAAAGAAAAAGTTTTGCCATTGTATAACGGACACGAAGTTGCAAGCCACACACTGACTCATCCTTTTATGAATAATTTAGCGGAATCCCGGATTTTACATGAAATGCAAGAGGATAAAAAAAATCTGGAAAAACTCTTTGGCAGACAAATAAAAGGATTTGCAGTCCCTTTTGATTATTACAGCGAATTAATTGAATCTTGCGTAAAAAAATGTGGCTTTGAATACGCCAGAATTTCCGAAGAAAGTTTATCCTTTGCACCGCAACCTAATTATCACAGATGGAAGGCAACAGTTTTTCACCTTGACGATTCACTTGAAAAATTAACAGAAGATTTTATCCAAACAGATGAAGAACTTGCTTTATTTCAAATTGCAGGTCACACTTACGACCTTGATACAGAAAATATGTGGGACAAAATTGAAAATATATTCAAAAAAATATCTTCACAGGATAATATTCTTCCCATGACTACAATTGAAATAATCGATTATCTAAAAGCCATGGAACAAGCCGAAATTACTGAAAGACATATCATCAACAATAGTGA
>JAGBBO010000021.1 GCA_017938435.1 Alphaproteobacteria bacterium
CTATAAGAAAGAGTTCCAAACATTATGGAATTACATAAATCATAAATATACCTACACAGTAGAGTTTGATAGTGAAGAACTTATAAGAAAAGCAATAGCAGAAATCAATGAACATCTCAATGTTGCAGAATTGCAGTATGTAGTAACAATAGGCGAGCAAAAGAGAGAGATGGAGCGAAACCAAGTACAAAGGGGAGATTCGTTTCAAGGTTCAAAGACAAGAAATGAAACACTTTCATTTGCAAACTCAAGTGATATAAAATACGACCTAGTAGGCAAGTTGGCACAAAACACAACACTTACAAGGAAAACAATCGTAAGAATCCTAAAAGGTCTTGAACCACACAAATTTGAGATGTTCAAAGTAAACCCAGAAGAATTCATCAAGAAAACAACAAAGTTTATAAATGAACAAAAAGCAAGTATGATCGTAGACCATGTAACCTACAATAAAACTGAAAACAAATACGACACTGACATTTTTACAAACAATCAATCAAAAATTGATTTTAGAAAAGCATTCAAAACAACAAAACACATTGAAGATTTTGTCGTCACAGATGGCATAGCAGAAAATAGTATTGAAATGAAGTTTGCAAACGACCTGGAAAAAGCAGATGAAGTTTGTGTATATGCTAAACTTCCTCGTGGATTCCAAATACCTACACCAGTAGGGAACTATGCTCCAGACTGGGCAATAGCATTCAAAGAAGGCACAGTAAAACACATTTATTTTGTAGCAGAAACAAAAGGAACTATGGATAGTCTAGAACTAAGACCAATAGAACAAGCAAAGATTAAGTGTGCAAAGAAGCTGTTTAATGAACTATCAGATAACAAAGTGGTATACCACGAAGTAAGCAACTACCAAGAATTGCTTAATGTCATGAATGGCATTAAGTAAAAAAGGGTTGGGGCAGTTTGGAAATACTAGTATATGGACTTTTATTTGGTTTTTGGTATTTGATAAAATACGGAATCATATACCCAATAAAATTATGTTTTTATGGGATTGGATATTTGATAAAATTGATAGGCGATGCCTTTCGCAGAAAAGGACATAAGATTGTGAAAGAAAAAGAACACCTATGGGTAAAAACAACTACTGCGACAGCAAACAATAAAAAGTTTTTGTTTATAGCTAAAAATGAAAACATAGAACCTGACTTTAATAGTTTTGCAGATGGTATGCAGTACATAAACGAAATAATACATAATTATAGTGACATTTATTGTTGTGTGATTGAAAGCGACAAAAGTGTTTATAATAAACTTTTGGCGAAATGCTGTGAAGCTCAAGGTATCACAGTAAGAAAGACAAAATCATTACAGTCCGAGATTGATACAATAGTTAGAGGTTGTCAAAGACAAAAACAGGTAAGGCAAACCAACTATAAGAAAGGAACTTCTGGGTATAAAAAAATATTCCCACACATAACAACAGATGATGATGACTCGGATTCTGAAAAAGCAATAGATGATATGATTTTTATGGATTTAATGGATGATGATTTTTAGTTAAGGGAGAAAAATATGGCAAAAGAAATTCTAATACCTCAAGGTACTTATACAGTAGGAGTTGATTTCCCAGAGGGAACCTATGTGTTCGATTCCGAAAAAAATGATGGCACTTTCGATTTATTCAAAAATGACAAAGAACAAAGCAACCCATACTTTAATTTGGATAGCGACCACGGATACAAATGTAGGATAGAATTAAAGAATGGAGATCGTTTTGTCTTGGATGTTCAAGTCAAAGTAACAAAAGCCGAAATGATATCATTTGAATAAAATTTTTATAAAAAAAATAGCGAAATCCCTAAATTTACACTTCGTAAGTTTGGGGATTTTTTTATGCCTAAAATCAATTGTCAATATAAAACAAATGTTCTATAATTCAAACATAAACGAACGGGGTGTTCGCTTATAAACTTCCAGGAGAATACAAATGAAAACAATAAGAGAAAATAAGGTGCAAGAAGTTTTAGACTATGTCAAGAGATTTCAATTCAAAGAGGGAAGGTCTCCATCATTTAGACAAATAGCAAAGGCGGTGGGGTTTCCTAGTATTTCTACAGCACAGAAATATGTAAAGGTGCTAAAAGAAAGAAACCTTATACAGCAGAATTCAGTTGGAAGAATTATCACACCAGCAAACCTAAGCACTGGCAAAACCATTATAGCCCCAAAGGTTGGAGAAGTTGCTTGTGGTTCACCAATGTTCGCAGTACAAAACATTGAGAAAACATTTAGTTTACCTACATCAATATTTGGTAGCGAGCCTGTGATGGTGTTGGATGCTTGTGGCGATAGTATGATTGGAGCTGGAATTTATCACGGAGATTTGATAATAGCGAAATTATCAAATGTTGCAGAAGATGGCGATATCGTAGTCGCTCGTATTGATGATACAGCAACAGTCAAAAGGTACTATAAAGAAAAAGATTATTATAGATTGCACCCAGAGAATCCTAAATACAACGACATAATAGTCAAAGAGTTGGATATCCAGGGAGTAGTAAAACAAGTTATACATTATGTTTAGGAGGCAAAAAATGAATACAATAAAAGTATATTGCCCACATTGTGGCAGATGCATTGCAATCCGTTCTACTAAAAATGATAGAGCGATCACAAAAACATTATGCAATAAACCTACAACAGAGAAAGAAAATGAAATGATAGAAGGACTAAAATGTATTAAGTGTAAAGCAATCGTTTATGTTTCATTTGAGATAAAACCAGCATAAGTGAACCAAAGTGTTCCATAATAATTAAAAAGAATCGACAAGAAACCCAAGTGTTTATGCCTAAAAGAAATCAGGCAAGATACTTGGGATTTTATTTTTTATAAAAATCGACAAAAGTAGTGCTAAAAACAATAAAAATGTTTGTATAGAAAATTACAACACACAGTCGTGTGTTGTAAAATTAAACTAGGTATTATACGCAAGACAAAAGTTCTTTATAGAATAAGAAGGAGGGTTTTGCGTATTGAACAAAACCATTTTTAGACTACAAGTCAATAACATATTTAAGATATTATCCCAAATCATACGGGGGTTAGTACGCCCTATTTGATTTGGGATTTTTTATTTCAAAAAAAATTAAAAAAAATTTCAAAAAA
>JAGBBO010000022.1 GCA_017938435.1 Alphaproteobacteria bacterium
CTTACCAGTATCCGTGTAAAAATTTGGATACATTCGTGAAAGTGTTGTATACTAAGGAATAAGTAAAATGATGCAAGAATTTACACTGACACTTTTTGCAGTGTAAACTTCTTACAACTGATACGGAGAAATTATGTTAGGCGGACGCCCGCTACTTGAGGCGCGTTTGGAGAAAATTATGAAGAACAGATTTGTTTTAGGAATTTCAATTTTAATACTTATCACTCTTACATCTTGTACATCTATGCCAGTAACATCTAGAGACAGACTACTATCATTAAATGGCTATACTATATCAGAAACGAATTTCGGCGGAATAGAACGCTGGTATGCCGTTGATAAATACAATTATGACAGTTTAGTTGATGAAGTTAGATTTCAAGTAGGATATTTTAGAGAAAATAACATAGGCTTTGTATTATATGGAAATGGCACTACAGGTGAAGAAGTTTATTTTTCAAGGCAAGGGCTTGATTTACGATGGGACTGGGGAAGTTATTACAGAGATGGTTCTAGTCGATATAGATATTCATTCGTCATAGAACCTGATGGAACAGGCTTATATTATGATTTTTCAACATCTACAGATGGCGTTTCAAAACCAAGAGGAATTTATAAAGTTCATAAGTTTTAGTAAAAAGTGGGTCTAGCCCACTTTTATGGAAATATTAATATGAGTAAAAGAATTTGGTATAGCAAACCTTTATCAGAAATGTGGTCTCAATATAATAAATTTTATAAACTCTACCGTGGTACTGTAGATGAGTTTTATTTTGAAAAGAATAAGCAAATATTTTCAACTCCTAATCAAAAACCTGAAGATATTCAAAGTCATGCCAGTATTCTTGATTTGTGGCGATTAGATATTCATAAGAAATTTATCCATATATATTTTAAGCAAAAAGAATTGAGAGATTTTTTGCAGAATATGAAACTAGCTGACCTTAATGGAATTACAGATTTTCTTTATAACTCTGGTGAAACCTTCTATTTCGCTCCAAGTTTAGATACAAAAAAATACTTAGGTAAACCGGAAAAAATACAAACTTATTCATTTGGTATACATATACCTTATGAAAAAGAAGAAAAAGGATATGCTTTTCAGTTATGCTATAATGAAAAAAAAGAATTAGATTTAGTATGGGCTGTTGGAAATAATGAAGGATGGATTTCTGCAGAAACATACGAATACAATTTAAAAAATGAAGGTGAACATTCAGATTTTTTTGTAAAAATATTTCGCCTTGCAGTAAATACTATTGCATATATGAAAGTGTTTCCTGAATGTGTAACAGAAGGCGTACCTCCAACAGAGAAAGAAAGCCTTGCATATACATTAGATATTTCAGAAAAAGTAATAGAACCTTTTAAAAATCAAGATTCAGTAAAAACTGTTGTTCCGCATTTCCGAAAAGGATACCTAAAAAGGCTTTCATCTGATTATTATACGCATAAGAAAGGACAGATAATTTTTGTTTCAGAAACAATGGTGAATGGAATTGCTAAAACTGTTGAAAAATCTCAAAATGAAAATAAATTAAAGGAGTTTGCAGAAAACACATAACAAAGTTTCAAAGCCGACAAACCGGTCAAGCCAGTTTGCGGTTTAAGCAATTGTTATGTGGACGCCCGCACTGGGGCGCATGTTTAGAAAAGCATAAATAAAACTTTACCTCTATAAATTTATATAAATATATGATATTCTTAGAATAAATTATTTGGAGGGGAAATGCCGTTAACAGAGTCTGTTAAATTCATAGATTTATTTGCAGGAATCGGTGGAATTCGAATTCCTTTTGACGAACTTGGTTACAAATGTGTATTTTCCTCAGAATGGGATAAAAACGCTTGCAAAACATACATTGCAAATTTTGGTGATATTCCCGCTGGCGATATAACAAAAATCAAAGAGCAGGACATTCCACCACACGATATTCTTCTTGCAGGTTTTCCCTGCCAAGCATTTTCAATAATGGGAAAAATGCAAGGGTTTAATGACACTCGTGGTACAATGTTTTTTGAAATTGAGAGAATTCTTGCATATCACAAACCTAAAGCAATCTTACTGGAAAACGTAAAACAACTTACAACACACGACCATGGAAATACTTTTAAAGTTATTCTCCAGAAACTCTCTCAATTGGGATATCATGTAAAATACCAAGTATTAAATGCACTTGATTTCGGACTTCCACAAAAACGAGAACGAATTATAATTGTCGGATTTTTAGATAAATTTGATTCTGAAAAGTTTAATTTTGATTTTGAAAAGAAAGATTATAATTTAGCAAGTATTCTCGAAGATGAAAACAGAATACCAGCAAATTTTTATGCGTCTGAAAAAATCAGGCAAAAACGACTGGATTTTACATCAGATAAAATTAAATTCTTTCCATCTGTATGGCATGAAAATAAATCTGGAAACATTTCAATTCTGAATTATTCCTGTGCTTTACGCACAGGAGCATCTTATAATTATCTTTTGGTAAATGGAGAACGCCGTTTTACTCCAAGAGAATTACTAAGATTGCAAGGCTTTCCAGACAGTTATAAAATAGTGGTTTCTACACAAGAAATTCGCCGTCAGACTGGTAATTCTGTTGCCGTTCCAATGATTCGTATGGTAGCACAAAAAATAGATTCAATATTACGGAGTAAAGAACATGGAGCATCATCCGAGACTCAGAGATTCAAAGAAACTTACGACAAAAGAGTTATATCCGCTTAACATTTTTCCAGAATCTTTAATAACAGAAATAGGCGGTTATTTTGTATATCTTTTATATATTGGAAGAACTGATATAACTGGAACTGACTGGGGAGATGCTTTTGCGCAAGCAATAAAAGGAACTCATTTAGATTCACCTGTTGGAATAGCAGATGTGGTACTTGATAAAAATTGTTGGTCGATGAAAACTGTAAAGAATCCCAACCCATTTTCTGCTAAAAATATTCGTCTTATAAGTGGAAGATGTTCCCCTGATTATTCTTATGGAATTACTGACCCACATAAAGATGTACAAAAGACTGGTGAGGCGGTTTTAGGTATTTGGAATGAACGTGTAAATATTGCAAACGATCATTATAGTCAGTTACGCACATCCATCTTAATTCGTAGTGATGATTTACTTTCATATACTCTATTTGAGGAAGAAACACTTCGGTATAGAACAACCGATTATCATTGGAATGTAAATAAGAATGGAAATCTTGTCGGTTTAGATAAGAATGAACGAATTTGTTTTACTTGGCAACCGCACGGTTCTCAATTTACCATTCATACAGAAGTTCCTGAAAGTGCATTACGATTCTCTATAAAACAGCCTCCGAAACTTGAAAAAAGGGATATATTGGACAAAATTCATTTTGACAGTTCTTGGATAAAAATTGTAAAGAAGTAAAATCACATAACAAGAAGTTCAAAGCCGACACAGGCTCAAGGCCTGTGCGTTTTAAATGCATGTTAGGATGACGCACGCAGTGGGGCGCTTTTGGAGGAATAAAAATAGACAATAACAATTTTCAAAGGAAAGGTGTAAAATCAAATACAGAAGCTGAAAAATATTTGAAAAAATTATTTATAATTTTTTAGAAAAAAAAATGTAATCTTGGAGAATCAAAAGAAAGTTAAAATTGGAATAAAAGCAAAAAAAGATCATGCATTTGACTTAGGAAATGATTCAATTATTGTAGAATGCAAATCTAAAACCTGGACAGAATCAGGAAATGC
>JAGBBO010000023.1 GCA_017938435.1 Alphaproteobacteria bacterium
AGTTTTGCATAAAGTCCTCTCTGATAAAAAAGTTTCCTACATATTTAATAGAGATTTTTTTTGCAATTTTTTCAGTTTTTTAAAATAATTTTGTGTATTTTGTTATAAATTTTCTCTGTATAAGCACTACAGACTCTCTGTATAAGCTCTACAGACTTCCTGTGTAAGTTCTACAGACTTCGTGTGCAAGTTGTACACGGAATATTTCTTTTTACGACATTGGTGGTATGTTTAAAAAGACTATAAGATTTTTCTGAATCACTACTGGATTTGGCCGAAAAAAGCAGGTTTTTTGTTGAATTCTCTACTGGTTTTGGGTGAAAACTCTACTGTTTTTAGGTGTAAACACTATAGGAATTCACCCAAATCACTACTGTTTTTCGAGGAAGGAGGGGAATAACGTGTGTCGTCAAATTCTTCTTATTGAAAAAGTCAACTTTAGTACAGTCAGAAAACACCTTATTTTTTAAGCAACAGCTTTTGTAACTGTTGATTGTTCCATGAAAATTGAAGGAGGTAAACCTCCTGGGTTTACAGTTGAAATTCGTTTTCTGTTGTAATAAATTATGACATAACGGAAGACCACAGATTTAACCTGTTCAACTGTCATTTTTGTTGTGTTCATTCTGTACAATTTTTTCTTTTTTAAATGTTGCAAAGAATGATTCTTCCAGTTATACTTTTAAATCATGAAGACAATCTTTTTATTTAATAGAAATTGCTATGTCCGTAAAAATAACATTAAAAAGGCAGTTTCAATTATTGGTTTAGCAACTGGCTTAGGGATTGGAACCATGATGTACACCGGATGCCAACAACCAACAGAACCAACCGGCATCGAACAAGAAATAACAGACAACTACACCACCACTTTGGGTAACGGTAACTACGTTATGCATAATTTTATGTTTGACAATAATGCCGCTGGAACTTCTGCCAAAGTTGATACGTGGTTAGCAAAAGCCGAAACATACATGAAAGGTTTAAGTAATGGCTTCAGTGATGATTTTAAAAACAGCACGAATACCAATTATAAAAATCTCTTAACAGAACTAAACGATAGTAAAAATTACGAACAAGATACAACGAGTGGATTTGATCCACTTATTAACGCTATTAATATCAGTTGCAACCCAATTTTCGAAGAAATTATCAGCCACATTGATACCCCACTTGACCGTTATAATTTTATTTGTTATTATTATGCATTAAGCAATGAATCATACAAATATGGATATGGCAAATATTTTAATGGTAACAAAAACTACGAAGAACCACAAGAACTAAAATATAAATCTAACAAAGAAGATATAGAAGCTTGGTGGAGAGATAATCATAACTTTGACAAAGTTACACCAGCATTTGACATTATTCATGATATTGAAAACAATCAATGCTTAAACATTACTACACACATGGATCAATTGTTGGATAACAATCACGTGGCTGAAAAAATGGGAATATCAAAAACTGACTTACGTAAATTAATTAATCTTTCCTTGAATATCAGTTCATTAACTGCTATGCACGACGAAACATCAACAACACTCTCCACGCACAAATCATGCGTCACCAAAGGCAATACCTTGGTTGATGTGATGGTTGATAAAGCAGAAGCCATCGGTGAAATAATACTTGCAACTACCAAGACTCAAAACGACAAAGGTCATGAACACTGTTAAAAGGCGTCAATCGACGCCTTTTTTTTTGTATTTTTACTTTTCTATTATAACCAACCGATGGCTTTTTTACCTTCAATTACATTTCCAGCTTCATCTTTCCACGCTTGCCCCGTTACCGGGTCTTTCGTACCATCATAACTATTCCAGAAATTACTTACCAAGTAAGTATTGATAACTCTGGTTGTTCCATAAGGGTCCCCAGCATTTTCGGTATAATTGCAAATTTGCGTATGATTACCGTTTTTTGCCCAATATCTCATGTAATTAAAGTAGCCGACCGGGTTTGCCGAATAAACCGTTTTAATTTGTCGACAAGCCGCTTTAAAGGTTTCATAAGGAATATACAATTGCGCATAATTATTGTTTACACGATATTTTTCATTGCTTCCATCTATCTCCTTGGGTCTATCTGTCTCATCAAGTGGGATCCAATATTCACAGTCATTATTATCTCCCACAATTGCAGCACAAAGATACCAATAGCCATATCGCTCAATCCATTCTCTAAGTTGGTATGCCGCATGAGTATAATTGTTGCATCCACATTCAATTAAACGATTTTCCTGCGTCGATAGTGGATTTCCTTTTGATTCCAAACCACCACATTGTTCATCACAAGGTTTGGCGAATACTTCGTCATTAATGTAGAATTGAGCATATTTATACATTTCCCCGAGCCAAATATTTGCTTTGTATCTGTCCACAGATCTAACGTTATATTGTTCGTTATATTCGTATCGGTCAATAACATCACGTTGGTGATCCAGATCCACCGCCCATAAATATTTCCCCGTATCAGGATTCGTTTGGGTCCATTTATAATAATGCGGTTCCCAATAGCCCAACATTTCACTTACATCATTAAAAGTCTTATCAGTATGAAGCGATCTTAGTAATACATATTTACCTTTTTCAACAAATATCGTCCCTCTAAAACTCTTTCAAACTTTTTACTCCACACACTCCCTGTACAATCACTACAGACACTCTGTGTAAGCTCTACAGACACTCTGTATAAGCTATACAGACTCCCAGTGTAAGTTCTACAGACTTCCTGTGTAAGCTCTACAGACACTCTGTATAAATTATAAGCATTTTATTTATGTTATTCGTTTATGTGGGAGGGGGACTATTTTAATTAAATAAAGTAAAAATATTTTATTTTTGTTATTAAAGATTAATTAAAAATATTAAATAACTATCGTAAATCAAATGATAAATCTGATACTTATTATTTTTTATGGAAATGGATTTTATTTGCTATGTATTTTACATCATGAAAAAGGTCTTGTTTCTAATTTAAATCTTTTTGTTTTTTTATCCACTTTACCTTTCGGGTAAGCTTTTATTTCCCAATCTTGGTAGTTCTCCGTTGTCAGAAAAGAAAAATATAACATTTAATAATTATAGGATTCTATTTAAAACAAAATGGATGCTTCCTGTAAAAAATTGGAAAGCATCCATAGTTTCGTCTAGTTTATAATATGTGACCCTAAAAATGAGAGTGCATATATCAAAATAGACGGTGCTTTATTTAATTAGCAGTTCTTACAACCCTAAATCCGACATCAAAATCTTTTCCGTACGGAAAGGCATAATCCCTGTAAGTTACTGCACAATGAAAGTCCTGGTCATTGTAACCACCTCCGCGAATACTGCGGTAATATGGTGGAGTTCGTTTTTCTTTGCTCACAGAATAATAACCATACCAGTCCCATGTAAATTCCCAAACATTTCCGCTCATATCATAAAGACCAAATTCGTTTGGTTTTTTAGTTTTTATTTCGTGAGTCAAAGAATCCGAATTTTCCAAAAACCAGACATATTCTGATATATCTGTTTTAGTTCCGCTGTAAAACGGTCCGCTAGTATTTTTGTTACCTGCGCGTGCTGCATATTCCCATTCTGATTCAGTTGGGAGTCTAAAGCCGTTTGCATTAAAATCGCATTCGACTTGGTTCCACTTATCGTCATTTATAAATGGAATTTCTCCCCATTCATCAGGATTTTTATTTCCATTTATTGAATAACATGGTGTAAGACCTTCTTTTTCAGAAAGTTTATTGCAGTAGACTATGGCTTCGTACCAACTTACCTGTTCAACAGGTCGATTTTTTTGTTCTTCCGAAGGACTGTCTTTATTTACATAAAAGCTTGGATTAAATCCCATAATACTTTCAAATTCTTCCTGTGTTACTTCGTGATCCTGAATGTAAAAATCATTCAAAATCGTAACTTCATGAACTGGAAGAGTGTCTGTAAATCCGTTGCTACTTCCCATTTGAAATTTTTTGCCCTGCAAAAGAACAAAACCGTCGTAAGATTGTGATTTTCTGCATCCTGTAAATAACGCTAGAAAAACCAAAAAACCTAAAGCAATTTTGAATAATTTTTTCATATCGTACCTCCAAAAAATAATCTGTGCGACAAAGCATATCTATCGCGTGACAATATAAATATGACATATTCTAAAAATTTTTAAATGGAAACAATACAATAAAAATCGGCAAATCTGCAACTTATCCTTTTATGAAGGTGGTATAGGTCGTAGTTATAACATGTTTTTTTATGTTGTTGTGGTCAAAAAGTTGTGTAATTTGTATTACCTCTAGATGCGTAAGTTGTATCATATCTAAAAAAAGTGCTTGTTTTATAGTAAGTTGTGTCAAGAGTTTTTTATTTTCCTTCCACGCACCAACAAAAAGTCTGGCTTGTGAAACAAATATTTGTGGTCAGGAAAATCCAAAAGCAATTCTTCTGTTGGAATTGGTTCTATCAATTTTTCTATAGAAAATCCTGCTGATACAAGAGTATTTATAATGGAAGAAAAGGTGCGATGATATTTTTTTACGCCATCAATGAACCAAACAGATTCCCGAACTCCGTCTGTGCTGTAATTTGAAATATTCGCAAAAAGTTTGTTGCCCTTCTCGTCTTTTGTCCAACGCTTTCCTTCCGAAAAACATGTGGTCAATGGATGTTCTTGGGAAAAAACAAAAAGACCATTTTCGTTAAGCAAATTAAAAACATCACCGACCAATTTTTCAAAATCTTTCACATAATGAATTGCAAGGGAACTTACAACCAAATCAAATTTTTCTGATATTTGACTCAAATTTTCCATTGGCAAATTCAAATAAGTAATTTTTGAATGATAATTTTCCTTTTCTGCCACTTCCAGCATCTTTTTTGAAATATCAATTCCCACAACTTTTTTTGCCCCAGCATTAACAAACTCAAAACAATGACCGCCAACTCCACAGCCCAAATCTAAAATTGTTTTACCTTGCAAATCTGGCAAAAGCGAAAACAACGCAGGCGTTTCAAACAAATCATTTGCATTGCATTTTTTTTCCCTAATTTTTTTATAACCTTCAAAAAAAGTGCTATTATCATAAATATTTTGTTGCGACATAAGATTCCTCTGATTTGTTGTATTTGATGAATAATTTTAACTCCTTACTTCTTCCTCGCAGGCAATTCATCATACATTGCGTTAATCAACTTTGCAAGAAATTCCTTGCTTTCCACATTATCAACAAGAAGCATTTCTTTTGCACCGTCGTAAGGTTTTTCGTACAACGCATCGGGCATAAGAGAAACTGCCGCCGCCACAGTTTTTACCAAAAATCGATTATCGTAGATTCCACCAACAATTTTCCCACGATAATAAATGATGTATTCACCCATCAACTGCCTAAATGTGATTTCTTCCAAATCTGAAAGTTGCTCTAAAATGTAGGATAAATATTCTTTTGACGACGCCATGTTTCCACCTCTTCCAAAATTTACAACGACAAAACTATTTTTTTTATTCTTCAACATTTTCTTCTAACTATTTTAAACCTTCAATAAACCCGCAGCAAAGTAATCTACCACCTTTTTTTTGATTATCCTAGCTGACCAGTCAGAAGTTGTAAAAATTTTTGAATATTGCTTTTTGTAAAACTAAAAAAAAACAATATAAATATTTGTTATGACATTCTATGACACCCCAATATTGTTATGATTTAAATGACATTTTTTATGAAAGTGTTATAATAAAAATCAAAGGGGAGTGAAACAATGGTATTAAGTTTAATGTTATTTTGCTTTTTAGCAATAATTAACTTATCGGTACTTGTTTATACCGCTGTAGAAGTTGTTAGCCGCAAATAATTTGTTTTAATACTGAATGTTGCGTGATATAATTTTTTCATGGCAATAAAAAGAGAAGACAAATTCAGAACGCATAGGCTAATGCAAATTGATCATCGTATTCGAAACGGTGAGTTTCCTTCGGTGGAAGAATTTCAAAATGAACATGGAGTGTCGCGAAGAACGATATTGCGTGACATTGAATTCTTAAGAGATAGGTACAATGCACCGTTAGAATACGATCGTGAGAAAAAAGGTTATTATTATTCCGATCCTACTTTTTTAATTCAGAATGTATTTTTAACAGAAGGGGAGTTGTTTACAGTTTCTACACTCTTTCCTTTGATGGAACAGTTTAAAAATACTCCACTAGAAAATTCCTTTAGAAGTATAATGTTAAAAATTTCAGAAATGTTGCCAGAGCAAGTTTCTGTAGATTCCTCTTTTTTTAATTCAGATGTAAGCTATATTTCTGACCCTTTACCTTGTATTGATGAATCTGTTTTTAATTCAATTTTTAAAGCAATAAAAATAAAACAGACAATTCAGTTTGACTATAAAAGTTCTGGAAAATTAGATTTTGATAAAAAAGAAATTGATTGTTATAAAGTAGTCTGTCAAAAAGGTAATTGGTATGTTTTGGGACATTCCCATAAAAAAGCAGAAATAAGAATATATGCACTTTCACGCATTCATAATATTCAGTTTTTAGATAAATATTTTACTATTCCCGAAGATTTTGACATAAATAAATATGTTGATTTGTCTTTTGGTATTTGGAATAACAAAGAACCTGCTATTGAATATGAGTTACTGTTTTCTAAAGAAGTAAGCACTTATATTATGGAAAGAGAATGGCATTCTAATCAAATAATAGAACAAAAAAATGATGGTTCTGTTTTATTAAAATTTTCTTCAAACCAAAAACAACAAGTTTTAAGTTGGATTTTGGGTTTTGGTAATGTTGTAAAAGTTTTAAATCCTCCAGAATTAGTCAAAGCCGTAAAAGAAAAAGCAATGTTGATGTTAAAAACTTATGAGTAATTTTAGTTGAAAAGTAAAAAAGACATAAGCGGTTTTATATCAACTAGAGTGACATTCTATGACATATCAAAGGATTATAATGAAAATAAGCACTACTGTTGTAGAAGAATATAGCCAAAAAAGGAGAAATATTATGGCAACAATTAATGAATTTTGTGGACAGGGGAATGGGGCTGAAAAAAATATATAGATAAAACTTTTTCTAGTATGGTTAAAAATCGTTCTGTTTAGAATAGAGAATAAGAGGAATGGTATTTTTCTGTTGTTGATGTTTTGACTAAAAGGGATAATCCTCATCAATATTGGCGTAAAATGGGAGATAGGGAATTAAAGCAATACGAGTTGTATCCAATTTGGATACAACTCAAACTTCCATGTTCTGATGGAAAAGCGTACAAAACAGATTATGCCAATGTAAAATCCCGCTGAGAATTATTTGGATGATTTATAGGTAAAAGTTGAGACTAGAAAATTGATGAATGATGATAAATAACTTGCCAATGATATGGAAGGAGTGAAGTATAAATTTTGTGAGAACAATAATCATGTGCTATAATAAAAAATGCCCCACGGAGTACGCAAGGGCAATAGTCAAACATAACTTCGGCATTTAGCCTTATTGTGATTTGGTTTCTAAAGAAACTATACCACAAATTAATAGATATAACAAGCATTGAAAAGGTGATTTTATGAAAAAATTAGGATTAGATTTAGGAACAAATTCTATTGGATGGGGAATCATTGATACAAATAATACAGAAAAACCAATACAAAACTGTGGTGTATATATTTTCCCTGAAGGAGTAAAAATTGAAAAAGGCGTAGAAAGTTCAAAAGCGTCTGAAAGAACAGGTTATCGTTCTGCAAGAAGATTAAAATTTAGAAGAAAATTACGAAAATATGAAACCTTAAAAGTTTTAATAGAATATAATATGTGTCCATTAACTGTGGAAGAACTTGAAAAATGGCGAAAAGAAAAAATATATCCAACTTCACAGGAATTTATAAATTGGTATAGAACAGATGAACTAAATAATTGGGAACCATATTTTTTAAGAAAGAAATGTGTAGAAGAGATAGCAGAAAAATATGAAATTGGTAGAGCTTTATATCATATTGCTCAACGGCGGGGATTTTTAAGTAATCGAAAAGAATCTACAAAAGGCAATGAAGATGGAGCTGTTCAAGGTGGAATTAGTGAAATAACAAACCAAAAAGGTGATAAAACTCTTGGTCAATATTTTTACGAACTAAAACAAAGTGGCGAAAAAGTTAGAGCAAGATATACATCAAGAAAAGAACATTATGAAGAAGAATTTAATAAAATTTGTACAGTACAAAATATATCAGAAGAACTAAAAGCAAAATTGTACAATGCAATTTTCTTTCAAAGAAAGTTAAAATCACAAAAATTCCTTGTTGGGAAATGTACATTTGAAAGAAACAAATCTCGTTGCCCTATTTCACATTTTGAATTTGAAGAATTCAGAATGTTGCAGTTTATTAACAGCATAAGAGTAAAAAGAAATGAAGATGAAACTGATGATAAAGATTTTGCTGAGTTGCTTGAGTTTGAACGAGAAATCTTAATAAAAGATTTATTCCTAAAAAAAACTAAGCCTTTTACATTTAAAGATATAAAATCAAAACTTTGTAGTAAAAAACATGAAGATTGGGAATTTAATTATATTGATGAAACAAATATTGCTGGATGTCCTGTAAGTACAAGTCTAAAAGAAATATTCGGCGAAAATTGGAAAGATGTCAAAATTGGAAATTATGATATAAATGATATTTGGCATGTTTTATATGATTTTGATGATGATGATAAGCTAAAAGAATTTGCAGAAGAAAAATTGCATTTATCAGAAGATGATGTTAAAAAGTTTTGTAAAATTACATTACAACAAGGCTATTCTAATTTAAGTCTAAAAGCAATTAGAAAAATATTACCATTTTTAAGAGAAGGACTATTATATTCTTATGCTGCTTTTTTAGCCAATGTTCCAAAAATGATTGGGGAAGAAGTTTTTGCAGAAAATAAAAATACAATAATTGATAGTGTAAAAAATATTTCATCATCAATAGGCATAATAAATCTTCCATTGAGGTTAGCAAATGATTGTCTTGATAAAATTGCAAAAGATAAGAATTTTGATTTTAGAACAGAAGATTGGAATAAAGAGTTTATAGATACTTGTATAAAAGAATCTTACGGTCAAAAAAAATGGGAAAAAGATTTTTCTCAACCAGAACAAGAAAAAATCAAATCAGAAATTGAAAACAATGTTAATGAAGCATTGAAAACAATACCTACGGGTACTCATCTTTCTATAAATAACTTTAAGTATCCAATGAAACATATTGATGAGCTTATCGAAGAATATTTAAGAGAGAATTTTGAAATTAAAAAGAATATTACTTTATATCATCCGTCGTATACTGATTCAAAATATGATATAAAACCAGCTAAAATTATTAACGGAAAAAAATATTTGGACACACCTAAAACATCAAGTATCAAAAATCCTGTGGTAATGAGAGCTCTACATCAATTACGAAAATTGATTAATTATCTATTAAAAACTGGCGAAATTGATGAGAATACACATATTCATATTGAATTAGCAAAAGAAGTTAATGATAAGAACTGGCGAAAAGCCATTGCTGACTTTCAAAAAGACAATGAAGCTAAAAATAAAGAATACAGAGAAAGAATTGAATATGAAGCGAAAGCAAATGGAATCTCACTTATTGTTACTGATGAATTAATAAAAAAATATCGTCTATGGGTAGAGCAAGATAAACAATGCCCTTATACAGGCAAGAAAATTAATTTTACAGCACTTTTTGGAAATAATCCTCAATTTGACTTTGAACACACAATACCTAGAAGTTTATCTTATGACGATTCTTTGGAAAATCTAACTCTTTGTGATGTTGATTTTAATAGGAATGTAAAAAAGCAACAAATACCACATCAACTTGCAAATTACAAAGAAATTGCTCAAAGATTTGAAAGATATTATGAAGAAAAAATTGATGATTGTTTAACAAGAATTGAAAAGTCTAGAACTCATGGACGATATATAGATCCTAGTATAAAAGATGCAATGATTGTTAAGCGACATAAAGCAGAACTAGAATTAAGATATTATATTGGAAAATTAAAGCGTTTTAATTCAGAAGATGTAACAAAAAGATTTAAACATAGCCAATTAAACGATACAAGAACAATTACAAAGTTTGCAAAAGACTACCTAAAAACTGTTTTTGATTATGTAATGCCAATAAATGGAACAATTACAGATACATTTAAACATCAATGGGGATTACTTGAAAAAGACGAGAAAAAAGACAGAAGTACAAATCTACATCACGTTGTAGATGCTTTAGTGGTAGCTTCTGTTGACAAATGGAAGTATGACTTGTTATGTAAATGTATTCATGAAAGTTCAGACGGAAGAACAATAAACCTACCAAAACCTTGGGAAAATTTTAGAAATGATGTTCTTTCTGCTACAGAACTAATCATTCCTAAAATTGTTTCTAGTGATAATGCTTTAAAACAAACAAAAAAAATTATAAGAGATAGATATGGAAAACCAAAACTAAATAAAGATGGTCAAATCCAATATGTACAAGGTGATACAGCAAGGGGAAGTTTGCATAAAGATACTTTCTATGGTTGTATTATGACTCCACCCGAAAAAGACAAACCAAGTGAAAAAATCTATGTTCAAACAATTTCTTGTTCGGCTTTAGACAAATCTAAGGCAGAAAAAATTATTGATAAGGGGATAAAAAGAGCCTTTTTTGATAATCTTGATAAAAAAATACAAACTTTGCCAGATATACAACGAGATGGAATTAAATTACCATATCAAATAAACAACAGAGATGTGTATGCAAAAAAAGTTAGAATTGCAGCACATATTTCTAATCCAATTGAATTAAAAAAGCAGAAAGATGTTTCTAAAAAAGAGTACAAACAAAGTTATTATGTACAGAATGAAGAAAACTATTTTATTGCTTTGTATAGATACACGACAGAAAAGGGGAAGATTATAAGCGACTATATTGTATCCAACTTACTTAATTCTGTAAAAAATAAGCAAACTGGTGATGTATTATATCCATTAAAAATAGAAAAAAATGGATTTGTTCTTTCTCTGTATAAGGTATTAAAAATAGGTCAAATTGTAATTTTTCAAGAATATGAAAATGAAGATGTTTTATCTTTTCCAAAAGATAAATTGTTTTCACGGATTTATCGCGTAGCAGGAATCGCAAGTAAACCTGATGGAAGAGTCAACTTTGTTCATGTCATAATACCAGGTGCTTTTATAAAATCTAAAGAACAATTTCCCAATGGAATTGAAAAATATAAAAGAGTTTCAAATTCAAATTTATTCATTCTTGTTGAAGGTAAAGATTTTAAAATTTCACCAACGGGAGAAATTATAAAACTGTAAAGAAAACAAATCATACTGTTGAAAATTGATATTATTGTCGATAAAAACAGTATGATTAAACGAACACTTTTTTTTGCAAATGCTGTTTGTTTAACAATAAGGAACAAACAGCTTGTTATTAAAAACAAAGAATCTCAAGAAGAAAAGACAGTTCCCATAGAAGATATAGGATTTGTTGTTATTGAAAATCAGCAAATATATATTTCTATTCCTGCCATCACTGAACTTACAAAAAATAATGTAAGTGTAATAT
>JAGBBO010000024.1 GCA_017938435.1 Alphaproteobacteria bacterium
ACGACTTGGCTCTTGGTTTGTAAAGGCTGTAAAACAAGGTGATGATTATATCATTCCTAGGGACTTGTTTGCGGAAAAAGTCTTGAAATATCTTTGGGACGATGCTTTTAAGTTCTGCCGAGAAAAAGTCTTTAGCGGTTACACGAATCTAGAAAGCCTTACTCGAGACTTTAAAGGACAAAAAGAATTCTCTGTCTTTAAGGATTTGTTCACGGAAGCAGAAAATTAAGGTGGTTCATTTTGACATATTTTGAACATACTGAAACTAACTCATTTTCTCTTTTTGATGCTTGTGTCTACAATGCCAATCTGAATGAAAAAGATTATTTTGTTGGAATCAAGTATGAGAATGACAGTCTTAGAGTCAATTTTCCGCTCGGATATAAAAAAGCAGCTACAGAAGAAGAATTAAAAAAAGATGTGCTGAACTTAATCGGCGTTCTGTCTTCCCTAAGTTATGCGAACGAATCATTTATTCAAAAACAAAAGGTTACTCACAAGGAAATTGTTGTTTTTCCGATTCATGCATATTTGTATCTGATAAAAGACTTTCTGTCGAACGGCTACTATTTTGAAAAAGAAGTTGTTTACGAAAAATCGACACATGGGAAGGCAAATTGGACAAAAACTGTTAAACAAGTAAAACCTTTTTTACAAGATAGTAGTATTTTTTATACTGAATTTATTACCCGTAAGATAAAGCATAACGAAAATCAACTTATAAGTCAGATTCATCAGTATTGTGTTTGGGAAAGTTTTTCAAAAATTGGTTGGTTATTTTCTTCTTTTATTCCTGTGAAACCTTGCATAAAATTCAATAAGAGTCTTTTTCTTTCCATTATTAAGTCAAAGGTTTCACAAACATTTAATGAAAAAACAATACTCCTGTTCAATTATATGATTGATGTGATTGAGTTTCTTGATAAATCTTGTGAAACTAAAAACTTTACTTATGGTACAAATGAATTTGAATACATTTGGGAGATGATGGTTGATTCTGTATTTGGGGAAAAGAACAAGACAAAATATTATCCACATTGTTATTGGGAAATTGAAGGTAAAGAATATTCATCCGACCAGATTGAGTTCAGACATTCTTCTCTCCGACCTGATACAATAATGATTACTGACAAAGGGTCTGAAAATCAAAGGATATTTGTTCTTGATTCAAAATATTATAAATATGGTGAATCAAAACAACTAAATCACCTTCCGATGTCTGGTTCAATTATCAAACAAATAGCCTATGCTGAATATATTGAAAACAAAGAAAATATTGGAGAATTAAATAAAAGTAAAGCGATTTATAATGCCTTTATTATGCCATTTGAGAGTAAAAACTCTAAAAATATGAAGGTTGTTGGTTCTGCAAAAGCAGACTACAAAATCGGAGATAAATCATATTACAATATCAAAGCAATATTAATAGATACTAAATTTCTCATGGAAAATTATGTTCACAATGATAAAATGATAAAAGAATTAGCAGATTTGATAGAAGGTGGTAAGAATTAATATGAGTGTATATAATATAATAACTTTGGTGCTTCCTGTTTTATCTTCAGTTGTCACATTACTAATTGCAAATAAACATAATTCAAGACAGACAGATAAACAGATAATGGCATCGAATTTTCAAGCTAAACAGCAACGTAACTTTGAAAAACAAAATTTAAGGGAGGAAAAAAAATATACAAATAAGGCTGAAATAATTGCAGATATATTATTTATAAAAAGTCAAAACAACCTTACTAAGAATTACATAATGGAAATATCCAATGCAAACGAATTTACAGCAAATAAAAAATATGAGGAAATTGTTTTGGTTGCAAATAGAATCATCAAAAACTTGTATTTATCATTTCCAGATTTAGTTGACTATGGTTATAAGATATTAGGACAATGTAATATGATTTGGGGTAATGAACAAAATTATTTTGGATATCAAGCTGATAAACCAAGAATTCAAAATCAGACTAAAGTAGACCTTATTTCATTGTATGATAATTTAAGCAAAATATGTTTTGAATGTCTTGATAAATTAAAAGAAAAATAAATATTGGGCAGAAAGATTTTCCCCACCCCCAACCAAAAAACTTCACACAAATTTTACACAAACTTCCTTCTCATTTTACATCTTTCTTCTAGTATAATATCGTTCAGGCAACCGAACTTTTGTTTAAAATATTGACCCAACATTTTCAAAAGAATAAAATACAACCATAAGGAAAAAGACATGATTTTTTGTGTTGATGATGATTCTGCAATTCGGGATATTGAAGTTTACACTTTGCAACAAACTGGGTTTAAGGCAAAAGGTTTGTCTTGTGCCGACGAATTGTTCTTGGAATTAAAAAAGGCAATTCCAGATTTGATTATTCTTGACATTATGATGGCT
>JAGBBO010000003.1 GCA_017938435.1 Alphaproteobacteria bacterium
CATCTCCTTTTTTTCTAGGATGCATTCCTAGATTTTTGTTTTTAAATGGAGCATAATATTGCATATGATCGGTAACAAGGACTATTGGATTTTCCAAATGGTCAAATGGCTTCATTGAAGTTTTTGATATAATTCCTTCATCATATATATTGTCTAATGGCTCATATACATCTGGTGAGTAACTACAAGAGAAAAGAATAAAAACAAAAAATATTAATGAAAATGGTATTAGTTTTTTCATAAATCATTTCTCCTTATGATTTTTATGTTTTGTTGCAACGAGAATATTTTTGTATGCTTTTGTTGAAAAAACAACCCTGTTTGATACGAAATAACCGCGGTTTTTGAAGTTTTAAATTAACCAAGGTTATTTAAATTAATTTTGGTTAGTATATGGATTGTTTTGTCGCTTCGCAGAACAAACTGAACCAGGGATTGTATTCCAACTACGTCCAATATCACAGTTTTATGGCAAAATCCAAGGTAATATCTTATAACTACCGTCTGCATTAAATTCATAAACTTGCTTTGTTTTGTAATCAAGTTTGTATATGCCTGCAGTTGTATTTGTATTCCATTCTGGTTTTTCTGGATATGGATGATCTATATATTCAAATAGATTTTTACTAAACCAAGTTGCATCTTCTGTCATATGGCAATAAAGCTGATTTCCTTCTGGTAATCTACATCTTTGAATTTCGTCTCCACCAACTGCAGGATACATCCCTACTTCTAAACCAGAAAAGCCGTCTGGATCATCACATAAAACTCTTCCTGTTATAAAAATATTATCTTCATATTCTGCAACTGAAAACATTGATTTGGAATATTCTTTTGCAAATTTTATTCCCGTATATTCTATATCCCAATTTTTTAATGAATTTATTTTAAATAGAAATCTTTCATCTATACATGTTTTTTCATTCGTATCATAAATCGTAATCATTTCCATAAATCTATTAGTTTCATTTTTACATGTCATTAATGATACACTAGATGAAAACTCTTCAATTTCACCAGAAAAAAACTTATCTTGTGTTTGTTTATTAATTATTTTTTCTGTTGGAACATCAGTGATATAAATCTGTTTTTTATCAACAAGTTTTATGACTTTTGTTTTAACCAATTTTCCACCTATATTGTCATAATCTTCACAACAAGGTACATAGTAATTTCCATCTTCATAAAAACAATTCCTAAGAGAATACATATCTATATGATTAAATTCTATATCACTCTCTACTAGAATATTTCCCTCTGTATCCAGCACATTTACCTTTACACCATATCTTGGGTCTGCATGTGATGCTACTACAATTGTGCCTTTTCCATTATTTCCTTCTGGAATTGCTACAACTTCTTCTGGAGAAAAATCTAAATCTATATATTTCATTTCTCCAGTTTCTACTTCTAACCTTATTAATGAACTTTGCCATCCCCATCCAATAAACCATATGCACTTATTTATGACAGACATACACATTACGTCTATATATCTTGATTTACCGTTCACCCAATTTTCATTGTCTGTACATAGTTCATAAGTATGTTCTAGTTTATTTGTTTTACTATTCCAAACTTGTATTTGCGATGGATACCATGTTGCAGAAAATACATATTCATCTTTCCATTCTATGGGATCCATTTTACTAAAAACTTCTCTATCTGGCTTTACTTTACAAAATGAACAACTTCCCAATGTAAATATAAATATAAAAAGTAAAAATATATCCCATGTTTTTTTCATAATAACTCCCATAAAAAGTCAACGAACAAGTCGACTTTCTTAATTTATTGATTTATGGCAGCTAAAGCTTGATCAACTAAATTCATAGGTTTGTATTTTCCCATCATTTTACTTGAATCAAAATCTTGTTTATCGCTGAGCATCG
>JAGBBO010000025.1 GCA_017938435.1 Alphaproteobacteria bacterium
GTTCAGCCAAATAATCACCATGAGCATAATTCCAATATTCATCTATTTTACTAATAGCATCCTCACGAGCGGCATTATAATCATCTACATTTTTATATGATTGTGTAACACCGTTTTCATCAGTATAACTTGTATCCAAAGCTATAATATCTCCTTGTATAGCATTTGCATTGTCTTCTATACCTTTAATAATAGCATTTACATCAATACTGCCATTTGTTAATACTTCTAAGTTTCCAGCCTTTATTTCTGCCTTAACTTTTTCAAGAATTGCCTTATATTGCAAAACGCCATCTTCGTTACTGTGTTTTTCCAAAAGTGCAATAATTTCATCCATACTTGCAAGAGAATCTGCAAGAGTAGATGTGCTTAAAGCCTCTACATTATCCATTTCTTGAGTTGTAAGAGTATTTGGATATTGTGGTTGTGGTTCTGGAGTTATAGGTGATGGACATCCAGTAAGAACAGTCGCACCCCATATAATTGATGCCAAAATTGCGGTTGCTTTTGCTTTATTTTTTCTAGAGATTTTATTCATTTTGTTCTCCTTTGTTATTTAATAGTAACTAAATTATAATAACGAATAATTCATTTGTCAAGTATTTTGTCAAACAAATTATTCTCACCACATTTATACAAGGCATTATATCATAAAAAATACCTAAAAAAAAGTTTTTTTTAACAAAAGATACTTTCTCTTGCTTTTTATCCTTTGGTATTATAGAATTTTTGCATACAAAAATGGAGATAAATTATGTATAGTGTAAAATCAGATTTCTTAAATATTCTTATTGAACGTGGACTTTTTAATCAATCAAGTGATTTAGAAGGTTTGGATAAAAAACTTTGCACTGGACCACAAATTGCATATTGGGGAACTGATCCAACAGCCGACAGCCTTCATATTGGAAATCTTGCATCACTTACGATGTTAAGATGGTGGCAAAAAACCGGAAATAAACCTATTGTTTTGGTTGGTGGTGCGACTGGACGAATTGGTGATCCATCTGGCCGTTCAAGTGAAAGACCCATGATGACTGATGAAGTTTTTGCTAAAAATTTGGCTGGGATAAAGAAATCTGCGGGCAAATTTTTTAATTTTGGAACCGGCAAATCCGATGCAATTATAGTAAATAACTATGATTGGTTCAAAGATATTACATATATGGATTTTTTAACAAAATACGGACGTTTCTTTTCTGTAAATGAAATGCTTAAACGTGAAAGTGTAAAGTTAAGACTTGACCGTGAACAACCACTTTCATTTTTGGAATTTAACTATTCACTTTTTCAGGCATACGACTTTGTTGAAATACACAAAAATTATGGTGCAATAGTTCAATTTGGTGGTGGTGATCAATGGGGAAATATTGTTTCCGGTGTTGACCTTGGTAAAAAGTTTGGTATAGAGTTATTTGCCCTTACGACTCCACTTATCACCGATGCAAATGGTGTAAAGTTTGGGAAATCCATGGGAAATGCAATCTGGCTTAACGAAGAAAAACTTTCATCCTATGATTACTATCAATTCTGGCGTAATGTAGATGACAGGGATGTTGAAAAGTTGTTAAAAATATTTACCGACCTTCCAATGGATGAAATTTCAAAACTTGCAAAACTCCAAGGGGCTGAAATCAATGAAGCAAAAAAGATTTTGGCATTCGAAGCAACAAAACTTTGCCGTGGCGAAGAAGAAGCTAAAAAAGCCGAAGCAACTGCAAAGGAAACATTCGAAAACGGTGGTATGGGTCAAGATTTACCTACATTTGATATGACTTCTGATTTAAACATCATTGATGCCCTTGTTTCAACATCACTTTGTAAATCAAAAAGTGATGCAAGACGAATGATTACTGCTGGTGCAATCTCGGTAAACGGTGAAAAAATTACTGATGATAAATTTACAGTTTCAAAATCTATGGCAAAAGATGAAAAAATCTTACTTTCCAGCGGAAAAAAGAATAAATCAGTATTAAAGGTTAAATAATGATTTATGTGATAAGACACGGTGAAACAGATTTAAATAAAATAGAAATTATGCAAGGTGGTGGCACAAATCCACCACTTAACGAACTGGGCCATACCCAAGCAAAAGACCGTGGCGAAAAATTGCAAAACCTTGGAATTGAAAAAATTTATTGCTCTGATTTAATAAGGACAAAACAAACTGCTGATGAAATAAACAAATTCTTAAACTTGCCTATTTCTTACAATACCCTACTCCGTGAGACACATTATGGTATTATGGAGGGAAAGATGGGTTCAGTCATAAACTCAAACCCTGCTCTTCGTGCAATTTGCGATGCCATAGACAATGGCGATAACAATGCACATTTCGAAGGTGGGGAAAGTCGTAATATGTCAGCAAAACGATTCTTAGAATTTTTTAAAACCATAGATGATAAAACTAAAAACCTACTAATCATCTCACACGGGGGTATTCTTCGTAATTATCTAAAGGTCTATGGCAATTTGGATGTAAAAATCAGAAATTGCTGTGGTGCATCATTCGACCTTGATGAAAATCTTTACCCAATAAACATATCTCTTATTGGAAAACCAAGGGAATAAAAACCTTTAAAATTTTCATTTTCCCTATTGAAAAATTGAATATACCTTCCTATATAAAAAGGTATAAATGAAAAAATGGAGGTATATTATGAATTTTAAACCGTTATTTAATAATATTCTTGTTGAAAGAATGGAAGAAGAAACCACAACAAAGGGTGGAATCATTATTCCTGATACTGCAAAGGAAAAACCTTCACGCGGTCGTGTATTGGCTGTTGGTGATGGCACAACATTTGAAAATGGAAATACAATTCCAATGCGTGTAAAGGTTGGAGATATTGTCCTTTTCTCAAAATGGGGTGGCACAGAAATCAAACTTGATGGTCAAAACAGACTTATTATGAAAGAAACAGATGTTCTTGGAATTATAAACGAATAGGAGATAAAAATGACAACAAAAATTATTCAATTTGGAGAAGATGCTCGTAATAAAATGAAGGCTGGTGTTGATACACTTGCTAATGCTGTAAAGGTAACCCTTGGACCAAAGGGTCGTAATGTAATGATTGATAAATCCTATGGTGCCCCAAAAATTACAAAGGATGGTGTCACCGTTGCAAAGGAAACAACTGATTTAAAAGATCCATTCGAAAATATGGGTGCAAAGGCAGTAAAGGAAGTTGCATCAAAGGCTGCAACAGATGCTGGTGATGGAACAACAACTGCAACTGTTTTGACCCAAGCTATTTTCTCAGAAGGTGTAAAAATGGTTGCCGCAGGTATGAACCCAATGGATTTAAAACGCGGTATTGATAAGGCTGTTGATACAGTAGTTGCAGACCTTGCAAAACGCGCAAAGAAAGTATCAAAAGACGAAGAAATTGCACAGGTTGCAACTATCTCTGCTAATGGTGACCGCGAAATTGGTGAAAAAATTGCTTCTGCTATGGAAAAGGTTGGTAAAGAAGGTGTTATCACTGTTGAAGAAGCAAAAGGTATGGAAACCGAAGTTGAAATAGTAGAAGGTATGCAATTTGACCGTGGATATTTATCCCCTTACTTCATCACAAATGCTGAAAAAATGACTTGCGAATATGAAAATCCTGCAATTCTTTTGACAGAGGGAAAAATTTCAAACTTACAACCAATACTTCCAATCCTTGAAAGCATTGCTCAAAGCTCTCGCCCATTACTTATTGTTGCCGAAGATGTAGAAGGTGAAGCATTGGCAACATTGGTTGTAAATCGTCTTCGTGCTGGACTTAAAATTGTTGCAGTAAAAGCTCCTGGTTTCGGCGACAGAAGAAAAGAAATGTTAAAAGATATTGCCGTTCTTACTGGTGCAACTGTTGTATCCGAAGATTTGGGTATGAAACTTGAAAATGTAACACCTGAATTCCTTGGCACTGCAAAGAAAATTGTTGTTGATAAGGAAAATACAACTATCGTAGATGGTGCCGGTGAAAAATCTGAAATAGAAGGAAGATGTGCCGAAATTAGAACATCAATCGAAAATGCAACATCTGAATATGACAAGGAAAAATTACAAGAAAGACTTGCAAGATTGGCTGGTGGTGTTGCTGTTATAAAAATTGGTGGTTCATCAGAAATAGAAGTTAAGGAAAAGAAAGATCGTGTTGATGATGCCTTGGCTGCAACTCGTGCCGCTGTCGAAGAAGGTATCGTTGCAGGTGGTGGAATTACCCTACTTCGTTCACAATCTATCCTTGATGAAATTAAAACTGATAACGAAGATCAAAAGGCTGGTGTTAATATTATAAAGAAAGCATTATCTGCTCCTATCCGTCAAATTTGTGCAAATGCTGGTGTTGATGGTGCAGTTATCGTTGGAAAGATTTTGGAAAACGACAATGCAAACTTCGGCTATAATGCTCAAAATGGCGAATATGTTGATATGTTAAAAGCAGGTATCATTGACCCTGCAAAGGTTGTTCGCTGTGCTCTCCAAGATGCAAGTTCTGTTTCTGGACTTCTTCTTACAACAGAGGCAATGATTGCCGAAGCACCAGAAAAAGAAGGTTGTGGTTGCCATCACGATATGGCTGGTATGTCCGGCGGTATGGGTGGAATGGGTGGCTTCTAAAAAAATCCCTCCAAAAAAAATTCCCCGACAAAATCGGGGATTTTTTATTTTTAAATAAAAAACTTATCGTTGATTATCTGCAATTTTCAACCATTTAGAAAGATTTTGTCTGCAAAAACTTAATCTTTTAACAGCAAGATATCTTTCTGCATCAGTTTTTGCATTTTCTAGACTATCAATCAAAATTTTTTCTTGTCTTCTAAAGTGATTTACTTGATCCTCTGGACGTTCTTTTCTCAATTCTTCATTTCTTTCTCTATTTCTTTCAGACCTAACTTCTTTTGCAATATCATTGTTAATTCTGTCATTAACAGCATCTATTCCAAGGTAATCTTTTCCAAACATTTTTAATCCTTTACTTTTTGTTTTTGGGAATTATAAACATCAAATTTTCTTTTGTCAACACTATATTACAAAAAAACACCCTCCAATCGGAGGGCATTTCTTAACCTTAAAAATTAATACATAGAAGAAAGAACACTTCTATAATGTTTAATATCCTTAATAACCTTTCCAGTTCCAAGTGCAACACAAAGAAGTGGGTTATCAGCAATAGAAACAGGAAGACCTGTTGCATGTCTTATTGCAAAATCAAGGTTTCTAAGGAATGCACCACCACCAGTCAAAACAATACCTTTATCAACTATATCTGATGCAAGTTCAGGTGCAGTATTTTCAAGAGCAGTTTTAACGGCATCAATAATTTCACGAACTGGTTCTGCCAATGCTTCTGCAATCTGAGCCTCATTCAAAGTTAATTCACGAGGAATACCATTCATCAAATCCCTACCCTTAATTTCAATACAACGACCGCCTTCATCATTATCAGGAACGGCACAACCAATTTCCTTTTTAATAATTTCGGCTGATCTTTCACCAATAAGAAGGTTGTGATTTCTTCTTACATAGTTAATAATAGCTTCATCCATTTTATCACCAGCAACACGAACAGAACGAGCATAAACCACACCACCAAGTGAAAGCACTGCAACTTCTGTTGTTCCACCACCGATATCTACTACCATAGATCCAGTAGGTTCACCAATAGGAAGCCCCGCACCAATCGCAGCAGCAACTGGCTCTTCAATAAGATAAACTTTTCTTGCACCACAAACTTCTGCGGATTCTT
Source organism: Alphaproteobacteria bacterium (assembly GCA_017938435.1). Taxonomy (GTDB): domain Bacteria; phylum Pseudomonadota; class Alphaproteobacteria; order Rs-D84; family CACZYB01; genus CACZYB01. Next base: position 5,745 of record JAGBBO010000025.1, read on the forward strand.
GAATAGCCCTTCTTTCAACAGCGGTCGAACCCGAAGGAACACAAATCACAACTTGTGGAAAAGTGAATGCCTTTCTATTTAAAACTTTTTGAATAAAATATTTAATCATAGCTTCGGCAACTTCGAAATCAGCAATAACACCATCTTTAAGTGGACGAATAGCCTGTATATTACCAGGTGTTCTTCCAAGCATTTTTTTAGCTTCTTCTCCAACTGCCAAAATTTCCTTTCTACCGCGTTCTTCTTCACTTATAGCAACAACAGATGGTTCATTAAGCACGATTCCCTTGTCGTTCATATAAATAAGTGTGTTTGCAGTTCCAAGATCTATACCAAGATCTGATGAAAAAAGTCCTGTAAGTGATGAAAACATAAATACTCTCCATAAAAATTTTTTGATTTTTGTTAAAATGTAATATCAATATAAAATATAAGTTTGAAAACTACAAGGAAAACTTAAAAATTTTTAAATTTTTTTTATCTTACAAAATTTTTTAAGGTAACAATTTGCACAATCTGGATTTTTTGCCTTACAAATATACCTTCCAAAAAGCACCAAATAATTTGAAATAAATGGTTTATATTTTTCAGGAATTATCCTTTCAAGTTCAGATTCTACCTCCTCTGGCGTATTAAATTCATCCCCCATAAGTCCAAGCCTTTTCACTAACCTTAACACATGAGTATCCACCCCAATAGTAGGAAGTCCATAAAGTTCATTCAAAATCACATTTGCCGACTTTCTTCCAATTCCAGAAAGTTGCATAAGTTCATCCCTTGTTTTTGGAAGTATTCCATCAAATTTTTCAACCAATGTTTGACTCATTTCCATAATATGCTTTGCCTTTGAATTAAAAAGTCCAATAGTCCTTATATATTTTTTAATTTCATCAAGACCTAATGAAAGCATAGTTTTTGGATTATCTGCTATCTCAAAAAGTTCGGCTGTCGCAATATTCACAGATTTATCTGTCGCCTGTGCCGACAATAAAACTGCAACTGCGAATGTATATGGATTTTTATAATTAAGTTCAGATTTCCTTTGCCCAATTTTTTCATCAAAAATTTCAAGCATTTCTAAAATCTCAGACTTTTTCAGCATCAAGAAACCTCTTCCAACTTCTCAGTAATTCTTTGAATTTCATCTTTTACTGCCTGTATCTGATTTTGAACTTTCAAAACTTCATCCTTTGGAACAGAAAACACTTCTGTATTAAGGCGTTTAAGTTCATTATTCAAATTTTCCAAATCAAACCGCAAAACTTTTTCATCCAAAATTTTTGTTGCATCATCAGGTCGTTTTATCAAAGATTCTAATTCAAACTTTAACAAAACCTGAGGATTATATCCTTTATCATTCAAATATTTTAATATTGTTTCCCTTGTATGAGGATTAACTGAAACTTCACTTATCACATCATTAAATATTTTTTTATACACAGGATGAGAAAGTTCAATTTTTTTACCACTTTCCAAAAATTTTGAAAACAAGTTTGGATATGCAATAGAAAAGGCCAAAATCATCTTTTCATTTGAATTTTCCGGATTCGCCTTAGGAAGGATAACTTTTTTTTCATTCATTACACGACTAAATTGTTTTCTCATACGAGATGCAAACTCGTCTAAATAAAATTTTCTAATACTTTCACTTTTAATTCTTGAAAATTCTTTTTGTATCTCAGCCTCAAGCCCAGCCCTCTGTTCCGGAGTTTTAACCTCTCGCTCTGATGTAAAATACATCCACAAAATATCAGAAAGGGAAATACACTTTGTATCAAGCATTTCCTGAAATTTATCATGACCAAAAGCATGTAAAAACTCGTCTGGATCTTTTGCCCCTTCAATCAAACAAAACTTTAACGAATACCCAGGTTTAAGTATAGGTAGCACACGAAGTGCAGCCCTAATACCTGCCTTTCGTCCCGCAGTATCAGAATCAAAACAAAGTATAGGTTCAGTTGTCATTTTCCACAAAAGTTCAATTTGCATTTCTGTAATCGCAGTTCCCAGTGGAGCAACCGCATACTTAAAACCAAACTGATGAAGGGTAATAGTATCCATATATCCCTCGGTTGCAATGATTCGTTTTTTTTCAATAGCTTCTGCCCTTGCCTGTGCAAGACCATAAAGATTTCGTCCTTTTGAAAATACCAAACTTTCCGGACTATTCAAATACTTTGGAAGATTATCATCCTTCACCATAATTCGCCCACCAAAAGCAATAATTCTTCCCCTTGAATCGGTAATAGGGAACAATACCCTCTCCCTAAAATAATCGTATGGGGTATGGGTTCGCTCACTCATTCTTGCAAGCCCAGCATCCAATATAACCTTTAACGGCACACCCTTTGCCTTTAGATGTTGAATAAGTTTATTTCCAGCCGGAGCATAGCAAAGATGGAAATTTGCGATCATTTCATCAGAAAGTTGTCGCGATTTAAGATAATCTAAACCGACCTTTCCTTCTTCAGTATAAAGTTGCTCTTTATAAAAGTCAGCAGCCATCTTCAAAACTTCGTAAAGTTCGTGACTTTCCTTATCTCTTCTTCGCTGTTCTGCTGTCGCAGCAGGTATCGGTATCCCAGCATCCTGACAAAGTTTTTCAATAGCTTCAATAAAAGTAAGGTGTTGTGTTTGCATTAAAAAAGTAATCACATCGCCATGCGCACCACAACCAAAACAATGATAGAAATTTTTTTCTTCATTCACCGAAAACGAAGCCGTCTTTTCCGTATGAAATGGACAACAACCCCAATTTTCCTTTCCCTTTCGGGTAAGTGGAACATACCTTGAAATTACATCAACAATAGAAACTCTATCTCTTACACTTTCAATAAACGCTTTATCAAATGCCATTTTATCCTCACATGAAAAAAAGCATATATTATTATTTAAAAAAAATCAAAACAAAAAAGCTCCTCAACCGAGGAGCCCTTTTCAAACACCATTTTTTTATTCAATATTGATAATAGGAGTAATATCTTTTTGAGCTTTTTGTATTTTAGCAAAATGATGTTTAAAACCAACCTTTGGATTCTTTGTTGCAACATACATTGCCCCACTATTAGAGAAATGAATTGCAATAATAAATAATGTAAAGATTGAAAATATTACATTTGCAATACCCTTTTCTCCTTTAAGACAATATGTTGTAGCTGTATAAATCAAAAATACTATATACAAATCAATCATCAAACTAAAGAAGAAAAGTATGTAATATGAAAAGGCAACATGATATGCAACATATGCAAGTGGATACATAAATATGCAAGAAGCAACCGCCTTCATCGATGTTTCAAAATTCATCTCACCTTTTGCAAGGTATGAGAAAAATAACATAATTCCAGCCAAACCAAACACAATAAATATTGCATAAATAGGCATTAAAATCAAAGCTGAAATTGTTCCAATCAATGTAATATTTGCAATATTAAACAAAATCTTTATACCAGCAGTAAGCAAGCCATACATCAATACTTTGATAATAGCAGTTTCATAATTACCATCTGCTTTTATTTCTGTAAAATATTTAACAGGATTGCAAAGCATATAGATTGCATCGCTAAAAAACTTTCCAAAATTAAGTTTTTTCACTGTTTTTTCTGCTGATTGGAAAACAGCCTTAACCGAAGAAACAGTTGATATTTTTGCTGGTTTTGTAACCTTTGCTGGTTTAACTGATTTAATATTTTTTGAAGCCTCAGTTTTTTTCATAACTTTTGGGCTTTTTTTAACACTTTTTTTTGATGTTTTTTTAACAGCCATTTTCTTCTCCTTATTTTTGTTTTTACAAATACAAAGTATAATAGAGTTTATAAAAAAAATCTACAAAAATAAATTCATAATTGAAAAAAAAATAAAAATAAACTAAACTTTTATCAAATAAACAGATAAAATTGGATTTAAAATGATAAAAGTTGCAATTATCGGTCGTCCAAATGTTGGTAAATCGACACTATTTAATCGTCTTACAAAACGCAATATTGCTATTGTTCATGACAGCAGTGGCACAACTCGTGATGTAAAGGAATATGTTGTAAAGGCATACGATGGTTTTGAATTTGCCTTGCTTGATACTGCTGGATTGGAACGCGCTCCGGACGGAAGTATTGCTCATCGTATGACAGACAAAACACTTGATGCAATAAAACAAGCCGACATAATATTTTTTGTTATTGATGGTCGCACCTCTGTTCTTCCCGAAGATATGGACTTTGCTCGCACTGTAAAAAAATATGATAAAAAAGTAATCCTTGTTGTAAATAAATCTGAAAATATGAACAATTTCAAAAACAATATTGGCGATTTTTACACACTTGGATTCGGTGAACCACTTCCACTTTCTGCTGAACATGGTCAAGGTATGATAAACCTTATCGACAGATTAAAATCTGAAATATCAAAACTTACTCCACCTGCAAAAGAAGATGAAACCGATTTAGAAGATGATGAATTAAGGGATATTATCGAAATTGCCGAAGATTCTGCATCAGAAGAACTTGAGGAAGAAGAAAAAGATTTTCGTGTCCGCATTGCAATCATTGGTCGTCCAAATGTTGGTAAATCAACACTTGTAAATTCACTTCTTGGTGAAGATAGAATGTTAACTGGAAACGAAGCTGGACTTACACGCGATGCCATTGATACCGATTTCACATATCGTGGCCGTGATGTAAAATTGATTGATACTGCAGGTTTAAGAAAAAAGAATAAAGTTTTCGAAGAATTAGAAAGATTATCAACTGCCCGTTCAATCGAAACAATCAAAAACTCTGATGTTTGCATAATTGTGATTGATACTGAACTTGGTCTTGATAAACAAGATTTAACTATTGCAAGTTATGCTGTATCCGAAGGAAAGGGTTTAATAATTGTTTTAAATAAATGGGATTTGATAAAAAATAAAAAAGAAAAACTAGAAGAAGTAAAAGATAAACTTGAAATTTCATTTTCTCAAGTAAAGGAAATTCCAATAGTTTGCATTTCTGCACTTAAATCTCGTGGTATAAATGAAATGATGAAAGAAGCATTTGAAATTTACGATTTAAGGAAACAACGAATTACTACTGGAAGATTAAACAAGTGGCTTGACAAAGTTGTTGCGATGAATCCGCCACCACTTTCACGATTAAAACGACCTATGAGTATAAAATACATTACACAAAGTGCAACACGCCCACCTACATTTACTATGTTTGTTGGTGGTGCATCAGAAATTCCTGAAAACTATAAACGCTATTTGATAAATTCACTTGGCGAAACTTTTGGTTTTAATAAAATAGTAATAAGATTAAAAACAAAAACATCCAAAAATCCATACAAGGATAAAAAATAATGAAAAAAATTTTAAAAAATACTTTTGTTTTAATTGGAATATTTATTTTGTTAGATTTTTTAACAAAACTTTTGGTTCTTGCACAAACACCATTTCCAATAACATTATTCGGATATTACAAAAAATATTATCCAACCTACTATCCAATATCCGAACCACTACCATTTTTTAATTTGATACTTGTATGGAATAATGGGGTAAGTTTTTCAATGCTAGCAAACAACACTTTGCTTGGAAGATTTTTACTTATTGGACTATCTCTTTTAATCACAACATATATTGCAATACTTTTACGCCATGAAAAAGAAAATCTTAATCGTTTTGCATATATTTTAATCATTGCCGGTGCATTGGGCAACATTTTTGATAGATTAAGATATGGTGCAGTAATTGACTTCCTTGATTTTTATATAGGCACACACCACTATCCTGCATTCAATGTTGCAGATATGTATATATGTATCGGCGTTGCAATAATAATCTTTAAATCATTCATAAAAAAGAAATAAAGAAAAATACCATCTTTTTAAAAAGGTGGATTTTTTTTATTTTTTCTTCCAATTTTTTTGAATCTCTCCAATAATTTCAAGTGGACTAACTCCTATTGCATTTACAACTTCCATAAATTCAATTACATCAAGTCGTCTATCCCCATTTTCATATTTTGAAATATATGATTGGTTTTTCTTTAACATATCAGCAAGTTTTTTTTGAGTAAGTCCAGCTTTTTTCCTTGCCCCAAAAATAAGTTTTAAAAAAAGTTTATTATTGTCATTAAGTTGTCTTGTCATTTATTCCTCCATAATAAAAATTACTAATAAGAAATGTTTGGTGAATAACCTTTTTAAATATTATTTCAAGTTTTAATAAAAACAAAGAAGTTGAAATTCTTTAAAATAAACAAAATTATTTCATTCCTTTTTTTATCATATTTTTAATAAAGGAAACAAGATACCTTTGTCCCTCTAAAAACCTTAATTCTGCATCTGATGAATTAGGCGATAAATAACGATTAAGAGTAACAGACACAAGGTATTCCAAAACACGCCGTCCATTATCAGTATTAAATGTTTTTACAAAATAAATAGGCATAAGTTCCAACTCTTTTTTAAAATCTTTATTTTCCAATACATCATACATTCCTAAAATATCTTTTTTCATAATTCCTCCAATAAAAAAAGCACCCCGAAAAACAGGGTGCCTATAAATAATAACAAAAAATCCTATATAAAAATTTGACCAGTCATTTTAAGTGATTTTGGAAAAGCCCTAAGACTACTTTTCCCATTTACATAAATATGGCCATCAATAAAATTATTACCTAAAAATGTCAAACCTTCAGAATTGATAATGTAAATATTTCCAATAACCTGAAAATTCTTTGGTATCTTAACAAAGTTAATATTTTTAATATACAAATCACCTTCGATTCTTACATTAGATTTAAGATACTTTAAATTACCCTTTGTAAACAAAACATTTCCACGAACAACAGTTGTCTTTTTTGCTAACTTTTTACATTTAACAACACCTGTTTTTTTTGATGTTACAACTTGCTTACGACAATTTTTTCCATTGCAAAGCACAGCATAATCATTCAATTTTTTATCCCCAGAATATGCCTTTAATCCATCATAAACTGAAATACTTCTCTTAAATTCAACACCATCATCATAAACGAAATTAACTTTTGTTGGGCGATTAAATGGAACAAAAATATTTTCTGGTTTTTCTACTTTATTAGCTTTTATATAGGCACGAATCTCCGCCTTTTTAACTTCTTTTGGTGATTTTTTATATGTCTTCATATAAACAAGTCCGCCCAAAATCATTAAAAATAACCCAGTAATAACAAGCACATATCTTTTTTGTTCTGTATTCATAATAGCACCTTTTGGTTTAATTTATAGCCTCAATATAGCCCTAAAATATTTATTTGTCAACTATTTTGTTTAATTTTTTTGTCATATTTTAAAATCTGTCCTAATCCTAAAAGGCGTATTAGGTAATTTTCGCCTAAAACCTACCCTTCCACCTACAATAACTGGCATTTTTACAGGTTGACTAAGAATTGCACCCGCCACACTATCCAATCCGTCATCATGAGAGTTGCTATCAACATTCCAATCCATAAACTCCCCAATAAACGGTGTATTTTTGACCTTTTCATTCACCAAAAGATATCCAGCAGATATAATCGCATCAAACGCATCTAAAATCCTAAGTTCCTTTGATACTTTCGAAGTTTTTGCCTCTACAATACTAGTAATCCCCATTTTTACAAGTTCACCACGCAAAAATTCTGGTAAAAATTTGCCAATACCATTACTTTCCACATTAACAAGAGGAATAAAATTTCGTTTCAAAAATTCTCCAACTTTTTGACATTGATCCCGTGCAGATTGCACATTTTCCTGTTCTTTGAAATAAAGATATTCCACATCATGCAAATAATACCTACCATCTTCATCAATAAACACAACTGATATCACGGACCCATCACCATTTTTTGCACCATACGAAGGATCCCACCAACAACTTGCACTTAAAATTGTCTTTTCCATAATGGAAAAAATTTGCTCGCCATTTCTTTCTTCCCGTTTTATTTCTGAATTATAAAAAGAAAGTTTTTCAACATCAAATCTTCCCTCACTTACATCAACAGGGCAAAGCATCATCTGGGATGAAAATTTTTTCGCCCCAACCGATTTTTTAAGTTGTTCAATTTTTTCTATTGGAAATTTTTCCTCCCAAACAGGTTTTCCATTTTCAATAACAGGAATTTTAAGGACATCATAACCACTTAAAAACGCATCTAAAATTTCATCTTTATTCATTTTGACTTATCAAATTTTCAGGTACAGAAAATGTCTTTGCAAGCCACAATGCAACTGCTTTTCTATCAATTATTGCACTTGCTTCTGCCCCAAGTCCAGAAAGAGCTTTTACCCAACCTAAAATATTTTCTGCATCCCTCACTGCTTGATTTTTAGCCAGTGGTGATTGATATTTCAAATCTACCTCATGACCATCAACAAAAATATCCGAAATTTCGCCCCTGCGTTTCAAAATTGAAATAGCTTTCAGTATAACAGGCGTTAAAAATTCAGATTGAAGTCGTCCATATGTTGCACCCAAAACACGGCTCATATAATTTGTTCGTTCCATAACTTCTGTTGCAGTCATTTTTGATGAAGAAAATAATGAAAGTTGATCCACCAACAAACTATGATTTATTTTATTTCTTAAATCCGAAAGCACCAGTTGCGACACATCAAAATCTGCACCAGTTTTAAGTGGAGTAAGCCCACTTGAACCAACTGCTTTTGGGATAATAGTCCCCGGCGACAAAGTAATATTTTCTATATTAAGGACGCCATCATCATCTGCTTGCCAAACACCACTTACCGCAATAGACGCATTTTTTAAAATAAGTTCCACAACTTTATTTGCAGTTTTTATATCAGGAAGTGCTCGCATAACCGGAGATCTTCCATAAACTTCTGATGAAACTTTCATCCATCTAAAACAAATAAACGGAGAATTTGCAAACACTCCTGTTTTAAGGATTAATTTACCGCCACACCCCAAAACATTATTTTCATCTATCGCAAATGCGACATAATTATATCCCTGTTGACCACATCCTGTAAGTCTTGGCAAAACAGCTTCTATTACGACCAACTTTTCATCAGGATTTTTGTTAATATATGAAAGTTGCAAATCATTAAAATTCACTGTTGGAAATTTTTGTTTTAATGATATAAGAGAAATACAAGACCGCCTAAATACTGTATCAAGTCTTCCATTCACATTTTCTTCTAATGCTATTTCATTCATAGGCACAGCAGTAAATTTAAACGCAGAAACATCCCCCACTTGATTTTCTTCCATAAGCATAACTGCTGTTCCAATAGTAACCAAATCCAAATAACATTGATGAGCTTCCACATAAAAATTTGACCTATCAAAATGAGATTGCAAAATTTTTTGTATTTTATCTAGTTCTTTATACTTTTCAGATTTTGTATCAATATCACTATCTTCTACATCAATACCAAACCCAAGTCCGAACCACCTTGACCACGGCGGAGTAAGTTGAGAAAGTAAACTTCCCGCCAACTGTTCCACCCCATTTTCAGCAGTAGAATCAAAAATATCTGGCGAACTTTTCTTTGCTACACCATTTGAAAAAAGTCCACTTTTTTGTGGCAAAGCATAATTATAACATTCGTTCCAATCTTGCTCCCACTCTAATCTTTTTTCCATCGCTAATTTATATTTATTATAAATTTTTTCAAGTTCTACTTCATCAACGACATATTTATTTTCAAACATATTAAACCTCTTTACTAAAAATTAAAAAATCCCTTTAAGACTAAGCCTAAAGGGAGTTAAATTATTAAGAAAAAATTACTTATTATTCTTTTTAAATATAGCCGGAATTTCCAAAGTTTCTTCCATCTTTTTTATCATTTCCATCAAATCAGTTTGTTGAGCTTCTTGCTTTTGCTCATCAATACTTCCTGCTAAAAAGACAACATTATCATCTTCGTGTTTTTCCGGTTTTACATTTGCTTTGATTTCCAAATCTTTTTGTTTTTCAAGTTTTGAATCATCATCACCAAATGTATCTACATCATCAAAGAAATTATCTTCTTTTGAATCGCCAAGCATATCAAAAAATGATGACAAAGGACTTTTCTTTTTACCATTTCCACCATTTGGATCAGTTGGATCATCATCACCATTTTCATCATCTTTTTTAACAGAAATTTCCTCAATATTTTTCTTTTCAATTTCCTCTGCTTCACGATTTATAAAATCATCGATACTAAGTGATTCAGTTTTTTTCATAAATGAATCGAAACTGTTATCTTCAACTTTTTCATCATTAAATAAACTTTCTGGTTCAATTTTTTCATTATCCAAAACAAGTTCATTTGCACCAAGTTCGCTTATTGCAATTTCTGGTTCTTTTTCAAAAGTTTCATTATTTATAGGCAAAGGTTTTTCTTCCATAATTTTTGGTTCACTTTTCACAGTCGAAGAAATCCCAGACATAAAATCATTAACCAATGGTTTTGATGTAAATGACGAAACCTTATTCATTGCCTCGGAAAGCCCAGTCGCAATAATTGCAACCTTTAAATTTTCACCCATATTTGCATCAAAACATGTTCCAAGATAAAAGTTTGTTTCATCCCCATCAATTTCGCGTCTTATACTATTCATAACCTCGGCTGGTTCATCCAAAGAAAGGTTTTCCGGATTCGCAGTAATATTCACCAAAACCGACTTTGCCCCCCTGATATCATTACCGGAAAGCATAGGGTTTTGTAAAACGCCACTTACTGCCTTAATTGCCCTATCTTCACCACTTTGGATTGATGTTCCAATAAGGGTCCTTCCACTTTCTTCCATCACTGCACGAATATCGGCAAAATCCAAATTGATAGTTCCTGGAATTCTTATTAAATCAGTAATATTTCTAACTCCTTCATAAAGGACATTATCCGACACCTTAAACGCATTCAAAAATGTCATTTGTTTGCCCGCAACATGATAAAGGTTTTGATTAGGAAGCACGATATAAGAGTCCACATTTGGCACCAACTTTGCAATCGCATCGTTTGCAATTTTTTCTTTTTTCTTTCCCTCAAATTCAAACGGAGTAGTAATAATTGCCACGGTCAAAATTCCCTTTTCCCGAGCAAGCCCAGCAATCACCGGCATTGCACCACTACCTGTTCCACCGCCCATACCAGCAGTCAAGAAAAGTATATTAGTATTTTTAATTATATCAGAAATTTCGCCACTTGATTCTTCGGCAGCCTTTTGCCCAACTTCTGGTTTTGAGCCGGCACCAAACCCCTTGGTCGTTTGTTTACCAAGTTGAATTTTTTTCGGAGCTTTTGATTGAATAAGCGATTGAGCATCAGTATTTGCCACAACAAATTCGACACCATCAATTCCCTGAGAAATCATATTATTCACAGCATTACAACCAGCACCGCCAACACCCATAACCATAATTTTTGGGATAAAATTTTGAATTTCATCATCACTTGATTTATATCCGAAATTTCCTTCAATCATAATGTCCCCCTTTTGACTTCATTCCTTAAGTATATCATAAAAAAAGGGAAAAGTTAAGCATATAAAAAGGAAAAAATGAAAATATTTTCATTGACTTTTGCATTTACGATTGATTCTGTCTGTTATTGCAATTTTTTAATAGCATTTTGCCCACCGATTCAGTCCGTTATTTTAGTAGCAAGACACTAGAATCCACAATCAAATATCGCATCTTTTTTATTCGGAAATTTCAATCATACCAAGTGCATTATTGCAATATGTCGCCTTATCCATAAGTTCAGCAAGTTTAGTCGCTGATGTAGCAGATAAAACCACCGTTGCCAAATTTGCACCTGTCGCCACACCTGATGAAATAGTCGAAATCAAACGCAAATTCTTTACTTGTGAATTAACATCTTTATCTTTATTAGTAGCAAGAGCCTTTGCTTGTGAATTATCATCTTTTGTTTTGTCTACATCTGTTGTCTTCCCTTTATTATTAGCAATATCCTTTGTCTTTCCCAAAGCCACAAACGATGTTACAGCACCAGCAGCACTTGCCCCAGTTGCCACACCCGAAGTAATTGTAGAACCAATAGCTTTTCCCTTTATATCATCAAGAGAAGACCTATCAAATGCACATACCGAAAGCACAGTATTGATATTTTCCGCCTGTTTTTCAATTTTTTCCGAAGAAAGTTTTGCCTCTGCCCCAGTTGATATAAAAGCCAACAAAACCAAAATAATTTTTTTCATTATTCCTCTCCTACTCCATTATCTTCAAGTTCTGCTTTATAAGTATTGTAAAGCAATTTCAACTCAGAAATTTTTGACTCACATACCTTAAGATTCGAAAGTGCAGATTCGGCAGTCTTTACCCCAACCACAGACAAAATCAAAGATCCACCCGATGTCGCTGCTGACCCAATATTCAAACTTCCCTGCACAATATCCAATGTTCTTGAAGTTTGGATGGAAGAGGACACATTCTCCTCTAACTTTTTCTTTTTTTCTGCAAGATTTAATTTGTTTTGAGCCTCATTAAAAGCAACAGTGCTAGAAGACACCTCATTTGCTTTTTCCAAATACCCACTACCTTCTTTTTGATACTTTTCTGGATGTTCAGTAGCTTCTTTTGTTAAAGCAAATTCCCTATCAGAACAAGCTTTAGCAAGTTCCAACCTCTTTTTTTCTAACGAAGCCTTAAAAGAATTTTCTGAAGAATAATCCAATCTATTTTTTTCTACAAAAGATAAAAATTTATATCTTTTATCAACATCATCACCAGTATAATCAGAATACTTAACTTCACTTAATTCTTTTTCAAAACTATTTTTAGCTGAACATTCAGCAGAATTATTTATTGCAATTTTAAGAGTATCATTATCATAGCTTGAAATTGTTGCTCTAGCATTTTCCAATTTACCTTCATCTTCTTTCTTTTTAGTATCCTTTTCATCCAAATCACTTTGTAAATTTTTCATTGAATTTTCATCAGTTTGAACACTTGACATTTCAGCTTTATTAAGTTGTCCCAGTTTTCTATCAACTTCATTGGTTTTCATAACATTATACACACCAACACCTGTTGCCCCAGCGGAAAGTACCGTTCCTACACCAGAAAGACCTGTTGTCCAACCAAGGTGACCTTTCAACTTTTCCATATCGTCATAAAATGCCTGACACGAAGTTTTTGCATCCATCACCGCAGTTGCAATTTTTGGCACAAACTCGGAAATATCGACATATGGTTCATATTCAAATTGCATATAATTTACATCAACACCGGAACGCACAATTTTAACCATTCTTGGGAATGCAAAAGTTGCAAGTGTTGTCTTTGTCGCTTCCTTTAATTGCAAAGTATAAGAATAACCGGAAAGCAAATTTTGACACTCAAATGCCCCATCTGCGGTATATTCCACAATATCCTCAGATGTTGAAATACCAGTCAATGTCATATAAGGACCAAAACAAAGTTGTTCGTTAATTGCCTCCGACCCATTGGTTTTGTAATAATCTGATACACTAGGAAGTAACATAGTCGCCAAATCATACTTCACACCATATTCAAGTTTTTGCTCGTATATCGCAGAATCAGCGACAAATCTGTGTGTTGAATCAGCCACGGTTGTAGTTTTTGAACTACTTGAACTTGATGTCGAAGTTGTACTTCTCCCTGCCCTTACAACAGTGCGTTTTGCCGCCCTAGTAGATTTTCTTTTTGCCACTACATCAACGTTCAACCCAAGGCACAAACTTAGAACCAAAGTTGAAACAAAAACTTTTCTCATCCTATTTCTCCTAATAATATCTTTGTCTATAATATCATATTTTTAGGCATAGGTCAAAGCAATATTTGAAAAAAATTACTTTTTTTGTTGCGTTTTAGTAAAATATCGGTTATAAACTATACATCCGATGGCGAGGTAGCTCAGTTGGTAGAGCAA
>JAGBBO010000026.1 GCA_017938435.1 Alphaproteobacteria bacterium
AAGGGACTTGATATTGAAATTGTGGATTCCTACACAAAAAAAGCTAGAAGCGTAGACACTCTTTCTGGAGGAGAAACATTCTTGGCTTCTTTGAGTTTGGCTCTAGCATTAACAGACACTGTGCAAAACAAAAAAGGCGGAATCCAACTAGACAGTTTGTTTATTGATGAAGGCTTTGGTTCTCTTGACGAAACAGCTTTAGAAAGTGCTTTACAAACATTAGACGAAGTGCGAGAAAACCGTAGCGTTGGAATTATTTCTCACGTGTCAGAACTAAAACAGCGGGATTTTAACCGAATAGAAGTAGAAAAATCCAACTTCGGAAGTGAAATTAAAGTGAAGATTTTGGGATAGAGGGAAATGGGGAAGAAAGAATACTTAGCAAAAAAATGTATTTATGTTATCATAACATAAGTTTATCTATAGTTTTATCTGATTTAGGATGGTGTATTATGAATGTTTGTGAAAAATATGATTCAATAGTTGAAAACAGGATTAGAATACCAATTGACAAATCTAAAAAAAAAGATATGAAGAAAGTTTATACATATCAAACAAATGAAGAAATACGAAAACCTACAACTCTCGAACTTTTTGCAGGTGCAGGGGGGCTTGCTCTAGGAATAGAGAAAGCTGGATTTAAAACAATAGGTTTGATTGAGTTTGATAAAGATGCTTCAGATACATTGAGATATAATCGTCCAAATTGGAATGTAATAAATGATGATATTGCTAATATTTCTTGTTTAAAATTGACTGATGTCTTTAGTATTTCAAAGGGAGAATTGGATTTACTTTCCGGTGGAGCTCCTTGTCAGAGTTTTTCTTATGCAGGAAAGCGATTAGGTTTAGAAGATGCTCGTGGGACATTGTTTTATCACTATGCAAAATTCTTAGAATAGTTGCAGCCAAAAATGTTTTTATTTGAAAATGTTCGAGGACTTTTATCTCATGACAAAGGAAATACATATAAAACAATCAGTAATATTTTTGAAAGTTGTGGATATACCATTCAAAAAGCAGTTTTGAATGCTTGGGATTTTGGTGTGGCTCAAAAAAGAGAACGCCTAATTACGATAGGTATTAGAAATGATTTAAAAGAAAAAATTTCATTTGATTTTCCTATGCCCCATAAATATAAACCAGTGTTAAGAGATATCCTTCTTGATTGTCCGAAAAGTGAAGGAACTCCATATTCTGATTACAAGCGAGAAATTTTTGATTTAGTTCCTCCTGGTGGATATTGGAGGGATATTCCAGAAGATGTTGCAAAAAAATATATGAAAACCTGTTGGAATATGGAAGGTGGGAGAACTGGTATTTTACGACGATTAAGTCTTGACGAGCCATCTTTAACTGTACTTACTTCTCCAAGTCAAAAGCAAACAGATAGATGTCACCCATTGGAATCTCGACCTTTTACAATTCGAGAAAATGCACGCTGTCAAAGTTTTCCTGATGAGTGGCAATTTTGTGGTAGTATTAGTTCTCAATACAAACAGGTTGGAAATGCTGTTCCTGTAAATTTGGCTTATGAAATTGCATTAAAAATAAAAGAATCTTTGGAGAGTATGTAATGTGGAAATTATCATTTATTAACGAAGAAAATTTTGAAAAACATGTTAAGGCTACAATTGAAAAATACGGCGAAAAATTAGAATCTTTTGATTTAAAGCGATTTAATAAAAATATTATTGATCCCATAAAATTGATTTTTGATAAAACAGTCTATAGTTCTTCGTGGGAGCAGATTGTGAGTAATGAAATTTTTCGACAAAGAGATAAATCAAATAATAATGATATTGGTTATTTTCATCAAAGGATATTTCAATATATTGATAATTGTTATGTTCCACCAAATGGAGAAGATGGTGGTTGGGATGTAATTTATGAAAATCCAAAGGGGATAAATATTCCGGAAGTAGGAATTGTTCGGACAATTTATGTTGAGATGAAAAATAAACATAATACAATGAATTCTGCATCTGCAGGAAAAACATTTATAAAAATGCAAAATCAGTTATTAAACGATGATGATTGTGCTTGTTTTTTGGTAGAGGCTATTGCACAACATTCTCAAAATATAAAATGGGAAACGACTGTTGATAAAAAGAAAGTTGGTCACAAATTAATTCGTCGTGTTAGTTTAGATCATTTCTATGCCTTAGTAACTGGTCAAGATGATGCTTTCTATCAAATGTGTATGGTATTACCGAATGTGATAGAAAAATGTGTCAAAGAACTTGGGGAAAATATTGTTCCACATGATACTGTAATTGACGAATTAAGAGCTATGGCAAGAATACAAAATCTAAAATCTGAAGATTTAGCATTTGCGATGGCAACATATATGCTTGGATTTGGTAGCTATAAAGGTTTTTCTAAATAATATGAATATTACAATTCTCCCTTAAAAATTCTTAATAATTTTTTTACAAATTTTATAAAAAATTATTGCCCTGTAGGGTATTTTTTGCTATACTCCATTTTGACATTTTAATTAATTCCTGGGGGGACGTCATGGTCGTAATGAAATTCGGCGGTTCTTCAGTTGCTAATGCAGAACGTATAAAGCATGTTGCATCTATTATTCAGGCTTACAAAGAAAAGAAGCCTCTAGTTGTTCTTTCTGCTATGGGA
>JAGBBO010000027.1 GCA_017938435.1 Alphaproteobacteria bacterium
AAGGAAGGAAGGAAGGAAGGAAGAACGAAACCTTCTTGACACCATATTTATTTTCATATTTCTTATATTTCTTTGCATACCTGCTCTTTATATTTCATTAGAAAAAAATGATTATATTGAACACAGATCATTAAACATTTTTCCATCATTAAAAATAAACAAAAAAATAAATAATAAATTCGGTGAACAATTTGAAAAATATTTTAACGATAGATTTTTCTTAAGAAAAAATTTTCAAAATATTTTTGCAAGACTAAGCCTAATCAATAACATAATAAAAAGAAATGATACCATTCATTTCAAAGATTCTAATTTTATGTATCAAGAAAATAATTACTATACAGATTTCAATTCTGATGCAATAAAAAGATTAAATGAATTTGATAAATATTTAAAAAATAAGGGCATAAAACTTTATATTTTAGTTCCACCTAAAAAACGATATGTATATTCAAAGCCATTTGAAAATTATGATAACACACTCACACAAAAAACTTTACAAAAATATAAATATCAAAAATTACAACAAAACACCAATATCAAAAATAGAATAATATATCCACTAGACGATCTTGAAAATTCATCAATACTTACTTATTATAAAACCGATCATCATTGGACTGATTTTGGGGCATACATTGCATATCATAAACTAATGAAAGAAATAAAAAAAGATTTTCCTAACATATACATTGCTCCACTTACAGATTTCAAATACTCACAAAACACCATGATTTCAGTAAATGAAATATTTATTGACGGCGATACTGAAATGGGATTCGATATAGGAAGTGAATCTAGACAACTACATTATATTGATGATTTACAAAAACGATTTGAAAATACTCCATATCATTATTATGGCACAACAAATATGAAAAAAGATGGAAATATATATAAAAGTTATGGAGAAAATAAAAATGGTAAATACACAATATATGTTTATGGGAATTCTTTCTCGTTCGCAATTTTAAAATACCTATTAAAATCAGCAAATAAAATCAAATTTACATATGCAAGTAACTCTGAATGGAACGAACGCTTTAAATTCAAAAAATATGCAGAAAAAGATTTAGAAAAATATAAACCTGATATTTTCATTTTACTTGCTTCTGACTATGAATTACTAGAACTTAATAAATTTGATAAATTACTATCAGATGATTAACATTTAAATTGCAACAAAACTTTTTATATGATATAGTAGTGCCACCATGGAAAGAGTTTTATTTTTACTTACATCTATTATATGTTTATCAATTATGTTTTATTTTGGCATAAAACATAGAAATGGTCATAACAAAATTGACCTTGTTTTTATTATTTTATTTTTTCTTTCCCTTTGTATTCCTGCAATTTGGATATCCATGGATAAAATAAATGAAATAGAAAATAAACCATTACAAACCTTTCCACAATTAACAAAAGGGAATTCTATTAACCCAAAATTTGGAGAAGAATTTGATAATTATTTCAATGACCGATTTTTTGGTCGCGACAACATACTAAACTTTTATACCGACTTACAAACCATAAATAAAATTATCAAAGGTAAAGAAAGTATGTTTTTCCCAGAAAACGGTTGGATGTTTAGAAAGTTTATATGGCGTACATTCCTTAATTATAATGCCCAAGAAAATTTAAATAACTTTAAAAACTACCTTGAAAAAAAAGGAATAAAATTATATGTAATCTTTGTCCCAAGTAAAATTCATGTATATAATGAATACGCCCCTGTATTATTAAATACAGAAAATTACTTTGGTTGGTATTTTAAAGAAATTATAGATTACTTCAAAGAAGCAACTTTAAAAGAAAGATTTATTTTTCCTATCAATTCTTTTCTTTCAGTTAAAGATTTTGATTACCTTTATTACAAAACCGATCATCATTGGACCAATTTTGGTGCATATGTTACATATCAAGACTTAGCTAAAATAATAAAAAAGGACTTTAAAGATTTCAAAATAACTCCTCTTTCAAAATTTAATAGAAGCATAAGCAAAAAAATTCACTCCGGCATCAAAGAAAATCATAAAGTTGGAAGTTGGATGATAGATCTTAGATACAATCAAGAAAAATACTATCATTTAGAAAACACCCCATATTCATATTTTGATACAGGCGTTAAGATAAAAAAATATAGTGATGATTGCGAATTTTTTGATATAAAAAACGAAAATGGTAAATACAATCTCTATGTTCTAGGCAATTCTATGAGTTTTCAGTTTATAAAATTCTTTGATAGCGTAAAAAATCTGCATTTTGTATTCGCTAACCATATAAAAATTCCAATAAATGAAAGATGGAAATTCAAAAAATATTATGAAAAAGATTTGGAAAAACATAAACCTGATATGTTTATTTTAGTAATGAATGATTATGATTTATCGCTTTTAAACCAATTTAATCCATTTTTAACATTAAATTAGGAATATCATATTATTGGCAGAACATCTTTATTTTACTACAATAACTATATAAAAATATAGGAGGTAAAATGAAAGTTTCAAAAGAAATTATATCTGCACTTGAAAAAGATAAAGTTGCACCAATCATTGGAAATCCAAACGGAAAAACTATTATTTACGAATTTTTCGATTACAACTGTGGACATTGCAAAAATCAAAATATAATTATGAACGAACTTATCCAAGCAAACAAAGATATCAAAATAATTCTTAAAAATTTTCCAATATTCCCCGTATCTCATCTTCCTGCAAAAGCGACCGTTGCCGCACAAAAACAGGGTAAAACTTTTCTACTCCATAAATCCCTTTTTGAAAATCACCTTCTTCCATTCAATTATTCAGAAATAGGCGTAGAAACATTAAACAAAAAGATATTAGATAAAGTTTTATCCATAGCAAAAAAAATCGGACTTAACATCAAAAAACTCGAAAACGATATGTGTTCCGAAGAAGTCGAAAAAGAAATTGACATAACAAAAAAAATTGCACATCAACTAAATATCCACGGAACACCTGCAATAATTATAAAAGACAAAGTATTCCCTGGTTTTATGGATATTGCCGAAATAAAAGAAGCTATAAAATAATATTGGCTTTAATATTTTATCTGTCTATAATCTCCCAAAATAAAATATTTTGAGGCATATTATGAATTATAGCAAAGATGTTGTTTTACCTGCCCCCATAACACTATAGTAAAAATGAAGTTTTGCCATTTTACAACTCCTATATTTTTCGAAAAGTATATAACAAAGAAATTTAAAAGACAATAATCTTTTAATGCTTGATTTTCTTCCCATAATTATATATAATATAGCCAAGAGAAATTAAAGGGTTGAAAATGAAAAAGTTACTTACATATTGCTCATTATTTATTTTAACTGGTTGCCTTACCGATAGTGGTACAACTGTATCTCGTGTTAATACATCAACAACAACTGGAACAAATTCTGAACACGAAAAAAATGAAACAACCTCTACATCGACTTTGGGGGCTCTTTCAAATATAAAATCTATTGAAAACCTTATCACAACAGAAAATAACAATCGTATCATTAATGCATTCAAAACATATAACGAGGAACAATCAGCTGAAGATAAGAAAGTTTCTGCTGATAAAACAAATATTGCACAGGCAACAGAATATCTTAAACAAGCAAAAACCGGCAATATAAATATTTCAGAAATGATAACCGCCATTGATACATTAGTTGCAAAATATTATGATTATTCACCTAAAAAACTTTCATATGATACTTTATCAAAATATTCTCTTGAACTACAAGGGGATAAGGATGAAACTGCATACGCTGAATACCTTGTTAATAATGTTAATCAAAGTATTATCACAAAAAAGAAAGATGATTTTACAGGAACCGATACGCAAAGTGCAACTGCACAATATATTGCATATGTTCAAAAGACTTATTTTGATAAAATAAAAACTGATGCAACATTCACTTCATCTGTCACATCTGATTATGCAGGAAAGGATTATACTGCTGATAATTATATCGGGCTTATGACTGCATTAAATACAAAAAAGGGAGAATTAAAAACTAACACTTCCGCTCTTGAAAGTGAAATTAAAACTAATTTAAAAAAACTTGATCCAACAGTAAATGAAATTCCTCTTACAATAGAAAGTGTTATTTCATATTGGCAAAAACAATTAAAAATCCTTAATGTTATAAAGGATGTATCCTACCTTTCATCATCGACTATTGATTCCAATGATATGAAAACAAATATATTGGGAAATGATATAACTGTGGGTTATACTTATAACAAAGCATTAAATGACTACACATTGGATTTGAAAAAGAATGAATATACAGTTTCATTCAAAGCTGCCGATTTCAAAAAAGATGCAAATCATCTTTCATACACTGCAACAAATAAAAGAGATGATGAAGTAGTTGAAAATAATCCTGTATTTATGACTAATTTAAAGAAATATTTATCTGATGGTGGAAAAACCTCCGATGAAATAAAAGCTCGTGCCGAATACGCAATAAAGTTATTCAAGGCTATAAAATCCGAAGCAGATAGAAAAGATGGTGATACAACTGTCTATGCAAATGATGCACAAAAAACTGAATTTTTAAACTTAACAGATGGCTATGTATCAAACATCAATAATTTAACGGACAGTTCAAGCGAAGATTATAAAAACTTTAATATCGCATTGATAATTCTTCAAAGCAAAGGTATGACCCCCGAAGATTTCGAATTGAAAAAGACTGTTTCAACAACAGATACTGTTTACCTTGGTGGAAATTATGCCGGTCTATCATTCTCTGATTTTGGTGTTTGGAATATTTCATCAAGTAATACTTATACTGGAAATAAAACTTTGCTTAATTATCTAAAAAATACTGTTGCAAAAGACACTAGTTCATCAGAAAATTATTCATTCTATAGTGGTCTTGATAGTCTAAAACAAAAGACTTTAAAGGATGAATCTATGGGTGATAAAGAAATAGTATTCACAGGAAACACTATTGGTTACGGAACATTAACTGGAAAAGCAGAAGCTGATACTCAAAAGGTAAATCTTAATGGAACCGCAAAACTTAATGTCACAGCAAGGGATGCAAATGCTTATTTAACATTAACATTTCCTAAATGGTATGGTTTCCGAATTAACAGTATTAACCTACAAAACAAAGACGGTTTTTCCAAAGAATTTACAGGAAACACTTCCGAAGCATACATAAATAGTTCTTGCACATCATGTGGTTGGTTTAAGTCTGATGAAAATGGCAGTATCAAACTTACTGGTTCAGTAAATGGTGCACAATATGGACTAGAAGAAAATACTCCAACCGAAGCAGTTGGTGTTTATAAAATAACTTCTTCTGATGTCGATACGGAAAAATATACTGATATAAAAATCGAAGGTGCATTTGGTGTAAAAAAGCAATAACACTACTTGATTTTTAAATTTTAAATTATATAATCCAGTGTCATAGATTCAAAAATTTATGACACTTTTTTACGGAGTTTTAAATGGAAAACAAAAACGAATTGGCTGTAAAGCCGATACACTCTTTAATTATTAAATTTGCCCTACCATCAATCATCGCATTTTTGGTAAGTTCACTTTATAATATAGTCGATCAAATTTTTGTTGGAAATTATTCCGGATATTTGGGTAATGCCGCAACATCTATCGTATTTCCAATTTTCATTTTTGGTATGGCTATTGCAAGTTGCATTTCCGATGGTGGTGTTGCATACTTCTCACTTCAACTTGGTGCTGGGCATAAAAAAATTGCAGAAAAAATTTTTGGTAATGTAATAAGTCTGCTTATCATTTTTCCTTTACTTATCACATTGGGTTCCTACATTTTTCTTGATGATATATTGGATTTTTTGGGGGCTACAAAAGAAATTTTTCCATTGGCAAAAAGCTATGCTCAAATTATGTTTATTGGAATACCAGTTTTTCTTCTTGGTATGGGATTAAACGCATTTATCCGTGCTGATGGAAGTCCAAAATATGCAATGATTTCAATGCTTATTGGTGCAATTTTAAATCTTATTTTAGATCCAATTTTCATATTTACATTTGATTGGGGAATTGCCGGTGCTGCATGGGCAACCGTTATCTCAGAAATATTTTCATTTATTTGGGCTATTTCCTACCTTCCTAAATTTAAGGCAATGAAAGTAAAAATCAAAAGTTTAAAACTAAGTTTTCCTATCATAAGAAAAATTGTAACTTATGGAATTTCAAATTTCCTTATTTCATCCGCAATGACATTTGTTGTAATTGCATTTAATAACAGCCTTAAAAAATATGGTGCAGAAAGTATTTATGGAAGCAACATTCCCCTTTCTGCCTACGCCCTAACTGCAAAGGTCAACCAAATATTTATGTCATTTATGATTGGTTTAGGTATCGGTCTTCAACCTATTGTTGGTTTCAACTATGGCGCACGCAATTACAAAAGGGTAAAAGACACATTCAAAACCACTTTAAAAATAGCAATATTTATAGGTCTAATATTTTCAATTTTACTTCAATCATTCCCATATATTTTCATAAGGATGTTTGGTTCAGGATCCAAACTTTACTATGACTTTGCAAGTATGTCATTTAGAATAATTTTCATAGGACAAATTTTCATTGCAACTTGTATAATCACAAGCAATTTTTTCCGTGCCATTGGTCGTCCATGGATGGCAGTCCTTTCCGCAGGTTCGCGTTTTACTGCATTTTTCATTCCTGCAATCTATTTTCTACCAAAAATTTTTGGTATAAATGGTGTCCTTTGGGTAACACCAACCACCGAATTTTTATCAGCCACATTCTCCCTATGGCTTATATCACTTGAAATGAAAAAGTTAAATAAATTGATAAAAAACGAAGAACGAAGGAAATCGATTTAATGTTGCAATGCCATAAAGTTTATGATAAAATTTAAACATATTTAAAGAGGGGAAAATTATGTTTAAAAATTTAAAAATCATAAGTTTAATTTTACTTTGCAGTTGCACCGTTGCAAATAATGAAAAAATCTATACCGACCTTATTCCAACAATCAGGAATAAAGGCGAAGGTTCAATTGCATCAATCCAAGAAAAAAATCTTTTTGTTTGCAACATTGATGAAAAGGAAGGTCCGCAAAATTATTGTGATAAAGATGGTAAACTTTTTAATGGAACTATTACACAAAATTATGATGATATAAAAATTCAATATATTTTTAAAAACGGAAAACCGGTAAAGGAAAAAGATTTTGAAAATGGTAAACTTGTTTCTTCATCAAATATTAAAATGACTTTTCCTATTGACTTGCCACGCATTTATTCAACAAAATATTACGATGAAAATGGGAAAATTTCATCCGAATATAAATTTGATAATGGAGAGGCAAAATCTACACTAAAAACATTCTGTCCTGACGGTTCAATAGAAAAAGAAATAAAAATAAGTCAAACTACAAATAATAGAAATATAGCTGTAACCAAACAAACAACATATAAAAAATTTAAAGCAGATGGTTGGTCTCTACCAATAACTAAATTCGAACATTTAACATTAAAATTAAACCCAAAATATCCTTCGTTAAAAAAAGAAGACTTCGGAATTATAGGTTTTTACACCGGCAAAGTTGACATACTCAACTGTAATAACGAAGTTGTTGAAACATACAATTTTGAAAACGGTAAGAAAATCGATTAAAAACGAAGAACGAAGAAAATCGATTTAATGTTGCAATAACATAAAGTTTATGATAAAATTTAAACATATTATAAAGAGGGGATAAAAATGTTTAAAAATTTAAAATATGCAAGTTTCATCTTGCTTGTCGGCTGTGCTGCAATAAATAATCAAGAAAAAATTTACACTGACCTTATTCCAACAATCGTTGGTGAGGAAGAAGGCGATGTTTCATTCATTCAAGATGAAAATCTTTTCGTTTGCAATATCGATGATAAAAAGGGTCCTCAATCATTTTGTGATAAGGACGGAAAACTTTTCACCGGTCGTGTTGAAATGGATCTCGACGATGATAGCCTAAAAATATTTTATGTTTTCGAAAATGGTAATGTGGTAAAGGAAGAAAATTACGAAAACGATAAACTTATCAGTTCATCAGATGTAAAATTGAATAACTTTCTTCCTGCTTTTCCAAAGGCATATTCAGAAACATTCTATAATGACAACGGTACCATAAAGGCAATATACAAATATGATAACGGTAACCGCTCTTCTGTTTTAACAGTATATTGCCCTGACGGTTCAAGGGAAAAAGAAGTAACCGTAATGCAGGATACAACAACCGAACGAATTGATCCAACAAAGATATTAACAGTATATTGCCCTGATGGTTCAAGGGAAAAATAAGTAACTGTAATGCAGGATACAACAACCGAACGAATTAATCTAACAAAGATAACTCATTTCTTTAAAACAAATACAGAATATGGAATGTCAAAATTTGAATCATTCGTTTATCCTGCACAATACTTATCTGGTAACTATACCGGCATTGCCGAAATCAAAGATTGTAACGGAAATACTGTGGAAACAGTAAGACTTGAAAACGGTAAGAAAATCTGAATTTTAATCCCGTTCAAAAAGACAAACCAATTCTAAATGTTTGGTATTTGGAAACTGATCGACTGGTGTAATTTTCTTTAATTTATACCCACCATCACAAAGGATTTTTGCATCAGTTTTAAATGCCAATGGATTACACGAAACATACACAACAGTTTTAACTGAACTTTTCGCAATCTCCAAACATTGAGCCCTTGCCCCATCGCGTGGTGGATCCAAAACAATCACATCCATCTCAGAAATTTTATCCGCACGCAAAGGATGCTTAAATAAATCCATCGCCTTTGATTCAATATTAAAATGATAAGAATTTGCAATCCTTTTTAATTGATGCACTGCCTCATCATCACAATCAATAGCCAATACTTCATCAGCAACATCCTTTAAATAAAATGAAAAAAGCCCAAGCCCACAAAAAATATCACCTGCTTTTTTAAAATGATTTTTTCCCAAATACGAAAGAACAATATCAACAATTTTTTGCTCTGTTTCCTTTGCCGGTTGTAAAAAAGTTTTTGCCGGATACGGAATTTTCACAGAATTAAATATAACAATAGGTTCTTCTTTTTTATAAAGTTCCTCCGCCCCACTTGTAATACGAAGCACATTATATTTCTCGGCAAATTCCTTTATCTTCTGCCTATCAAGAAGCATTATATTTATATTTTCGAAATGCAAAGTCAAACCATTATCAACCTTTGCAACAACAATGTTTCCATCACTTCGTTTCACAAAAGATTTAAAAAGTTTTTTAAGAGGTAAAAGAAGTGCATTTATTTCTGGCAACAAAAGAGGACATTTTTGAACTGATACAACATCATTTGACTTTGCTTTAAAAAAACCAATATTACAACCATAATCAATTTTAAATGTTGCCTTTCGCCTTATACCACTTTCAAAAGTAATAATAGGCTCCAACTTTTCAAATGAAACACCATCCAAAAGCGACTTCAGATGATTCATTTTTTGCATTTCATATTCTACCCTATCAATACCTTGAATCTGGCAACCACCACAAACACCAAAATATATACACTTATTTTCTATCATAATAAATACTATTATTGCTATTTTTTGCTAAATATCAAGTATAATCTGGAAAAACAGGAATTTGTTCTTTCAAATAATTCTTGAGTTATAGTATGAAAGATTTATAATTTATATCGTTAATATGGTTAAGGTATAAAGATTTTAAATTTATTTATGGCTTGTTTATCTTTTACTTCCATCATATTTTCATATTATTAACTTTAATTATGAGGAAATTGATGACAAAAGGAACAGTAAAATGGTTTAACGCCAAAAAAGGTTATGGTTTTATTCAACCAGATGATGGATCAAAAGATGTTTTTGTTCACATTACTGCAGTAAAAGCTGCCGGTATATTCTTGAACGAAGGCACCCGATTGGAATTTGAAATAATCTCTGATAATGGTAAACAAGCAGCCGGCAATCTTAAACAAATATAAAAAAACCTCCCATCTGGGAGGCTTTTTTTTCAATCAATAAAATTTATCTTTGTTCTGCAAAATTATTCAAAACAATACCTTCAATATTTTTAGTATTAGTATTTCTAACTAATTCATCGAATGCTTGTTTCTGTGTTTTTACATCTTTACCATCAAACACTTTTTGATAAACCGCATGATTTGATGGAACACTTAATTCCCATTTATATGGTTTAAATTTAGTTCTATCAGCACCAAGTTCTAATACTTCTGGAATAAAATTCATTTGTTCAACAGTCGCAGTCAAATCCAATCCTTTCTTAACAACTTCGTTAAGCAAGTAATAATAATCAGCAGCAGGAAATGTTGAATCTTGAAGATTATAATCGTTAATAAAAACTATGCCATTTTCTTTTTGGAAAATTTTTGCAATAGATTTTCTTTTTCCATCTTCGGCTTCTTCTTTTGTAAGCATAACAACAGTTTGATTATTAAGCATCCCTTTTTTTAAAGCATCATAAAATGCATTAACTGGTTCAAAATCATTTGATTTATCACCCTTTGTAAAAGAACGAAGACCATGAAAAACTATTGCACCATTTTTACCATCTTTTACAAAATCAGAACCTGCCTTTGCAAAAATTTCTTTTGTATTTTCTTTAAAACTTCCATCAGGAAGAGAAACTCTTCCTCCCATAAAAAATGCCTTTGCATCCCCAGACAAAACATTTGAAATAATCTCTGTTATTGGATTAAGTCTTGCAAAATCAGAAGCTCTTTCTTCTATATTTTTCTTTGATGACGAAGCAACCAAATCAGCAGGATAAGATGAAATTTTTACATCAGGATTTCTTTCTTTATATTGGCTAATTGCCTCCTCTGGCATAACAAGAGAAATATTTTTAATATTTTTCATTTCTATATCATAAAATTTATCACTAGAAAGAACCAAGTTTATATTTTTTGCGACATCTTTGTTTTCTGCAACTTTTTCAAAAAACTTAATACCCATATCCGCAGCACTTACGACAGAAATTTTACCATCTTTTCCTGCTTCAAGAACTTTTTCTTCTGCATTATCCAATGATAAATCAATAATTTCCTTATCTTTTACATCTTCAAGCAAAGACTTTACAGTATTTGAATAACCTTTAAATGTTGCTTCATCAATAATTCCAAAATATTTAACCATCTTTAACTCCTATTTTGTTAATATAGCATATCTTAGCAAACTTGTCCAATTTTTAAGATATATATATAATTTAACATAAAGTTTTTTTGTCAAGCATTTTTTATATAAAAACAACACAAATATAAAAAAGCCCCAATCACGGGGCTAATTTTTAAACATTTTCTTCTTTATGGAACTTTCTGTGCCACCATTCTTTGAACTTTTTTCTAATCTTCACACCATAAAGTATCATACATGGTGTAACAACCAAAGTAAGAATTGTCGCAAATCCAAGTCCAAAAATCATAGATTTTGAAAACGCAGACCACATATCCATTGATGGTGCACCAACTGTGATATCCGCATTGATAAAGTCAATATTAACCTTCATTGCCATAGGAACAAGTCCCAAAATTGTTGTCACTGTTGTAAGGTAAACAGGACGCAATCTTTGAAGTCCAGTTCTTATAATTGCATCAAATGGATCACTAACTTTATCCTTTATCTCATCATACGCATCAATAAGCACAATATTGTTATTAACAACCACACCCGCAAGTGAAACAATCGCAAGTCCAGTCATAACAATAGAGAACGGATCACGCGTAATTACAAGTCCTAAAATCACACCTATTGTCGAAAGCAAAATCGAAAACAAAATCATAAATGTGGAATAGAAACTATTAAATTGCAATAAAAGAACAAATCCCATCATAAATACGGCAGCCAAAAATGCTATTCCAATAAAAGATGAACTTTCCTTACTATCTTCATCTTCACCACGGAATTTTACCCTAACGCCATTTGGTAATGGATTTTCTTGTATATACTTTTTAAGTTTAGCAACTTTATCAGCAGCAAAATGCCCTACTTCAACATCTGTTGAAACCCTTAACACACGACGACCATCAATTCTTTGAACAAGGTTCACTTTGTGCGATGGAATAATATCAACAAATGTAGATATAGGAACTGATGAACCAGATGCAGTCACCACATAAAGATTGTCAATCATATCCAATGCTCTAAACTTCTTTGGGAAACGAACAACAATATCAAGTTCATCATCACTATCAGACGGACGATAAGTAGATACTGTCGCACCCCTTGTCATCATCTGAACAATACTTCCAATAGATGAAATACTTACACCAAACTTAGCAGCCTGAGCCTTATTGATTCGCATTTCCCATTGAATACCAGGAAGAGGTAAAGTATTTTCAGTATTTGCAAAACCACCAATTTTTTCCATCGCAGTTTCAATATACTTATAGCCATCCTCCAAAAGTTTTTGACTATCAGAATTTGAAGAAATTTCAATCTCAATAGGTTTTCCAGATTTTGGTCCCTTATCTTCCTTTGCAACTTCCAATACTACACCTGAAACATCAGAAAGTTTTTCTTCCATTTCTTTAATAATTTTAACAGCTCTTGGTCTATCTTGCCAATCTTTAAGTTCAACCTGAATATACCCAATAACATCCTCTGCAGAACTATAAGATTTTGCACCAGTTCTTGAATATACATCCTTAAAATATGGCATAGTGAAAATTCTATTTTCAACCTGTCTAACAAACTCAGTTTTTTCATCAATAGAAAGATTTCCCCTAGCATGAACATTAACCTTTAAAAAGTCCGGTTCTGCATCTGGGAAAAATTCAACACCAACACCAAATGCACCATAAATAAAAAATGATACAAACAATGCTAACAATATTCCTAAAATAACCTTTCCCGGACGAAGAAGTGCCCAATGCAAAATATTGTAATATACTTTCATATACCCAGTTAACTTTTCATAATGTCCTGTTTCCGTAGCAATCAAAGCCTCTTTACTTTGTTCACTAACTGCACCTGCCTTACCAAACAATGCACCCAATACAGGAATGAATATCAAAGCAACAACAAGCGATGCTGAAAGAACACAAATCACAGTCAATGGTAAATATTTAATAAATTCACCAATAATACCAGGCCATAAAAGAAGTGGTGCAAAAGCAATCAATGTTGTCACAGTAGATGCAATAATAGACAACGCCATTCTACCTGATGCTTCAGAATACGCATCAACCCTATTTGCCCCTTCTTGCATTTTTTTATCAGCATATTCGGTAACAACAATCGCACCATCAACAAGCATACCAACGGCCAAAATAAGTCCGAACAAAACAACCATATTGATTGTAACGCCTAAACCACCCAATAAAAGAATACCTATAAAGAATGATACAGGAATTGAAAAACCGACCAAAAGCCCAGTTCTAATACCCAACATTAACACAACACAAACAATAACCAAAAGCATTGATGAAATCACATTATTTTGAAGATCAACAAGGTTACTTTTAATCGTTTCTGCTGAATTATTTGTAAGTTTTACAACAACATTATTTGGCAAAGTTGACCTTGCCTCCTCCAATGCTTTTTGCACAGCAGCAACAGTATTTATCGTATTTCCACCAGAACGTTTTTTAATTTCCAATGAAAGAGATGGTTGTTTATTCATACGAACATACTGTGTAGCATTCGCAAAATTTCTTCTTACATCTGCAACATCAGAAAGTTTTATCACAGCATCATTTGAAACCTTAATTGGAAGATTAAGCACATCTTCCACATTTTCAATCAATCCTGGGACCTTTACAGGAAACGCACCGCGTTCTGTTTCAATATTACCTGCTGGAATAAGCATATTAGAGCCAGCAAAAAATGTTCCCAAATCACTTACTGATAATTTATAAGCATTAAGTTTCGCAGGATCAATAAGTATTTCAACTTGTTCATCGCGTTCACCACCTATTTCTGCCTCCAAAACTCCTGGTATTGACTCGAACACATCCTGAAGTTCTTCTGCAATATTCATCAAAGTTTTTTCTGGTGCAGAACCATAAATATTAACAATAGCAATCGCAAATTCTGATGTATTTATTTCCTTAATAATAGGTTCATCAATACCACTTGGCATATTTGCTTTTGCATCATCAACAGCATCCTTTGTTTCACGAAGACCTTTTTCAATATCATATCCAGCAATAAAATCAAGTTTTACACGACAATATCCTTCGTAACATTTACTATCAATTTGCTTCAAGCCACTTATTGTTTTAAACTCCTTTTCCAAAGGTTTGGCAATAAGTCGTTCTCCATCTTCTGGAGAAATACCAGTATAATTAACAGTTGTAAAAATCATCGGAACTGCAACATCTGGAAATGATTCTTTTGACATTTTCAAATAAGTTCCAAGCCCAGATACAGTAAGCAATATAAGTGTAAAAATAAATATCCTTGATCTATTTACCGCAGCCTTCATAAATGACATAATAAATCTCCTATAAAATTATTTTGTTTCCAATTTTTTTACATCATTAACAAAATGAGGAATAACTTTTTCTCCAGATTTAACAAATTCACCACCAGCAACAATAACATTAACTTGCTCTGGCAATCCTGAAACCCAAAGTCCATCTTCCTCTTCCTTAATAATATCTATTGGATAAAAACCAACAACATTATCATCATTGATTGTTTTTACACCAACACTACCATCATCCCCAAATGTAAGACAAGATGAAGCTTTTAATTTAATAGCAGGAACTGTATCAAGAGGAAGTTTTATTTCCGCAGTTAAACCCTCAACAATTTTTTCATTTTTATTCGGAGCTTCTAATTCAATTCCAAAAGTTCTTGTTGATGTATTAGCAATAGATGCAACATAAGTAAGAAGTCCATCAACAACCATTTTATTTGAAAGTTCTACTTTTGCAACAACACCTTTCTTTACTCTGTTTATATACTTTTCAGGGAGTTGTGCTGAAATTTTAATTGGATTCAAATTAAGGAATACACCAACAGTTGATTCCTTCGAAACATAAGAACCTTTTTCAACATTAAGTTCATTGATAACACCATCAAATGGAGCACGAAGTGATGCATATCCAATATCCAATGACATCTGTTGTAATGTAGCAGTTGCACTTCTGTAATTTGCTTCGTTTGCAACAAATTCAACCTTTGAAATCAAACCTTGTTCCAAAAGACTTACTGCTGTATTATATTCAATCTCAGCCTTATCTTTTGCAGCCTGTGCCGCAGCAAGTTTTGCAATTCTATCTTCCATCTTTATAGTAAGGATTACATCACCTTTTTTAACATATTCACCTTTTTTTCTAAATATTGTTTCAACAATACCCGCAGTCCTTACCTTCAAATTAACTTTTTCACTTGCCTCTGTATGCCCAAAAACAAGAATATCTGAAACAACATTTCTTTGTGAAAGTTTTTCTACATCAACTTTTACAAGTTCCGGTTGCACTACAACATCAACCTTTTTTGTATTAAACGCTAATCCATACAAAAACCATACAACAATAAGAATTAAAATAATCCATAAAAATTGATATGAACTTTTTTGTTTTCCAAACTTTGAATTAACATATCTATACTTTAATTGATTTATCATTTTTTATCCTCTTTTTTATAAAAAAATTTCTTGCTAATATGAAATCCAGAGTATATGCTTTTAAATATCATTTGTAAATAGAAAAAAACTTTATTGGCTATAAGTTTTCTACTATCTGTCAACTATTGAAAAAAAGAGGATAAAATATGACAAAAGAATATAATTTCAAAGAAATTGAGAAAAAATGGCAACAAAAATGGGAAAATGAAAAAACATTCAAGGTTGAAATCGACAATTCAAAACCGAAATATTTCTCTCTCTTTGAATTTCCATATCCATCTGGTGCTGGTCTTCATGTTGGTCATCCTCGTTCATTCACTGCAATGGATGTGATTTCAAGAAAACGCCGTATGCAGGGATATAATGTTTTATTCCCTATTGGATTTGATGCCTTTGGTCTTCCAACAGAAAGATATGCGATTAAAAATCATATTCATCCTGCCGTTGCAACAAAACAAAATGTTGACAATTTTACAAAACAACTAAAAATGCTTGGATATTCATTTGATTGGGACAGAGTTATCAATACAACCGATCCCGAATATTATAAATGGACACAATGGATGTTTATACAATTTGTAAAAGCAGGACTTGCATACAAAGGTGAAGAAACTATTTGGTGGTGTCCAGAATGTAAAATTGGTATTTCAAACGAAGAACTTGAAAATGGACATTGCGAAAGATGTGGAAGTGAAGTTGTAAAGAAAAAGAAATCTGCATGGATTTTAAAAATGCAATCTTACTCTGATAAACTTCTTGAAGGTTTAAAAGAAGTTGATTTTCCAGACAGTGTTAAAAAAATGCAATCAGAATGGATTGGAAAATCTGTTGGTGCAGAAATTGATTTTTCACTTACCAATACAGATGAAAAATTAAAAGTATTCACAACAAGACCTGATACAATTTTTGGTGCGACATATATGGTAGTTGCACCTGAACATCCATTGATTGAAAAACTTTCATCATCAATAAAAAATATGGAAGATATTAAAAATTATCAAAAACTTTCTGCACAAAAATCCGATATGGATAGAAGTATGGCAAAGGATAAAACCGGCGTTCAAATTGATGGAATTTCTGCAATAAATCCATTCACAAACAAAGAAATGCCTATTTTTATTTCTGACTATGTTTTAATGGGTTACGGAACTGGTGCAATTATGGCTGTTCCTGCACACGATGAACGCGACTATGATTTTGCAAAGGAATTCAAACTCCCTATCATCGAAGTTTTAAAAGGTGGTAATATTGAAACCGAAGCCTATACCGAAGATGGTGAGCATATAAATTCTGAATTCTTAAACGGTATGAATAAACAAGATGCAATCAATACTATAATCAAAAAAGTTGAAGAAATGGGTATTGGTAAAGCATCAGTAAAATACCGTATGAAAGATTGGGTCTTCACTCGTCAAAGATATTGGGGCGAACCAATTCCAATGGTCCATTGTGAAAAATGTGGCTGGGTTCCATTGGATGAAAAGGATTTACCATTAACACTTCCAGAAGTTGATGATTATATGCCAACTGATGAAGGTTTATCCCCACTTGCAAAGGCAACCGATTGGATAAACACAACTTGCCCTCATTGTGGTGGGCATGCAACTCGTGAAACTGATACTATGCCAACATGGGCTGGTTCATCATGGTATTATTTAAGATATATGGACCCACATAATGACAAAGAATTTGCTTCAAAAGAAGCATTAAATTATTGGGGTCAAGTTGATTGGTACGAAGGCGGTGCCGAACATGTAACTCGCCATTTACTATACTCTCGTTTCTGGCACAAAGCATTATATGATATCGGACTTTTACCACACGACGAACCATACGCAAAACGTTCACTTCATGGAATGATTTTGGCTGAAAATGGCGAAAAAATGAGTAAGTCAAAAGGAAATGTTATAAACCCTGATGACATTGTTTCAAAATACGGTGCCGATACACTTCGTATGTATGAAATGTTCATTGGTCCATTTGATCAGGCAGCAATGTGGTCAACAAATTCTGTTGCTGGAATTTCAAGATTTTTGGCTAGGGTTTATGATTTAAGTGAAAAAGTTGGCAATGCAAAGATGAGTGAAAAGGATACCATCGCAATGCACCAAGCAATCAAGGATGTATCCGAACGCATCGAAGATATGAAATTCAATACTGCAGTTTCTGCACTTATGATTTTCTCAAATCACATGGGTTCATTGGAAATTATTCCGTCCGAAATGTTTGAAACATTCCTTAAACTCCTATCACCATTTGCACCACACATCGCAAACGAGTTATGGGAACAAATCGGTAAAAAATCAACACTTGATTTTGAACCATGGCCACAATTTGATGAAAAAGCATTGGTTGCATCAAATGTAAATATTGTGATTTCAGTCAACGGTAAAAAACGCGCCGAAGCCGAAATCCCAGTTGACCTTCCAAATGCCGAAGTTGAAAAGTTTGTTCTTTCACTTGACGGAATAAAGAAATATTTTGGCGACAAAGAACCGAAGAAAATAATCATCGTTCCAAACAAACTTGTAAATATAGTGGTATAAAAAATTCAAACAACCGCTTGAATAAAAAAAACTCCCCACCGAAATGGTGGGGAAAATTTTTGGTTATCTTTTATTTTATTACTCAGCACAAACACAACTTTGGAACACTTGTATTTCTGTTATTCCCAGTTGATTATTATAATTAGATATAATATTTTTCAATGCACTTACATCACAACTTCCATTATAAGAATCTAAAAAACGTTTCCACACATCTACACCGCCTTTATCAAACGAGTAAGGTAATTTAGAAGAAATAAACATATCACATACTATTTCTTCGGAAGATTTGGATGATGAAGCGTTTATAGTATTTTGAAAACCAGCCCTAGATGTTGAAGCACTAATACTCAAAGATCAATTATTGCTTTTAACAGCATTAACCGCACCATAATTTGCATTTTGATTAAATGTTAAATTACCACAATTCGCAGCCCGTTTTCTATTCAATACTGTTTCCAAAGATTTATCCTCACTATCATCAGTCCAAAAACTTCTGACACATTGTCTTCCACCAGGGGTATTAGCAACAAATTGAAGACAACCTTTTCCTAAAATTTTCTCTTTGTATCCATTCCTTGCATTATACTTATCTTCACAAATTTTTGCAGACACTTCCCCAGCACAAATACAGTCTTTTGCCGCAACCATTGACTTTTGTAAAACAGCATTACTCATACCAATACAATTATTTCCACGACAAGCACCAGATTCATAATCAGACAAAGTTTTTTCAACTTTATTTTTCAAGCATTTTGAATAAATTTCATCACTTTTATGATTTTGAATAAACTCTTTCCAACCATTTCTACTTGTTTCCCCACCATTAGTACTTGGCACTTGAGAACACAAATCAGATGAATATTCTGTTTTTTGTTCTGATGATTGACTTGTTTTAGAATCAAGACAACAATCTCTTCCTCCATCACAAAGTTTGTATCCACTTTGACATTCAGCAGGAGCACAAGCATTCCTAGCCTCAACCCAATCCCATCTTTTTACTGAGTCAGTTGCCTCTTTATTTGCACATTTATCATTCGAAGGAGTACTATCACTCTGACAAAGACAATTTCTATAATCTTTCATATTAGCAGATAAAGCACCATCCAATGTCCACCTTGTTTGATCATTCCATTTTCCAAGAGTATCTTTAACACTTTCATAACCACATCTACAATTTCCAGTAGAAACATACTTTTCAACAAAACTTTTCCACCCAGAGATATTTCCGGTTTCCCCAGTTGGAACATCACTACACTTTGCTTCAAGTTTATCTCCTTTAGGAGCTTCACCTTTGCATCTATCCAAACAGGTTTCCTTTATCAAAGCAGAAAGTTCCTCTTTATAATCATTTCCAAACCTTGAATACTTAGTTTTGAATATAGAATTCAAATCCGTACCGTTATCGTTGTTTAACTTCATTTTATACCATTTATCGTAAACACCACGGCTTGGACCAGTGCAGAAAAACTCTTCACTATCAGTATTTCTGTAATAATATCTTGTCTTACAATTTGGGAAAAATACTTCACAAACGCCATCAATACCCTTTGATGGAGACCACATTGTATATGTAGTTTTTGCCTTTGAGCACTCAGTATTTTCAACCTTTGGAGCTGGCTCTGGTTCTGTTTTTAAATCAGAAGTTGACTTTGAATCCGTAGGTGTTTCATCCTTTTTCTGTTGAACTTTCTTTTCCCCAATCCAATTATTTCCGATATTAAGCCCAATAAATGTTTCTTGCTTATCATCCTGAGCCTTTACACAAGTACTTGAATTTCTACCTACAAAATAACCTTCCTTACAAACAATTCTACAATCAGGATTACCTCCTTTTTTATATGACCAATAAAGTCCCCCAACAGGAAGTGGCGAATTTACACAATCACTTTCCCTAAACCATTGATTAACAACCTTGTCTGCAGATTGTTCTCCAATAGCTTTTGCCTCGGCCTCTAATGCAATCATTTGAGAATTAGAATGACTATCTAAATCATATTCATTTACTTTTGTGAGTTTATAATCCTCTGCACCACAAGCAAGTTCAGCCATTTCTGTATATCCAACCAATGTTGCATCCACAACTTGACGCCAATTTTCTCGTTTCTGAGTATTTTGACCAGTCAATCTTAAATCTTCCAATGCCCCAACATTTGAATCTCCATAATCCCCAGCTTGATAAAAACGATTAAGCATATAACTATCGCCACTTGCTTCAAATCCACAAAGTGAATCAAGTTCATTATAAAGTTCAACCGAAGATGAACCATCAGACGAAATCATTGCGGTATAACATTTTTTCGCTGCCTGTAATGCCCTTGTTGCTTTAGCACATTCTGTCGAATTTTTCTTTAACCCAGTTTCAATAGTTCCCTTGCTATTAAGAAGAGAAACAATTCTATTATAAGAATAAGTTTTACAACCATTTTGCAAATCAAGTTGTTTTATAACAGCCCTTGTTGCTAAACAATCTTCAACATTAACTAAAATTGTCGATGCAGGCTCAGCACCACATTTTGAATACACCCCCTCATTCAAAGTTTTTTTATCAAAACAATATCTTGAAAAACAATAATCAATATCTATATTACATTGATCCTGTGTTGGTGTTGTATAAGTAACGGTTTTCGAAGCAGAAGAAATTCTTCTTGTTGAGCTTTTTCTTGTTGCAGAAATTGCATTTTCAGAAAAACATAACAATACTAAAAACAATGGTAATAATTTTTTCAATTTATCTCTCCTATATACTTATATAATAATATAACATAAAAACAACTTTCTCAATAAAAAAATAGACATATCAAATTTAATTGCTATAATTTATTACAAAGGAGAAATTAAAATGAAAAAAATACTAATTTTAGGTTTGGCATTAACACTTTGTGCATGTATCACAAAAGAATACCGCGGTGGCGTTCCAATCCGTGAAAGCCAAAAAGAACAAATAAAAAATGCCAACACAAAACGCGATGTAATTGAAATTCTTGGTTCTCCTGCTGCAACAAATTTTGTTGGGCCTGAAAAATGGTACTATTACACATCCGAAGGTGAAGTTTGGGCTTTTCTTGACCCAAAATTTTCAAAATACGATATTCTAACAATAAGTTTTGATGGTTCAGATAATATCAAAGAAGTAAAACTTTCAAATCTTGCGAACAAAGAAATTGCACAAAACGAAGACGAAAAAACCGAACTTCCATCAGATATAAAGTTAGGTTTCTTTGCCGAACTCTTTGGCAATATCGGAAGATTTAATACTGCTGGAACATCAACACCAACAAATTAACTAAAGTTTTAAAATAGATTCCAAAACTCTACCATACTTATGGTAATGTGTTTCTGTTGGATTGCAAAGGAAATCCGAAAGTCCAAGTTGTTTTTCAGACATTTCATATTTACCATCTTCCTTTACAAAAACACTTGCTGAAATTTTATCTATCTCCCCCTTAAATAAAGAAAGAGCTTCTTTTATATCAACCTCAACTATACCATCCAATTCCTCTTCTTGTGGTTTATAAGAAGAAAGTGGCAAATCACAAAATGCAACAAACACATTACAAAAAACCCTGTCATGATAAGGCATTCCATTCTTTTTTATAAA
The DNA here is from genome assembly GCA_017938435.1 of Alphaproteobacteria bacterium. Taxonomy (GTDB): domain Bacteria; phylum Pseudomonadota; class Alphaproteobacteria; order Rs-D84; family CACZYB01; genus CACZYB01. Next base: position 21,773 of record JAGBBO010000027.1, read on the forward strand.
ATCAGTTGTATAAATTTGTTCAAAAAGTTTTTGAGGTTTTGGAACAGCAATTCCTAACTCCTCAGAAACTTCTCTTGCAAAAGCATCGTGCAAACTTTCACCAGCCTTTATATGTCCACTCGCAGTAGTATAAAGTTTATTAGGATTATCAAGTAAATTACTTGAACGCTTTTGAAATAAAATATGATTCCTATCCTTTACAATCCAGCAATGAATAGTTTTATGCCAAAGACCTTTTTGATGAACAATATTTCTATCTTCTATTCCTATATGATTTCCATTTTCATCATAAATATCTAACAGCTCACTCATATTTTATCCTCCAATAATTTCTGTTAATTGAGATTTTTTTGCCATCGCATCAGAAAGACTTTTTCTTCTATCTTCTATAACCTGAGCAGGAGCCTTTCCTTCCATTTTTGCAATCTGAGCTTCAAGACTTAAAATCCTTTTTTCTACTTCTTGAAGTTCAATTTTTGCCTTACTAATTGCCTCATCTTTATTTGCTGATGGAAGAGCAATAAGAACAGTAGTCGCCTCATCCACAACAACACTTATCATATCACTACTTTCATCAGAAAGTTTTGTATTGGTATGATTTGCAATTATATCAATATATGATTTTGCACCTTCTGGCATAGATTTAAACGCAATATTAAGCAAAGTTTTAAATCCAATTTTATTTTCCGCCCTTACATTTCTAATTGCAGAAATAACACTCAACATCCAATCAATATCTGATGTATTCGATGTATCTATTTGAACTTTTTCAGCATAACTTTCATGAATAAAATCACATGCACGACCAAAGCCAAGTTCTTCGTAAAGTTCAGCTGATACAAATGGTATAACTGGTTGCAACATTTTCAAAATATTTTGAATAACAACCTTTGCAGTCGCAAGAATTATCGCACCATTTTCGCCATCTATTTCTGATTTTGAAAGTTCGATAAAATTATCACAAAAATCATCCCAAACAAAGTGATACAATGTTTGAGCATATTCATCATAACGATAATTTTCAATTGCATTTTTTGCAACATCTATTGCACTATTCATCTTATCCAAAATCCAGTTTGTTGATGCAACAGATTTTGTTTTATCAAATACGATTGCATCTTTCACACCTTTCTGTTCCCAGAAATTAACTGCATTTCGTAATTTTGTAATAAACTTTCTTCCATTTTCAACAAGGCTTCGACCAAAGTTCATATCCCTACCCTGACCAGACAATGTGCAAATAGTCCAACGCACTGCATCAATTCCAAACTCGTCAATAAGTTCAAGTGGATTTATAACATTTCCCTTTGTCTTACTCATTTTCTGACCATGTTCATCACGAACAAGACCATGAAGAACAACTGTATCAAATGGAGCTTTTCCTGTAAAATAAATACTCATCATTATCATTCTTGCAACCCAGAAGAAGATAATATCAAACCCAGTAATAAGTGTTGATGTAGGGAAATAATGTTTATAATCTGGGGCCTCTACATTTGGCCAACCAAGTGTTGACATAGGCCAAAGTCCAGATGAAAACCAAGTATCAAGACTATCTTCATCTTGTGTCAAATGCACCCCATCGCCTGCCATTTTTTGTGCCTCTTCCAATGACTTTGCAACAAAAATCTTTCCATCATCAGTATAGTATGCAGGTATCTGATGTCCCCACCAAAGTTGTCGAGAAATACACCATGGTTGAATATTTTCAAGCCAAGAAAAGAAAGTATTTTCCCACATTTTTGGCACAAATTTTATCTTACCAGTTTTCACAAATTCAATCGCCTTTTTTGCCATTTCGGAAACATCGCAATACCATTGTTCAGTAAGTCTTGGCTCAATCACAGCACCACCGCGTTCAGCATGTGGAACCTGATGTGTATATGGTTCAATTTTTACAAGATTGCCAAGTTCTTGTAGTTTTTCAACAATAACTTTTCTTGCTTCAAACCTATCCATTCCATCCAAAGAACGAACAAAATCATTTGCATCAGGAATATTTTTCACATCAATTTTTGCAGTTTCCGTAAAAATATTCATAACTGGAAGATTATGCCTTTTTCCAACTTCGAAATCATTAAAATCATGTGCCGGTGTAATTTTCACAGCCCCAGTTCCCTTTGTCATATCAGCATAATCATCCCCAACTATTTCAATCTTTCTACCAATAATTGGAAGTATAGCCTTTTTACCAATAAGATGTTTGAAACGCTCATCATTCGGATTTACCGCAACACCACTATCCCCAAGCATAGTTTCCGGTCTTGTTGTCGCAACAATAATTGACTCATCCGAACCATCAATATCATATCTAATATGCCACATAGAACCAGCAGTTTCCTTCATCAAAACTTCCAAATCAGAAACCGAAGTCAACATTACAGGATCCCAATTTACAAGTCGTTTTGCCTTGTAAATAAGCCCATCATTATAAAGACGAACAAATGCTTCCTTAACGGCATCACTCATCCCATCATCCATTGTGAAACGCTCCCTTGACCAATCAGATGAATACCCAAGACGGCGAAGTTGTTTTGTAATATTTCCAGCACATTCAGCCTTCCATTGCCAAACATAATCAAGGAATTTTGCACGACCAATTTCGCGTCTGTAAATTCCCTTTTCCGCCAACTGTTTTTCAACAATCATCTGTGTTGCAATCGCAGCATGATCAGTTCCAGGAAGAAGCAAACAGTCAAACCCAACCATCCTTTTATAACGAATGATAATATCCTGCATAGTCATAGTGAACGCATGCCCCAAATGCAACTGCCCCGTAATATTAGGAGGAGGTATCATAATTGTAAAAGTAGGTTTTCCGCTTTCACTATTTGGTTTAAAATATCCGTTGTCTTCTTGAAATTTATATAAATCATCTGGATTGATAGTCATTTTTACGCCTTTTTTATTCTTTGATTATATGTTTGCTATGATAGATTATTATATACAGAAAGTAAAGAGTTTTTATTCATTTTTCACCATCATTGCAAGCCGTAATTCACCCCCAGTCTGTCATTCCACACCAATCTGTCATTCCGTAATTGATCCGGAATCCATAATCAAACATCACATCATCGTAAAAAAAATCCCCTCGACAGAGGGGAATATATTAGTTAAACAATTTCCAGTTAAGTTTTTTAACTTCACCATCATTCATCAACATAGAGCCACCAGCATCCGGATCCCCAAGATAACAAGCCCCAGTCATAATACCCTTATTAGCATCAGCCGAAATCTTACTTGTCACCAAAGTTGTTATGCCAGTAAGTGCAGTCTGAGTTCCCGAAGAAATCGCACTTTGCAAAGCAGATGAACTTTGTTCTTTCAACTGTTCCATCTCCTTCTTCTTCTCGTTCACTGTATTATTTGCACTATTATAAGATGATACAGCAGAGTTGTAATCTTTTATAGATTTCTTATCATCCTCATCACCAGTCATAAGAAATTTCAACCCATCACGATAATCTTTTGCATTACTTTTCATCATCTTCAACTCTTCTTCTAAGGATGAAATACCAGTTCCATCGCTTTCTCCACCAGAGCTACTTCCTTGTTTATCTACAGTTTTCAACCAACCTTGCTTACTATCCCAATGACATTTGGAACGATCAGCACAAGAATAACCAGAACCAGAAATATCGTTATGGCATTCAAAATTTGAAGTAGCACCATTATCTAATATATATTTTTTATTTGCATCATCTAAACTTCTTACATCTATTTTATTCTGACAAGTGCTACATGGATCTCCAACCAAATATCTCATAGCACTTGAACATACCGCATCAGCCACACCAACATTTAATGTTGCTCCAGGAGTAAATAAAGTACTTGCCTGAGCAACATAAGTTGGAGCAATATAATTTCTTGCAAAATTAATATTATCCTGTGCTTCTGCAGCTTCTGCCTTCAACGCACTTAAATCTTTCAATTTTGAAATAAGTTCTTTTAACTTTTCTGCCTTTTTAAGTTCATTAGATTTTTCTATATAAACATAACATTTTTCTTTACCTTTAAAAGTTTCCGCAGTCAAAGTAGAACAATCTTCACCTTCAGATGATGTTTTACTCTTTGGAAGGCCATAATTATCTGCAAAAGAATCAGCGCTATACCTACAATATTTTGCGCCATTATCATCTACCCCTTTTTCACCATCACATTGATCTTCTTCCGCCCTTTTCAAGCCAACTCCACTTGCCCCATACCAATATTTATTATCAGGCTTACTATCTGTCAAATTTGTTCCATCGAATTTATACCACGCATCCTCGACAAATGCACCGGCACGTTTCAAATTTTTTTGTGCATTGATTGCGCCAACAACCTGTGCCCCAGTAGAAAGAAGTCCAGTTCCAAGTTGTATCATAGCCTGAATCCCAGCAATTTTATCCTCTGCACTTTGTTCAGCCTTATACTCCAAATTTTGTTGGCTTAAACCAAAATTATTGTATGAACAAGTAAATGTTGTTCCAACAGAAACGGTTTTATCCCTTTTAACCTTACTTTTACCATCCGGCGATTTTGCCAAATAGTAAATACTCAACTTACATGTTTCACCAGAAATCTTACCACCGGCATTGGCACAACTTTCCTTAAAATAATCCTTAACCTTTGAAACAACCTGTTGTTTAGCAAGCACACGCACAGTTTCCGATGACGCAGAATTCAAATAAGATTGACATGAAGGATTTCCTGCCAAGAAAACATCAATATTCGATGTTTTAAAACATTTTTCATACGAAACATCGCCGGCACATTGCCCACTTAAACAACTAAGCAAGTTTGACTTCAAATTTGAAATTTCGGTTGCCTCATCCACAACAGTTGCAGTAGTAGTAGTCGTTGTTGTTGTGGTAGTTCCACCCCTTCGTGAGGAAGATGAAGATGCACGAGCTTCGGAGGTATCTTCTGCTACATTTACAGTAACAGTTTCAGTCTTTTTCTTTGACTTATTTTTTTTCTTTTTCTTTGATGAACTTTTTCTTGCAGTATTTGACTTTTTTGCATCAGCATAATCTGTTGGAAAAACAAGGATTCCAGCCAAAATCAAAGTTAAAATAGTAAGAAAACTACTTCTTCTCTTCATAATATCCTCCATATACTCTTTATCATTTTAACACTTTTTTGCAGGATTATCAAGTATTTTATAGAGTTTTTTTATTATATTATTCCAAAGGATTTTATATTTGATTGTGGATTCCAGTGAAATACAGAACCTATCAAAAAAAATCCGCCGAGGAAACCCCAGCGGAACTTTTCTAAATATTTACAAATAATACTATCTGAAGTAAATCGAAATTGTATCAACTTCACCTTCAGGACAGCTATTACCTGCATACGCAGTATTTGTTGTATTTTCAATCTTATTATCCAATGTATCCATCCATGACATAGTTGTAAAATACAAACAATCTTGTGTTGAAACATTTGGAATATCAATCTTGAAACCAGGATTAAGACCTGTTGAATTAACAGATGTAACTGTATATACACCACCATAAGGTGTTTCAAGTTTCAATCCCATTTTTTTCAAAATTTCACCACCGATATCATAACCACCGCTAGTATCAGTATCTGATTTATTATAAGAAGTTCTTCCAGCAAAAACACCACGTGTTTCCTGAGCAAGTTTTGTTACTTGTTCAACAACATTGTTTCTGTTAATTTTACTGATAGCCTGTGAATACCCAGAAATACCCATAACTGTAATAACTCCCATAATTGCCAAAACACCAAGCATTTCAACAATAGAACGGCCAGAATCATTTTTTCTTATTAACATATTTATTTTTCTCCCTTTATTTTTTTAAATTCTTGTATTAAATTAAATACTGATAACAATATATCACAAAAAAAGAACTTATGCAACAACAAAAATGCAAAAAAATTTAATTGGACTAGAGATAATTAGAAATTTTCACAAAAATACACCAAATTCACCTGGTGTATATAGGATGTTTGATGAAAATAAAAAAGTTCTTTATGTTGGAAAAGCCAAAAATTTACACAAAAGAATAAAAAATTATACTGACCTTGATGGACTTTCTGAACGAATTCAAAAAATGATTTTGGAAACTCGTTCTATGGAAATTATTCAAACGCATACTGAAAACGAAGCCCTTCTTTTAGAGCAAGATTTGATAAAACAACTTCATCCGAAATACAATATCTTACTTCGTGATGATAAAACCTACCCTTACCTTACTATTACAAAGGAAGATATCCCAAAATTAGGAAAATTCCGTGGGGACAAAAACTCTTCGGCATATTTTTTTGGTCCTTTTCCATCTGGTCTTGCCGTAAATGAAAGCATAAAAATGATACAATCCGTTTTTGGATTAAGGACTTGTAAGGATACTATGTTCCACAATCGTCAAACCCCATGTCTTCTTTACCAAATTAAAAAATGCAGTGGTGTTTGTTGTGGAAAAATTACCCCAGCGGAATATAAACGAAATGTCGATGATGCAATAAGTTTTTTAAACGGTGAAAATCGCGATGTCATAGATAATCTTTCAAAAGAAATGCGAAAAGCCAGTGACGAACGCAATTATGAAAAAGCCATTATATATAGGGACAAAATAACATACCTTAATCAAATATTAAAAAGGAATACCCTTTCTGCAATAGATGGAAAAACTGATATAATAGCCCTTATTACAAAAGGAAACAGTTTTGAAATAGAAGTTTTATTTTCCAGAAACTCTGTTACCTGTGGTCAATATTCATATTTCCCTGAACATACAAAAGATATGGAAAATGATGAAATACTTACTTCTTTCATCGAGCAATTCTATTCCGATCATGAAATTCCTGATACTATAATAACTAATATAGATATAAAGGACAAAGAAGAATTAGAAGAAACTCTATCATCTTTGAAAAAAACAAAAGTTCAAATTGAAATTCCAAAAATTGGTGATAAAAAGAAAGTCCTTGATACCGTAATACAAAATGCAAACCTACACCTTGAACGAAAATTTTTAGAGGAACGCGACAACAGACATTATATGGAAGAATTGGCAAAACTTTTTGAATTAAAGGCACCGCCAAAACGAATTGATGTTTTTGATAATTCCCACATTTTTGGAACTGATAAAATCGGTGCAATGATTGTTGCCGGTCCGACTGGATTTCAAAAGGATAACTATCGTAAATATAACATAAGGGCAAATATTGCCGGTGATGATTATAAAATGATGGACGAAGTCCTTACCCGCCGTTATACAAGAGCAAAGGCTGAACATACCCTCCCTGATCTTATACTTGTTGATGGTGGTCGTGGACAACTTGATATTGCATATAATGTAATAAGAAATCTTGAACTTGATACTCCTATTGTCGGTATCGCAAAAGGTGAAAATCGAAATGCCGGAGAGGAAACTCTTTACCAAAAGGGACACAGACCTATAAACCTTGCTAAAAATGACCCTATTCTTTTCTATCTTCAACGAATTCGTGATGAAGCACACAGATTCGCTATTACTACCCACAGAGCAAAACGTGCAAAATCGCATTTCCGTTCTGCTCTTGATGATATAGAAGGTATCGGTGCAACCAAAAAGAAAAATTTACTAAATTACTTTGGTAGCGTAAAAAACATTGTTAATTCAGATATTTCCGAACTTGTAAAAGTTGATGGCATAAATAAAAGCCTTGCCGAAAAAATTTATAAAACTTTTCACTAAAAATAATTGAATATTTTTTTTATACTGTTAATATAGTGTTCATTAGGAAATAAAGGACATTAAAAAATGAAAAAAAATAAAAAAATCAATACACTTTGGGCAATTCCAAACATTCTTACATACATAAGGATTCTTATTATTCCAGCAATTTTCTGTGTTCTTTATAGTAAAAAGGAAATTTATTCTAACTATGTTGCTTGCTTTTTATTCGGATTTGCAAGCCTTACTGACTATTTCGATGGTTACCTTTCCAGAAAGATGAAATTAACTTCTGAAATTGGAAGATTTTTGGACCCTATTGCTGATAAACTTTTGGTTGCAACTGTTTTAATAGTCTTAGTTCAAACAAAATTCGTGGGGATTATGGAAACTATTCTTGCATCAGTAATCATTTGCCGTGAAATTTTTGTATCCGGTCTTCGTGAATACCTTGGTAATTTTCATACAAAAATGCCTGTATCAAAACTTGCAAAATGGAAAACAACAGCCCAACTTTTTGCAATATCATTCCTAATTTTTGGAAATCCTCATACAAACAAGTTTTATAACGATTTTTGGGATTACTTTACATTCAATGTATATGTTGCCGGTATATGTTTTCTTTTTATTGCAAGTATTCTTACAATATGGACTGGAAAACAATATATGACCATTGCATTTAAATATATGCAGGAAAAAAATTAGTTATTTAAAAGATTTTTTCTTGAATTATATTTTTTAATCAACTCTTCAAATGTTTGAAGATATCCAGTTATGATTTTCTTATGCATATAATTTTTTGCAACTTCGAAACCAGCATCAGTAATTTTTTGTTTTTCCTCATCCGACAATGCCATAATTTCCTTTAATTTTTTCTTAATCAAATAATTATCATTCTTTGATACAAAAAATCCGGTCTTTCCATCAACAATAAATTCCTCGGATTGAGAATTTTTAACTGTCACAACAAGTTTCTTTTGCATTAAAGATTCCAAAATATATTTCGAAAGTTCACTATCATCAAATGGCAAAAATGCAAACTCCGCCACACTAGATGACACAAAACTTTTTTCAATTTCAGGAATAAACCTAGACCTTGCCTTTATATTAACCCTAGAAGCATAATCCTTCACATACTCCTCCTCCGGTCCACTTCCCACAATAAAGAAATAAGTATCAGAAATAATACCTATTGAATCAAAGGCACGCTCGAACCCAATATTTTTCAAAAAAGTCCCCGCAATATAAATAATTTTTGCCTTTTCCGGAATGAAATATGTTTTCTTATCCACAGGCACATTATTATCATATAAATACATAAACGGAGGAAGCAAAAACGACCTTGCCCCACTATAACCATGGGATTTAACAAAAGACAAAACCTCCTCAACATTGGTCATAATATAATCAGTATTTTCAAATGTCGAAAGATTTTCCTTTTCATTCAAAAATGAAATTTGAACACCACCTGTTTCCCACACAATTTCACGCGCAGACTTTCCATATTTTATAATAACATCAGGATGAAAAGATGAAAGAAATAGCCAAGTTCTAATCTTATTAGCGACAGTTCTCACCTTTCCAGATTTTGGCAATTTCCAATTTTTAATTTCACACAAAGTTTTTACCCAACCAAGTTCAGCACCTTCAACTGTATAAATCTTTTGTTCAACATTTTCATGTGACAATGCCAAAATAAATTCAGAGATAGTTTTTCTATGAGTTTCAAAATATGTATTATCTATAATGTGTAAAATTTTCATATTTAAAACCAATTTACTTTGTGTTAATATATGGTTATGATAACTTAAAAAATAAAACTAATCAAGGATTAAAATGATTTTAAAACCAACAAATGAAAATATAAGGTTAATAACAGAAAAACTCTTAAATGGAGATGTAATAATTTTTCCAACTGATACAGTTTTTGGCATTGGCTGTATAGCAACAAATACAAAAGCTATTGAAAAAATATATAAATTAAAAGGACGCGAAAAAACAAAATCTCTTTTACTCAATGTCGCAAATATAACCACCATAAAAAAATTTGCAAAAGTTTCAAAATTGGATAATTTGTTGATAAAAAAATTTATGCCCGGAGCACTAAGCCTTATTTTAAATGTAAAAAATCAAACTCCTCTTTCTCATTATGTTATAAAGGATAACAAAGTGGGAATTCGCATTCCAAACAATCAAACCCTACTTAAAATTTTAAAAAAGATAAAACTTCCGCTTATTTCTAGCAGTTGTAATTTAAGTGGTAAACCTGCCTGTATAAATGCAAAAGATGCCGAAAAAATTTTTGGTAAAGACATAATAATTTTGGATTCATACGAAAAACTTTCCGGACTATCATCAACAATAATCGATACAACAGAAAAAGAAATAAAATATATCCGAGAAGGAAAAATCAAATTCAAAGAAATTAAAAAAATTATTTCTCAATCTTTTCAATAATTTTCTTTATAAACGGAATTGTAATACGCCTTTTTTCTTCAAATGAAAGAAGGTCAGCTTGCTCTACAATAAATGAAACAGACACCGTATCACGCGGGATATGTTTTATAATATATTCAATAACATCCGGAGCAACAATAATATCCCTTTCCAAAAATTGTTTAACCAACAAAGCCTTTAAAAATTCATCATCCGGGGAATAAATATTTGCAACCGGAAAACTTTGAAGTCTTGTTTTCAAATCTAAAATTTTAAAATCCAAAGATGAAAATACCTTTTCCGTAGTCAAAAGAAGTTTTGTATTACACTCCATTGCATAATTTATAATATGAAACAAAGTTTCCTCTAATTCAAAATTTCCAATAATCTCATCAATATTTTCCACAACTAACGAAGAATTCATAGGCACAATATCTGAAAACAATTCATCAGCAATTTCTTTTGAATCATAAACTTTTGCACCAGTTTTCTCACTAAAAAGCCAAGACAAATGTGTTTTTCCAGAAGATTTTTCACCCAAAATAACAACTGCAAGATTATTATTCCAATCAGGATATAAATCAATCCATTCCACCGCCTCCACATTACATGGAGAAACAAGAAAATCTTCTCGTCCCAAAAGGCGTCTATGCTCCAAAAGAAGTGGAAGTTGTTGCATTTTTACCTCTTAATAATTAAGTAACTACCCTTGTTTTCAACACTTAACCCCAAAGATGAAAGTGCAGAAATAACAGAACTCAAATCATAATTATATTTAATCTTTAACTGAACCCTATTGTATTTAAGAGCTTGGACCTCCATATCCTTGAACGAAGAAAGTTTTGAAAGTTTCCCTTGTAAATCAATCCAATCAGATAAAGAATAAACTGGTATAAGTAATGAAATATATTCTCCATTATTATTTTGCATAGCAGATTTATACCCATCATTTATAACTTGCAAAACCGCATGCGGAACCGATGAATAAGAGTCAGCAATCACCTCTTCATCAATTCCAAATAATTTATCTTTCACAGAAATTGTATAATTACCATTTGAATTTGCCACGACATCAACTACAACAGCATTATTTACACTTGGAATACTTGCCCTAAATTTAGAAAGATCCGCATCATCAACATCAAATGAAAAATTAGATGATAAATAAACCATAACAGGCACAATATTTTCTGCACCAATATTATCAGAAAATGTAAAATCATCTCCTCCTTTAAAAACAATAAGAGTCAACGGAGGAACATCTGCAACAATAGAAAATCCCTGATTTTTAAGATATTCTATCATAAGATTTTTATTTATTTGAATATCAACATCCGCACTATATGACGAAGAAGTAGTCTTTTCATTATTAAGTTTAATTGCTTGAACAAATTTTTCCATATTATAATTATCAGGCATTATAACCTTTGGTAAATCTTCTGAAATAAGAAGTCGAGAAAGCACAATATTAAAAGCCTTTTCCCTAGCCTCCTCCAATGCCCGTTTTTTTGCCATACTCGAAGATGATGCAACAGCCGAAACTTTCATTCCATCAACCAAATAAAACCCTTGAACTCCTGCACAAAAAGCCTTAGCAGAAAACAAGAACAAAAACAATAATGCAAATATTTTTTTCATAAAACAACCTCTAGCTAAAAATCACAGCCACAAGTATATACCAAAAGACGCAAATTTCAACCTAAATTTTAAAGACAATCAACTATAGATTTTTCTACCTCTGAAATGTCATCTATAGGTTCAAATCTTGCAGAACAAAAAGATTTTGTAAATTTTCATACTGTGGAGTAAAACCACATTCTGTTGCAGTATTTACAATAAGTAAGACCTTTCCCTGTATTCAGAAAGACTTCTTTCCTGCCCATTCATATCCAAAACTTTAAAATCACAAATAGAGATTTTTTAACCTCTTATTCTATTTTTTAAATTCCTTAAACTTCTTTTATATAATTTATCCGAATAAGATAACAAATTTTTTTGTAAAACATTATATTCTTTAGGAGTCATTTTTATACATTTTTCCATAGCTTTTACATAATCATCATTTGTATCATAAATAATAGAATTTTCCTTATCAAATCCATTTATTTTAGCAAACGGTTTTATTATTAAACAAGGTTTTCCAAAACCATACACTAATTGAAAATTACCACTAGTTCCAGATGTTCTATAAAATGAATGTCTATCACCATCTTTGTCATAAGCTGTCAACATAAAATCTGACTTTTCCAATTCATCATACATTTTTGAAAAAGGCAACCTTCCTTTTATATCAAAAAACGGTCTTATTTCCTTTGGAACACCATCCAATGAACCCTTACCAATAACAGTAACTTTAAAATTTTTATATCCTTTATCATACAATTTTTTTACTGTATCAATAATCAAAGAACTATTTTGCTTATATGCACGCAAAGCACCCACCATAACAAAATTAGTAATATCCTTATTTTTGCCTAAAATTTTTACATCACCAAAATAATGTGGATTAACTACAACACCTTGCTTATTTTTATAATCTAAATCTCTAAGAAAGATTAAATCTTTTTTAAAAGTTCCTGCATCAATAGAAGGTTTTGCATCATGAACAACAAATAACAATTTTGATTTATCTATATTTTTATTAAAAACTTTATAAGCATCATCGAAATGAACATTATCACAAATTTTTCCAACAGTAGTAACCATTACGCCCATCACATCTGATAAATCAGAATATTTAAAATACCTATAAATTTGATGTTTATTCATCTTATTTAAAAACACTTTAGGATTTTTATATCTACAAAAAAGTCCTTCTTTTAATCTATCTGGATTAACCAAAACTGAAACATTATATCCCAAATCTGTTAAATATTTTACATATCCAGGGACCACTTCTGAATGAGATTTACTACATGGTTCCCATACAATAAATGTATTTCCTTTAATAATTGGCTTTTTAACAGAAAATAACGGTTTTATATAAGTTAAAAACAATGCTTTATAAAATCTTGGTCTTATAAAGAAAAATGGTCTATATTTCAAATATGAAAACAATGATAAAAGTTTATTATCCTTAGCCCAATACTTATATTCTAAATCATATAAGGCCCAAGGTGTCATCTGTAAATATTTCAAAAACAAATTTTTGTGCCAACTAAACGAAATATAATGCCAAGGTTTTCTTTTTGAAACAAAATGAACTATTTTTGGATACAAAGTATAAGATGATCTATTTATAAAATTACTTGATTGAACATTCCATTCATCATCAAGTATTTTAATATTATTTTTTAAAACAGCATTAAGAATCTCTTGATCACCCATTTTTATTGATTTGGAATTTTTCTTTGTATATTCATCAAATTTTTGCTCTAATTTTTGTTTTCTAAAATTTTCAAAATCCATCAAAAGAACACCGGCATTTACATAATGAAAATTCTTTTTTACCATTCCTTTATTTATATCTTTAACTCCTGCTATTGCATAATTTTGCATATCTATTTCAAACAATTCATGCAAAGAAGTATCAACTACAACATCGCAATCTAAATAAATTGCCCTTTTTACATCAGGAAGTAATGTCGGAAATTTCAATTTATAATAACTTGGTAAAGAAACATATTTATGCGTTTTTATTTTTGAATATACATCAAATAAATTCGGATTAACTTTAACAAATTTCATATCACAATTTTTAATTGATTTAAGGCTCAATAACAACTCTTTATTTCTATCAGAAATTTCACCATCAAATACATAAAAAGAAATTTCATCATCATTTCTCGCATTAAATAAAATACTAGCAATAACGACACCTGCATATTTTGCATAATTATCATCACAAGACAAACAAATATTTATTTTAGTCATTTTTCAACCTCATCAAAATGTATAAAAATAGGATATCATACATTATTCAAAAATACAAGTTTAAAGCATTTAATATCACTAATTACATAAAGTAATATCTTAAAAATATCTTGCAAATATAGGAAAAGATTCGTATAATTACAACGATTTTAAATAACTGCCCAAAAATGGCTATAATTTAAGGAAATTTTCATGAAAAATACTGTTGTTAATATTGTTTGTATGAAATGGGGAACAAAATTTGGTCCTCAGTATGTTAACCGTTTACATAAAATGGTTGAAAAGAACTTAACTCTTCCACACCGTTTTGTTTGTTTTACTGATGATGCAACAGGACTTGAAAAGGGTATTGAAACATTTCCTCTTCCAGAAGTAATATTCGAAGCTGGTCCTGAAAGAGGTTGGCGTAAACTTGGAATTTTTTCAAAAAAACTTGGCGATTTAAAAGGTGATGCATTATTTTTAGACCTTGATACTTTAATTTTAAGAAATATCGATGAATTTTTTAAAGTAAAAGGAGATTTCTTAATCATAAAAGACTGGGATTTTAAAAATTATATTGGTAATTCTTCTGTATTCAGATTCACCATTGGAAAACATAGTGATGTTTTAGATTATTTCGAAGAAAATCGCTTTCAAATCAGAAAACAATTCAGAAATGAGCAAGCATATCTTTCATGGATGATGATGAAAAAGGGCATACTAAAATATTGGAATAAAAAATGGTGTATCAGTTTCAAACGCCATTGTTTATGGCCATTTCCAATAAATTGGTTTAAAGAACCAAGACTTCCAGAAGAGGCAAAAATTTTAATTTTTCATGGTCACCCAAATCCAGAGGAAGCATTTAAAGGCTATACCACCAAATATGGTTTTCGCCATATAAAACCAACCCTATGGCTTAACGATTTTTGGAAGGTATAATATATGATATCCTATCCTTTAATATCTGTATTACTACCAATTTACAATGCTGAACAATTTCTAACAAAATGTTTGAACAGTATAATTTCTCAAACATATACTAATATTGAAATAATATGTATTGATGACGGATCAACAGATAATTCTTTACAAATATTAAAAAATTTTGCAAATAATGACAAAAGAATTATTGTTCATACAAGAACAAACAAGGGTGATCATATCACAAGGATGGAATTATTACAAAAAGTAAAAGGTAAATATTTTATCTTTATAGATAACGATGATTATATAGAACAAAATACAATTGAAACATTATATAATACTATGAATACACAAAATGTAGATATGGTTGAATGTAATGTAAATCATATACGACTTGGAAACAGAAATACTAATTATGCGATAAAACATTTTGGGAAATTTAAAAATTTTGAATATATAAATTACTATAGTTATCCTTTATGGAATAAATTATTTAAAACAGAAATAGTTAAAAATTTTAAAATAACATTTCCTAACAACCCTAATATAACTTGTGTATTTGATAAATGGTTTAATTTTGAATATATTTGTTGCTGTAAAAATATATATGCTATCCCAGAAAAACTTTATAATTATTTAATTCATAACTCATCTACTTTAAGCAATATGGATTACAAAAAAAATATTTCTGATTTTTATTCTCTTAATGAAACATATAACTTTTTAAAAAACAACAATTTATTTAAAACTTATCAAAATATATTCTTTAAAAAATTGATAAAATACTCATCAAAAATTATAAAAAAAGACATTTATTTTCAGGAAGCAAAAAAGGAAATTTTAACACTTGAAAAAAAATTGAAAAACGATTTTCCATTATCATTTTATTTATATAAACTAAAACAAATATTTAATTTCAAAAATATTCTTTCAATAAAAAAATCTTTAGATGGAAAATCTAAAATAATAACATTATTTGGAATTAAATTTATCAAGGGAATAAAATGAAACCAATTCTTGTTCATTGTCATATATACTACATAAATTTATACGAGGAATTAGAAACCTGCATAAAAAATATAACTGTTCCTTTTAAACTATATATAACAATGGTTGAAAAAAATATTTCACTTATAAATAAAATAAACAAATCTTTTCCAAATGCAAAAATCGAAATAGTTGAAAACCGAGGATTCGATATTGCCCCATTTATTCATATTTTAAATAAAGTGAATTTGAACAATTATAGTTATATAATAAAATTACATACAAAAAGAGATATAAATGGATATGTATTTTATAACTATCATAATCTAAGCAATAATCATTGGAGAAAATACCTACTATCATTCATATCTTCAAAGAAAAATTTTGAAAAAACAATCTCTATTCTTTCTAAAAATAAAAACATAGGTATGTGTTCAAATTATAAAGTTATCTGTTCCAAAACAAAATTTAAGAAAATAAAATCAAAAATTGATGAAATTTTTAAAAATCTAAATCTTACATTAAAAACAAAAAAGTATGTTTGTGGCACAATGTTTATTGCAAAATCAGAATTATTTATCCCTATACAAAAACTTAATCTTTCAATATATGATTTTGAAAAACCACTAAATCACAATGATGGAACTCTTGCTCATATATTTGAAAGGATTTTTGGATACATAATATATGCACAAAATTACACAATAAAGGATGTTATCACACCAAAACTAAAACAAATTATTGATTTTGAATTTATAACAATATTATTTAATTTAAAATTTTGGAAAGAACTTCTTTATCAAAAAAAAGATACCACCTCCGGAAAAACTATAATAAAAATACTTAAAATACCTGTATATAATAAGAAAAGGAGTTAAAATATGCCTAAAATATCTGCACTTATGCCTATATATAATACACCAAAAGAATATTTAACCAAAACAATAGAAAGTATTCTTTCTCAAACATTTACTGATTTTGAACTTATTATATTAAATGATTCTCCTAATAATAAAGAATTGGAAAAAATCGTAAAATCTTATAAAGATAAAAGAATAAAATACCTATCAAATGAAAAAAATATAGGTATAACACCAAGCAGAAATAAACTTATAAATCTTGCAAAAGGTGAATATATTGCTATTATTGATCATGATGATATATCTATTCCTACACGTTTTTATGAAGAGGCTACTTATCTTGACAATAATCCTGATGTTGGTGTCGTAAGTGGGCAAATTCAATATTTTCAAAATAATCATGGGAAATCGAAACATAAAATTGAAGATGCGGATATAAAAATAAATTTACTAAATAGTATTGCTGTTTCTCACCCTTGTGCCATGATAAGGAAATCTATACTGACAGAAAATAATATACAGTATGATGAAAAATTTACACCTGCAGAAGATTACAAATTATGGATAGATCTTATTCCATACACAAAATTTCATAACATTGATAAAGTTCTTCTTTTATACAGAGATCACAAAGAAAACACTGCCAAAGTTCAAAATTATAAAATAAATATGGCTACTGCAAAACTCCGTTCAATTTTAAAAGAAAAATACTCTTATTTATATGAGTATAAACTATTGACCATTGGGGGGGGTATCACCTTGAAATTACTAGGTTTTTTACCGATATTATCGATAAAAAAATACTCAAAAAAGGTAAAAGTATATTTATTTAATAAAATTTTAATACTAACAATAAAATACAAATAAAAAATGCAAAATAAAAAATTAGATTTCATTTCAAAAATTATGATTCAAGGATTACTTGTAACATTTATATTTATGTTACCAGATATAATTTTTAAACTATTCCAATCGTCCCCTATAAAATTTAGTGGTGGAATGGTTACTCAAATATTTTTATTTGCTATACTTTCTTCATCAACTCACTCAAAAAAATTCCGTTATTTTCTTTGGAGTTTTTGGGGCATCTTTATGACAATGGAATTATGTCATTTTGCATTTTTTGGATCTTTATCAACACCATACACATACATCTGGATGATAAGTGAGTTAAAAGATACATTTGACGGTGCCTTACATTCGATACATTTATTTTATGCACCATTATCCGTAATAATACCTTTTGTTTTACTATTTTGGATTGATAAAAAATTTGATAAAAATATAAAACGAAGTAAAATTTCAACAATAATTTTATCTATTGCACTATTTTATATGGCTATAGATGTAAATCGCCAAAATCGTGCATTTTTCTATGCTTCTGAAAGAGAAAGTAATCCAACATTTATTGCGACAACACGAAAAACTAATTTTATAATTTTCAAAGCAATTCCTAAATTATTATTTCGCGGATACAATACAAATTTCAAACCCTATGAAATAACAAAAATTACTTCACCTGAAAAAATCAACATAATTTATATATTCGGAGAAAGTGGTAACCCAAACTTTTTTTCCATTGACTCGGCAACGAAACAGACAAGACAAGACAGCACCACTCCACACCTTGATAATTTAAAAAATGATGCTACTTTTTGGTATAGTCGAGGTTTTTCATCAAGCGTTTCCACAATATATTCTGTGATGATGAATTTTTATATGCAACGAGAACCAGAAAATCACGATGTTCAAATAAATAAAAAATCAGATATTTTACAATTGGTCAAAAATGCAGGATTTAAATCATGGTTTATCGAAGCACAAAATACTTCTCCTGATTACAAAGATAAAATTGATTTCGTATATTTAATAGAAAACGAAGTAAATAAAAACGGCGAAGAAATTGCCCTTAATTATTTTCCAAAATTAACTGAACTTTCAAATAAAAATTTTATACTTTATCACCAAAATATTATGCACTTTGATTATAAAAACCACTACGAAAAATTTGGGGATAAATGGAAAAAATTTAAACCATCAGATAATTCATTAGCCGAAGAAAAAATCTCTGAATATAAAAATTCTGTTTTCTATTGGGATTATATAATTGGAAAAATTTTCAATTATGCAAAAAATGTCGCCGAAAAAACTAATGCTCCAACTTATGTTATATATATGAGTGACCACGGTGAACTTATCGGAGAAAATAAACGAGGTCATTCTATTTTATCAAAAGAAGTTGCTACCATTCCTATGTTTGTAAAATGTTTTAATTGTTCAAATGTAAATGAATTTAAAATAAAAAATCCAACTCATTATAGAATAAATGAAAAACTTTTACATCTTATAGGATACCACCTACACAACCCAAATGATGACGGAAAAACTTTCTACATAAATGGAAAAAGTTTATACGGCGATGACGGATTTATAACAATGACCGACTAAACAGTAATATTGTAACTTGCATCAATAAGTTGAAAAATTTTTTCTGGCTCTACACTTTCATCCAAAACAACTGTTATCCAATTTTTTTTGTTCATATGATAGGCAGGATAAAATCCAGGTTGAGCCAATAAAAACTCAATAAAATCAGGACTTGCCTTTACATTTAAAATATCAATTTTCTTACCTTTTTCCAACCCAAGATATTTTGCATCCACCTGACCAAACAAAGCATACCACTTTTTATTATGATTATGTCTTAATATTTCAAAAGTTGGATATTTCTTCGGCCACAATTTTTCAGGCACAGTTTTATATTTTTCGCTAACATAATGTAAAATATCACTTCGCCCAAACATCACCTACTTTACCTCCACCTTCAAAGCATAATTATCCCATTCATTATTTTGCCCAGTCACCAAAGAAACCACCGAAGTTACAATCAAATGAGCATCCTCGAAATCCAAAATAATTTCATCGCCAACCCTTGGAACAACATTATCTGGTAAAGAATTAGAAAAAAGAAAAACCGTATCAAGAGCAAGAGAAACCTTAACATCTAAAATTTTATCACCATACACAAATTTTGCATCAAAAATCATTTTTTCCCCTTTCATTATCCAAAAACAAGATAACTCAATTTTATAAAAAAGTCAAGAACAAAATGAAAACAAACATTAAAAATTAAACGGTCCTTAATTTTTTAATATTATTTAAATTTCCACCAAAAATCAAAAAATATAGACATTTCCTAGTTTTGAATAAATTCCTTGAAAAATCATATAACTTATTTTAATATTGCAAATTAAACCACCGTTTTTATAAAAGGAATTATAAATGAAAAAAAGTTGGGTCATAATTGTAAGTTTGTTTTTACTACTTTTAAGCATTGAATCTTTCGTAAAAAAAGAAGTTTCTGTTTCTTTTACACAAAAAACAACAAAAGATATTGAATACCAAATTTTTTACACTAAACAAAAAGACGAGCCTTTTTCTGAAAGATATTCTATCAGAAAAAAAGTTTCAAAAGACTGGGAAAACATACAAATATCCATTCCAACAAGAAAGATTTTTCGTTTCAGAATTGACCCAGGAACAGAAAAAGGAACAATTGAAATTTCTAACTTAAAAATCAATGGCAAAAAACTTGATTTAAGTAAATTTAATAAAAGCAAAGATGTTTCACAACTTTCATTTGATAAAAATAAAGATACACTTACAATAATATCTAATAATCATGATCCTTACATAACATACAAAGACAGTCTAAATATATCAAATAGTTTTACAATAAACTACACTATATTAATAATATTATTATGTATTTACTTAACTATTTCATATATTATTGTAAAATTTATTCATTCAAAAAGAAACAAAATTGATGCTGTGTTTATTGTGTTGTTTGGAATCCTTTTATTCATACCTATGATGAAAATTTCAGACAAAGAAAAATCAGATAAAGAAAACAGAATGTTAGCAAAATATCAACCTTTGTTTTCGAACGGTAAATTAAATGAAAAATACGGATCTCAGTTTGATAGTTGGTTCAATGATAGATTCAATGGAAGAGATTTTCTTACTAATATTTTTTCAATCACTTCTTGTTATCTTACAAAAGAATGCCAAAACAATTCTGCAATATATTTTAAAAAACAAAATATAATGTTTTATAAGGGCAATATTAACTCATTCACATATTCAAATCAATTATTAGAAGATACTTTAAATGGAATAAAATTTTACAAGAAATTTTGTAAAGAAAATAATATCAAGTGTTATATAGAAGTTGTTCCTGAAAAAATTTTATTTGAAAATGACAATATCTTTGATAAATATAAAAAACAAATAGGAAATTTTTATACTTTAATCAACTTTATAAAAGAAAAATCCAATTTCAATATTATATATCCATTTACTGAATTGGAAAAGGCGAATAAAAAATCATATATTTATTTCCGCACAGATCATCACTGGACTGATTGGGGAACATATAATGGTTATACAGTTTTAATGAATGAAATTAAAAAAGATTTTCCTACTTTAAATATCCTACCATTAAATGATTTTAAAAAATTTTCTTCAAAAGAAGTTCGAGCAGAATATAATAGAAATTTTATAAAAGGCTCAAATTGTAAAGCATTAAATCTACAAAAAAACATGTGTAATTTAAATATAGATTACGACTACTATGATTATAATGATACAGACCTACAACTTATTAAAACAAAAGATAACGGCAAAGATTTTAAATATAAAAAATCAAAAAATAATCAAAAAGTAATGATTATTGGAAACTCATTTACAGAAAATTTTGTTACATTTTTAGCTCCTTCATTTAAAGAAGTAAAAAAAAGAAGATGTAACGCTGCTGGAATTAACAATTTGAATCTTTCAAGATGGAAAAATGAAATTTATAAATACAAGCCTGACATTCTTATAATTTTAATTGAGGAAAATTATGCTCGTCAACATCTAAAAAATTTAAATTCTTGAAATGGATTACTGTAAGGGATAATATATAATAAATTTTTATAAGGACTAAAAAAATGTTATTTTCATCTATGACTTTTATATTTTTATTTTTACCAATCGTTTGTTCACTATACTTGTTGGTAAAGGATAAGTTTAAAAACCATATTTTATTGATTGCAAGTATTTTATTTTATGCTTGGGGTGAACCAAAATATTTATCAATAATGCTTTTAACCATAATAATAAATTATTTTGGGGCTTTTTACCTTGATAAATTTCCAAAATATAAAAAGGCAATTTTAACCACAACTATCATTGCGGATTTAGCATTTCTTATTTACTTCAAATACTTTAATTTCATAATGGAAAACCTTAACACCTTATTCACATCTGATTTTAATTTTATTGATGTAGTAATGCCTATTGGAATTTCATTTTATACATTCCAAGCCATGTCATATTTGATTGATGTTTATCGCGGAGATACAAAAGTTCAAAAAGATATTTTAAAGCTCGCCCTTTACATTTGTTTATTTCCTCAACTTATTGCGGGACCTATTGTGCAATACAGCGATGTTGATAAGCAAATTGATAACCGCGAGGAAAATTTTGAAAAGGTTGTCTATGGTGTAAAAAGGTTTATCATTGGACTTGCAAAAAAGGTTTTAATTGCAAATACTTTGGGTGCAGTCGCAGATAAAATTTTTGACACATCTGTATTTGAAGTTCAAACCAGTATTGCTTGGATTGGTGCTATCGCTTACAGTTTTCAACTATTTTATGATTTTAGTGGATATTCAGATATGGCCATAGGTCTTGGCTCTATATTTGGTTTCAAATTTTTGGAAAATTTCAACTACCCATACATTTCAAAATCCATCACTGAATTTTGGAGAAGATGGCATATTTCTCTTTCATCATGGTTTAAAAATTACCTTTATATTCCTCTTGGTGGAAATAGAAAAGGAAAAATTCGCACCTATATCAATTTGTTTATAGTCTTCCTTGCAACTGGAATTTGGCACGGGGCAAGTTGGAATTTTATCGTATGGGGTTTGTGGCACGGTATGTTTAACATAATTGAAAAACTTACAGGTTTTAATAAAAAAGAGGGTAAAAAAATAGCCATAGTTCAACATATCTATACTCTATTTATAGTAGTAATTGGTTGGGTAATGTTCAGGGCAAAAAATCTTACAAATGCGATTGAATATATTGAAAATATGTTTGGACTTTTCAAAAACTATCCAGCTTTCAAAATATCATATTACATAGATAATATTGAAAAAATAATGTTTATTGCCGCAATCTTATGTGCAATGCCAATATTCAAACATTTTGCGGAAAAGCCAAAAAATAAATATATTCATATTTTGGTTAATATTTGGATTATGATTTTGTTCTTCCTATCGGTTACATCAATCGCAGCATCAACATATAATCCATTTATATATTTCAGATTTTAAAGGAATAAAAAAGATATTACCAAGACAAACAAAGAGAACTTTAATCATTTTTTTATAAAAATCTAGTTATTTTAGATTTTTCGTCATATTGTGTAAATGAGCATTTGTCATTTCTTTTTTTTCACCATCAATATCATACATATAACCTGATACAGCTTTACCATCTTTAAAATTTACTTCTTCTTTTAAATTTCCATTATTATAATAGGCTTTGGACAAACCTTCCAGCTTACCATCTTTATAATTTTCTTCTGCTTCTAAATTTCCGTTTTCATAATAGGTTTTGGACAAACCTTCCTCCTTACCATCTTTATAATTTACTTCTACTTTTAAATTTCCATTATTATAATATCCTTTGCCTAAACCTTCCTCCTTATCATCTTTAAAATTTTCTTCTGCTTTTAAATTTCCGTTTTCATAATAGGCTTTGGACAAACCTTCCGGCTTACCATCTTTATAATTTCTTTCTGCTCTTAAATTACCATTATCATAATAGAATTTGCTTAAACCTTCTAGTTTATTATCTTTATAATTTACTTCTTCCTTCAAATTTCCATTATTATAATATACTTTGCCTAAACCTTCCAACTTACCATCTTTATAATTTACTTCTACCTTCAAATTTCCATTATCATAATAACGTTTTACAATTCCTGTAATTGGCTCTCCTTCCAAATCACAAAGCATAAGAATTGCATTTTGAGAACAATCTTTAGTTTCATTTACATTATATTCTTTTGCATTAGCTGTAAATGATGTAATTAAAGCAAATAGTGTAATTATAAGTTTCTTCATTTTTATATCTCCTGTTTTTATTTATCTTCCTATATTCTAAATCCTCTTAAATATACTTTCAAGGAAAAATAAAACTCCCCATCAAATGATGAATAACAAATTCTCACAAAAAAACGAAATAATATATTATAAAAAATATAGTAAAATCAATGAGTTAAGTTGGTGCAGATGGCCGGATTTCCGACATACCCAAAATTTACCCTAAAAAGCTTAGTTATCTAACAACCTCACTTTTTTATTTTCATCTAATGCAATACATCTTGCATTACATTTATTAATTATAAACTAAAACAATACAATCGTAAACGTTTTTTTAAATAATACACATTATATATATTATAAGGGGGAGTACCCTAGAAGGGGAACCCCGGGGATACCTAATGGGGAGAGGGAACCCCTGGTACCTAGTATCTCGGATGTGTGATGTGGACCTGGAGCCCTAACAAAAAAATACTCAATTTTAAAAAGGCCCTTATACGCGCGGAAAGATTTTTTAAAAGTCAAAATTTCACTAGGATATTATTTATATTGTTTCATTAACTTTTCATAGTTGCTTAATGAATTATCAACCGCTTCAATCATTTCACAAACCTTTTGTTTATCAATATCAAACTCAGATGCAACGGTAATAAAATCATCATTGGTAATATCTTTACCCTTACCATTTACCATTGTTGTTTGCTCTCCATTTATTCCAAACGAAGGTGTTAAATCGTATGCAGGAGCTAGTTTCCAATTATTATTCCTATCAATCAAATATGAAAAATTCTTTGTATGGTCATCCTTATTACCTGCTTTAACATTAAATATCATAAGACGAACCATTTTTTCAACTTCCTTAATATCTTTTGTTAAGACAAAAGTAAGTTTTAAAAGGTTTGTATAATCCATACTTGAAACACGAAAATCAGCATTAAGTAAACCACATGCAGTATGAGTATGAACTTTTTGATTTCCTACTCGGTCAAATCTTTTTACACCAAAATATCCACTGGAAATTTGTGATGGAAATAAATAAGTTTCAGGCATTTCAATACCTGCATCCTTTGCAATAAGTGAATAAACATACTCTTGAACACCAAGGTTTTTATCATCCTGAGTATTTGAAAATTTTATAAGCCAATGTGAAAAATTATCAGGAAAATCCTTTGATGGAGAAAGTATTGTTTTTTTATCATTAGATACCAACGCAACAATTTTTGGTCTTGCACCACCAGATGAACCATTTAATTTCAAAAGTTCATCAAGACCATTATTTGATTTATCAAGTAATATTTTCTTTGCATCTTGTGCCAAAAAATCCAAATTTACATCAGGCATATCATCAATATCTTCAGATGGTTCATATTCCAATGCTCCCATAGGATTATTACCCACCATTGAAAGCCTATGAAGTGGCCTTATTGAATTAAATGACAAACCTTGTTTTTGTAATTTCCTATCAAGAAGTAAACACCCCCAACCATCCGGAAGACTATCATTAAATACACCAAATAAACCACCAAAAATACTATTATCACCTTCAAATACTCTTTCCTGTAAAGGTAGTTTAAAAGGTGAAATTTCAATACCTTCCTTTATAAATTCAGGTGCATATTGAAAATAAATTTTTGCACCTATATCTTCCAATACACCTACAAATTTTCTTGAACCATAAGTATTAAGGTATACATTTAATTTCATTTTAATTTACCTCTTTTACGTTGTTTTACTTTAACAGGATTGATTAACGATACAGGTTTATCATCAGGTTTAAGTAAATTATCAAACTCATCCAATACATTTAATATCAAAGCAATTTTTAATAATGCTTGTAATGATATTTCTCCACTATTTTCAAAACGTTTTAATGTTCCAAGTGAAACACCCGAACGTTCGGATAAACCTTCTTGTGTAAGGTTTTTATCCAACCTTTTTTGTTTAAACCGAAATGCAATTTCCTTTTGCACCTCTTGATTTGTTTTTAATAAATATGCCATAATAGTCAATATATTATCCATTAAATTGATTATTTATATATAATATACAATATATTATCCATTAAGTAAAGTAAAAAATAAAATATTCATTATATAATATTAACTTCGTTTCAACTCGAACGAAGTTATTTTTTATACTAATGAAAAAATATTAAAAAAAAATTTTACATAATTTCCCCGTAAAATCAACAGGTTAGCATTTTATATATAAAACAACTAATTCGGAGCCGTATGTTTTTAAAATTTTTACCCATTCTTTATATATAGAGGGTGAATTTTACCCTACTACAACTTTTGTTGTTTTACATCGTGAATAAGCTCTCCCCCTAATTTTTAAACAAAATTTTAAGGAAACATTTAAAATGATTTTTAAAGATGATTTTGATAGAAATATTGAAGCAATACGTCTCGAAAGAGAGACTTTAGATAAACAACTCAAAGAAGAAGAGTCTAATAGCTCTCGAAATTCTTATGTAAAATTTACAAATGAATTAATCGAAAAATCTATTTTACTCTTAAGACTTGAGTTTGAAAAAATCAAACCTCTTTTGAATGAGACACCAAGTGCCCAGGGAGCAAGAACCGATATTGACTCTAAGGTTATGACAAAACAATTTGTCGAACAAATACTCAACCTAAAACACAAACAGGCTTGGGAAATCCAACAACTAACCAAAGAGTCTGTCGACCTTGCAATCGATTACGCAAAAGAAAATAATATCTTAGCCACTCGTTCCTTAGCACTCAGATTACTTCAAAAAAATAAAAAAGAAGAGTCAATTCATATCAATCCATCCGAAATTTATGATGATGAAGAAATTATTGAAGAAAAAAGTCAAATCAAAAATAATACCTTATATAATGTAATATACATTGATTTGACTAATTCATACAATAAAAATGATTTGACTCATCTCCCTATAGCAGATGATGCAATTTGTTTTGTCTGGACCAAACCAAATGACTTATCAAAAGCATTATCTACTATAAATGAACTTGGTTTTGTATATCAAAATAGCCTCGTCTGGGATAAAGATATTAAAAATACAAATACTTATATCCAAAACCACCACGAGCTACTTTTAATAGGTTTAAAAAATAAATATAAAATTAATCAAAATAATAAATTTATATTTGATTCAATTTATTTTGAACACCAAACAAACAAAACCACTAAACCAGACTATTATTATTCTTCAATCGAAAAAATATGTCCAAACCAAAAATATTTAGAAGTCTTTTCTGACAGAAAATATAGCGAAAAATGGACTGTTTTCGGAGGTAAAAATGAATAATAATACAAATATAGTAAAATACCTATCCCTCTTTTCTTGTGGGGGGATAGGTACTTATCTATTAAAAGATATTGGTTTTAAATGTGCTGTTTCAAATGAATTGGATATAGTCCGAGCTACATATCACCAAGATTTATATAAAGATGATAAAATGATTATTGGTGATATAAGAGAAAAGAAAAAGGAAATAATCCAATCCTATATTGAAACTGGTTGTTCGGGAATATTAGCATCCCCTATATGTCAACCTTTTTCATTAGCTGGTGGTCAACATCTTAACGACCCGGAAACATTACTATTTTTGGATGTTTTAGATATTACCCAAGCTACAAATCCTGATTTTTTATTGATTGAAAATGTTCCTTACTTCATATCAGATAAACAATCTCCAATTATTACAAATAAATTGGGTGGTAAAACTATCAAACAATACATCACAGATTTTTTAACAAATCTTGGTTATGAAGTAAACATTAACAAAATAAAAGCATGTGATTATGGAACCGCACAAAAAAGGGAAAGAGGAATAATCCTTGCATGTAAAAAGGAATTTGGTAAATGGAATTTTCCAAAGAAAGATGATAAAATTTTAACATTAAAAGATGTTATAGGTAATGGAAGATTTAAATCACTGGAACCTGGTGAACGTGATAAAAATAATCCACTACACTATGCAGAATATGTTAATCCAGACCAAGCGGAATGTTTAAGACATACACCAACCGGTCAATCAGCTTTATTAAATATTGGTAAATGGAAAATAAAAAATATCAACGGAACTGAATCAAAAGCTCAACATAAAAGTGCTTTTGGTAGAGCTAAATGGGATGAACCATGCCCAACTATTGTTATGTCTAGTGATAGTATAAGTGGTGATTGGTCTGTTCATCCTGGTTATAAAAAACCTGATGGTACTTATTCCGACCCAAGACCTTTTTCCATTGCAGAACTTTTCGCAATTACCGGTCTCCCAGACACTTATTATAATGATATACCTGACTGGGCAAAAGGTAATCACAAACTTTTACGACAATTAGTTGGTGAAAGTTTTTGTCCTCTGGTTGTAAAAAGACTTATGCAAGAGTTGAAAAAAGTTTTACCAGCTTTTAAATCTTAAACGAAAGACACCTCATATTAAATTATGGGGTGTTTTTTTATACCTAAAAAATTCCCGAAAGTCTGAATCAAAATTGAAGTCGGTTCTACAGATTGTGCACATACATAGGATTTTGGGATATTTAAGGCTGTTAATCGCTTAAAAGTTAACAAAATCCGTTTGATTATAACAATAGGATTTACAACAAAATCCTTTGTCACTTTTATACCCTAATTTTTTAAAAATAATTATTTAAGGATTGCATAAAAATGACAAACTTAAAAACTGAATTAATAAAATGGATTGATAACACTTACAAGCCGAAATATCTTATGACAATACAACTTCCGGAAAATTTGAAGAGTAATAATCTTGAACATTCCATAAATCATTTAAAAAGTATTATGAGAGATTTTGAAAAATTTTTACTTAAAAGACATTGGAATAAAAAACATTTACCATTTATAGCATTTGCAGAAAATGGAATATCAAAGGATTGGCATTTTCACTTGTTACTAAATGGTGATAACTTTTCATATATTGATTTAAAAATTGCAATATATAGGATAATTTTAAAACAAAAAATACCAACATATTGTATACAACTTGATAAAATTGAAGATGGTAT
Source organism: Alphaproteobacteria bacterium (assembly GCA_017938435.1). Classification (GTDB taxonomy): domain Bacteria; phylum Pseudomonadota; class Alphaproteobacteria; order Rs-D84; family CACZYB01; genus CACZYB01. The sequence continues at coordinate 50,684 of JAGBBO010000027.1, forward strand.
AGCCAAAGTTGAATCCTACACAATTAAGGAAATAAAAATAACGGATTTTAATAAATTTGATAGTGATAGGATGATACTTTCACAAGATTTATTTAATATTGAAAAGAAATAATCAATCCCTTTCTACCCCATATCAACGAAACAACCTTAGATTATAAATTATAAGCCAGAACTGTAACTACTCAATTCTGGCTTATTTATGTGAATTTATGGAATGTTTAGTATTCTTCTGCTAACATAACAGTCATTACTCTAATGGTCTTTGTTATATCTGCAGGATTATCTGAGTAGTATTGTAAATTCCGGTCATAATAATCAATTTTCCACATTATCTTTTCACCATCATACTCAAAACTTCCGTAATCGTGTTCATTGTATGGGTCATTTTTGTGGTTGAAATCATTGAACATCTTCACACTATCCAAGATTTCATTTATTGCTTTTTGCCCCTTACTGAAAATGCCTCTGGTCAACATCACTTTTCCACCTAAAAGGCTTTTACGGAAGTTATCATTTAATGTTATAATATCCATTTTTATATCCTTACAATTTCAGTTACTACAACATGACCACGTTGTTTTTCTGCTCTACATGCATTCATTGCATCACGAAGTTTATAGTAAATCGTAGGCATTAAAATTCCGTTTACTTTTATTTGAAACATCTTATCTAACCTCCACACTCAAGAATTTATTAAATCTACGCAAAGCCTGTTTAACTGATGTATGGCTTCTATTACCATAAGCATATTTATCTCCAGTTTCATATTCAGGAAGTATATTTGCAATATTTTGAATAAGCATATCCAAGGAGATGTTTTCCTTTTTGCAAAGTCTTTCAATTCTGCCTTCATAATCTTTAGCAGTGTTGATTTTATAGTTGTTTTCGATTAACCAATTTTTAAATTTTTTAAGCATTTTTAAACCCTTTCATTTTTGTTTTTACATATATAATTATGTCGTGTTGTTTTGGGTTTGTAAGCGAAAAAATGCATAAAAACGCAAGAAAAATAGCCATTTTTGAGTAAAAATTAAGAATTTTATAGGTTTGTATTGCTGGGAACACAAACCTTATTACATCGATGTAACAAACTTTACATTAATTATTTGTAGTGTAAAACTACGGACAAATTATTTGTTACTCATTTTAGGTGACAATTAGTTAACGTGTTTTATCCCGAAACATATAACAAAAATTTTGATTTTATTCATAAACTATGATATAATTTTAAAAGATAAAATTATTATTGGAGTTATCAAATGGCAAAAAAGGAAGCAAAAACCGATTTGTGGGTATATAAATTATTAACTCAAGCAGATATTGAACTTGAACCTCAAGGAAGTTCCATTAAAGAAATTAATGAAGCATTAAAAACAGCCTCCAAAAAAGGAACAGGCAATGTCGGTTATCCTGAATATGTAGGTATTGTAAAAGATTTTATTTTAGTTATTGAAGATAAAGCTGATATTAATAAACATATCAACAAAGAAAATGATATTATACTTCAAGACCCAAATTCATGTGTCGATTATGCAGTCAATGGAGCATTATTTTATGCAAAACATTTAATAAAAAATACATCCTTTAAAAAAGTAATTGCATTTGGGATTTCAGGCAATCAAAAAATACATAAAATAAGCCCTATTTTCGTTGATACAACAGAATATTATAGGGAATTACCAGATGTTGAATCCTTTATAAGTTTTAATGATAAAAACATTATGGAATATTACACCCATGAAATATTAAAGGAAGAGACAAACATTGAAAAGGAAACCGAGGAAATCCTAAAAGATGCAAGCCAACTTCATGAAGATTTAAGAAATTATGGAAATTTAACCGATACCGAAAAACCACTAGTAGTTTCAGGTATTTTACTTGCTTTGGATGAAGCTGAACAAGGAAATTTTTCCATTGATAATTTAACTGGGGATAGTATAAAAACTGATGGTCAAAAAATATACAATGCTATACAAGATAATCTTAAGCGAGTTAGAGTTGCTCCTGATGTTAAAAGGGATAAAATATTATCACAATTTTCCGTAATAAAAGATGCTACGAAGTTAAATGAAAAGGATGATACATTAGGTAAAACTCCTTTAAAATATTATGCAGAGTTTTTATATGAAAAAATTTATAAATCAATAAAATATAATAGTTCTGCAGAGGATTTTATCGGTCGTTTTTATGGCGAATTTATGAGTTATAGTGGTAATAATGGTCAAAGTTTAGGTATTGTTTTAACACCAAAACATATAACTCAATTATTCTGTGATTTACTTGATTTACAATCTGACGATAAAATCCTTGACCCTTGTTGTGGAACTGGTGGTTTCCTTATTGCGGCAATGCATAACATGTTTGCAAAAGCAAAAAATCCTAATGAAAGGGAAAACATAAGACAAAATCAACTTTTTGGTTTTGAATTACAACCTTATATGTTTGCTATTGCAACAACAAATATGATTTTAAGGGGTGATGGTAAGAGTAATTTACAATGTGAAGATTTCTTGAAACAACCAAGTAATAAACTTCAACTAAATGGTTGTAATGTTGGTATGATGAATCCTCCATACAGTCAAGGTTCAAAGAAAAATCCAAACCTTTATGAAATTGCATTTGTCGAACATTTGCTTGATTCACTTGTAAAAGGTGGAAAATGTGCTGTTATTGTCCCACAATCATCTATGACCGGGAAATCAAAGGAAGAAGCAGCTATAAAACAAAATATATTAAAACATCATACATTGGAAGGTGTAATTACACTAAACAAAGATACATTTTATGGTATCGGAACCATGCCTTGTATTGCTATATTTACAGCAGGGAAACCTCACGACAAAGACCATATTTGTAAATTTATCAATTTTGAAAATGATGGTTATAAAGTTGCTCCACATATTGGATTACTTGAAACCGAAAGTGCAAAAGATAAAAAACAACATTTACTTGATGTCTGGTTTGATAAAGTTAATGAAGTTCCAACAAAATTCTGTGTAAAAACGACAGTTGAAGATACTGACGAATGGTTGCACAGTTTTTATTATTTTAATGACGAAATCCCAACTGATGAAGATTTTGAAAAAACTGTTGGTGACTATTTATCATTTGAATTTTCAATGATTATGCAAGGCCGTAAATACCTTTTTGAAGAGGAGGATATTGAAAATGCTTAAGTTAACTGATAGGAAATGGAAAGAGTTTAAAGTTGGTGATTTATTTACTATTGAAAAATGTAAATGTTCAAATGCTTCATTATTTAATTCAGGTAATATTCCTTATGTAGGAGCAACTAATAAAAATAATGGAACAATGAATTTTATAACAACTGATAAAAAGTATATAACAAAAGGAAATTGCTTAGTTTTTATTTGTGATGGTCAGGGGTCTGTTGGATATTCAATATATAAAAAGGAAAATTTTGTTGGTTCAACAACACTTAAAATAGGAAGGAATCCACTACTAAATGAACATAATGCATTATTTTTCACAACATCACTTGATAAAAATAAAAATATATATAGTTATGGTTATAAAAGAAATGAAAACAGATTAAAAAATGAACATATTCTTCTTCCTGTAAATAACACAAATCTTCCCGATTATAAGTTTATGGAAGACTACATTAAGGAAGTTATGATAAGAAAACGTAAGGAATATATAAGCTATGCTGAATCCAAACTAATGGGGGGGTAAAATATCAGCAAATTCAAACACTTAGAGATAAAAAGTGGAAAGAATTTAGTATTATAAATTTATTTGATAGTATACAAAGAGGAAAACGTCTTATAAAGGATAATCAAACAAAAGGTATGATACCTTATGTTTCATCAACTTCACTTAACAATGGTATTGATAATTTTATTTCCTATGAAAAATCATCAATGAGGAAATTTAACAATTGTTTAAGCCTTGCAAACAGTGGTAGTGTTGGTTCAACTTTTTATGAACCATTTTCTTTTGTGGCAAGTGACCATATAACTCATTTAAAAAATAAATCCTTTAATCAAAATACATATTTATTTTTAGCTTCCCTATGTAATCGTTTATCAAAAAAATATAATTTCAACAGAGAAATAAATGATACAAGAATTTCAAGGGAAAAAATAATGCTTCCTGTAAATTCCGATGGAGAACCTGATTATAAATTCATGGAAGATTATATTTCAAATATAACATATAATAAATATAATGATTATATAACCTATGCAAAATCACAAATTTGCTAAACAACCTCATTCCAACAGGAATAAAGTTATTTCTTTGCCATAATCTTCTTCCACTTATCAAATTCAGGTTGAAGGAAGTCATAACTAAATTTTTCATACTCTTCTTTGATTTGTTTTAAACTAAAATTTGAGTAAGATTGTTCCATTGTATCTTTACCTTCCCATCCAATGATTGCATTTATAATTGTTGGAATCAAACCTGCAGATTGCAAAGCCAAACTTGCATTTTTACGGAAAGAATGGAAATCATAACCTTTGTCTTTTACACCTATTTCCTTAAAAAACTTAAATAAATATCTATCCAAATATTTATTATTATATTCACCACCACTAGTTAAAATTTTTGAAAGTATAAAATCATCATTTTTCTTACTTTCCTTAATTTTTTTGAATTCAAAATATTCAACAAAACCAAGGTCTAGCAACTGTTTATGTATTGGAACAATTCGTTCCGATGCATCATTTTTCAAATGCTTTATAGCATGATTTTCTTTAAATTCAAAACAATACATACCATCTTTTACAATTATATCACCGTATTGCAAAGTTGTTGCTGCATTTGCACGGGCACCAGTAAATAAAGCAACTAAACAAATCCAAAATAATTCAGGATTATCCTTAAAAAATTCATGTTTTGGATTAAATATTTCCTTAAGTTGAACTTCACTATATGGCAAATGAGGTTGTCTTTCACTCTTTTTTGTTTTTTCAATTTTTGGCATAGATACAAGAATATTTTTCTTGTAAAAATCAGGTTCAAGTTCACATGCAAAACAGACAAATTCCTTTATATATCTAAGTTTCTGACGCTTATTGTCGTTTTTTACATTAACATCATTAGCTATATCTTGTGAAATTTTATCAATAATATCTGTTTTATGAAAAGTTGAATAATCATCATCTGGAGATAAACCTAATTTTGTAAAAACTCCATTGAAAAAGTTAGTCTTACGCTTAGTCTCAGCTTCACAATTATTTGCATTTTGAAGCATTTTTTCCAAAATGTACTTAAGTGTATGTTTAGGAGGTGTAATATTAGCATTACTTCCTGCAACAAATGGAATTCCACCTTGTTTTTCAATTAAATCTGCTAATTTCTTGAATTTTTCAAAATTTTCAACAACTTGCTTTTCTTGCCTATACTTTTCAATATTTGCATTTATATCAGAAAATACCTTCATAAACTCAATCAATGTTTCAGGCTTATTATTTTTTGATAAAACTAACTCATCAGGAATATTAAGCATAAATCCATATCCCCCAAATACTGAAGATTGGTTTCGACGCCAATAAACATTAATTTGTGAATATAATTGACTGAGTTTATTAAACTTGTCATTAAAATCATTAATTTCAACCATCTTAGCCAAAGCCTCATAATAATCATTTGTATATAAGGAATAGCACAAATAACGTCTTTTTCCTTCCACTCTTGGTAATTCCATTCTACAATAAAAAAACCCATTCCTCAACCATAAATGTGGCTTAATTTTTGTTTTTGCCATACACTTTGCCATACAGTTGCTAAACATTTGCAAAATCCCCTAACCTTTTTACAGCATCAAAAATGCTAAGTTATTGTTTTTACAAGTATTTTGCAAAAGATAAAAATTTAAACTTTATAAAAAGTTAAAATAAATAAGTGAGTAAATTCAATGAGTTAAGTTGGTGCAGATGGCCGGAATCGAACCGGCACGGACGTTTAAATGTCCGAGGGATTTTAAGTCCCTTGCGTCTACCTGTTCCGCCACATCTGCATAGGTAGAATTTCAAAACAAAATGTATTATAATACTTTCAAAGAATTTTTCAAGTAATTTTTAAACACATTTTACATTAGTAATATTTTTTGTTTCCGTATCATATTCAAACGAAAAACACGAACAATTTCCAATTCTTATTTGTTCGCCCAAAAATTTAAGTAATGCTATCTTTATAAATCCACCATGAGAAACAAGTAAAATATTATCTTCATTATCAGGAATACTACTCATAAATTCCATAAACCTAGAAAAAACATCATCAAAACTTTCAGCATTAGGAAGTTTTCCTGAACCCACATCGTTTCCACCACTAAAAATAGCATCCAAAAGTTTCTTTGCATCTTGTGGTAATTCAGAATAAATTTGCCCTTCTGCATCACCAAAACAAATTTCCCTTAACAACGGATGAACCTTTACACCAACACCAATATTTCTAGAAATAATGTCTGCTGTCATATTCGCCCGTTTAAGAGGACTTGAATAAATACAGTTCACCGGAATTTTCGATAAATGTTCAGATAATTTTTCTGCTTGTAAAATTCCCATTTCATTTAATGGAATATCTGTTGATCCCTGAATCTTACCAACCTTATTCCAATCTGTTTCACCATGGCGAACAAAATAAAAAGTCTTTAGCATAAAAAACACCCTATAACTTAAATTGACTTAAATCTGGCATATTTGCAAACTCACCACTATCTTGCATTTGCTTTGCCATAGCCATAAGTCCCTTTATACCACCCATACTATTCATCTGATCCATCATTGATTTTGTTTTTTGATATTGGCGAATAAGTTTTTCCACATCAGAAACAGAAACACCTGCACCCTTTGCAATACGCTTTTTTCGCCCCATCAAAATAATATCAGGATTGCGTCTTTCCTTTGATGTCATAGAAAGAATTATTGCCTCCTGTCTTTTCATCATACCATCATTCATTCCCATAGATTGAAGTTTTTCAGCCAATCCACCAATACCAGGAAGAAATTTCATAATCCCAGCAATAGATCCCATTTTTTTCACTTGTTTAAACTGAGCAAGCATATCTTCAAAAGTAAATTGCCCAGCCATCATTCGTTCAGCAAGACGACTTGCCTCCGCCTCATCAATTTTTTCTTGTGCCTTTTCAACCAACGAAACAATATCCCCCATACCAAGGATACGACTTGCAATTCTGTCTGGGAAAAATAGTTCTAAATCATCAATTTTTTCACCACTTCCCAAAAACTTAACCGGCACACCGATACTTGCTTTCATAGAAAGTGCAGAACCACCCCTTGCATCACCATCAACCCTTGTCATAACAATTCCAGTTAATGAAAGCACATCATTAAATGCCCTGGCGATATTTATACCGTCCTGACCTACCAAAGCATCAACACAAAGTAAAATTTCTGATGGCAAAATTTCTTTCTTTATTTTTGAAATTTCATCCATCATTTCATCATCAATACTTACACGACCAGCAGTATCAACCAAAACGACATCATAATCATCAAAAACTTTCTTTGCGCGTTTTATAATATCAAAAGGAGTTTCATTTTGAATAATTGGTAAGGTATCAACCCCTATCCTTTCACCCCAAATGGAAAGTTGTTCCCTTGCCTGTGGTCGATAAACATCGGTCGAAAGCATAAGAACTTTTTTACCATATTTTTCAGTAATGAATTTCCCAAGTTTTGCCGTAGTTGTTGTCTTACCACTTCCATTAAGTCCAGCCATCAAAATGACATAAGGTTTTTTATCAAAAACAAAACCATCATTTTTTTCACCAAGCATTGAAACAAGTTCATCATTAACAATTTTCACAACTTGATTCGCAGGACTTACATCTTCAATAATTTTTTGCCCAACAGCTTTTTCTTCAATTCGTTTCAACAAATCTTTCACGACCGAAAGGGAAACATCCGCTTCTAAAAGAGCAACCTTTATTTCCCTTAACGCATCCTTTACATCACCTTCTGAAAGTTTATCCTTTCCACGAATTGCATCAAAAGTTTTAAGCAATTTTTTTGATAAAGATTCAAACATAAACTACTCCAAAATTACTAATTTATTGCACTTGGTTTTACATCAGCGCCAAATATTTCTTTTATACCCAAAATTTCATCAACAAGCACATAAATATCTTTTAAATATTCGCGTGCTGACATTGAAAATTTAGAACTATCACTTTCATATTTTTCAATATAAAGTCTGATTGTTGCACCAACAGTTCCAGTTCCAGAAAGTCTAAAGAAAATTCTAACATTATCTTTTGTTAAAATTTGAACACCCTGAGCCTTTGAAACTTCACCATTTACTGGATCGGTATAATCAAAAACTTCCTTCTTTGCTATTTCAAAATTACCATATTTTTTGCCATCAAGATCAATAGCTTTCATATCTTCCCAAAGTTTTGTTGCCTTTTCTTTATCAACCCCTTCATAACTGTATTGAGAATAGAAAATACGACCATTTTCATTCCACATTTCACGAACTAATTCTTCAACAGATTTTCCAGTAATTGCCAAAATATTAAGCCAGAAAAGTATTGCAAAAATACCATCTTTTTCACGAATATAATCACCACCTTGACCAAAACTTTCTTCACCACAAAGATTTATTTTTCCAGCGTCAAGCAAACTTGCAAAAAACTTCCAACCAGTAGGTGTATTATAAACATCAAGCCCCATCTCTTTTGCAACTTTATCAACTGCACTTGATGTAGGAATTGACCGAGCCACACCCGAAAGTCCATTTTTATAATATGGAACAAGTTTATGATACTTTGTCATAATTGCTAAACAATCAGATGGAATAACATAGAATTTATTTCCTAATATCATATTTCTGTCACCATCACCATCACATGCACAACCAAAATCAGCCTGACCTGCCATCATATCATCAAAGAAATCCTTTGCATAAGTAGGATTTGGTTCAGGATGAACCCCACCAAAATCATCCATTGGCACAGAATTCAAAATCCATTCACGCTTTGCACCAAGTCTATTTACAAAAATTTCAATCGCTGCTGGACCAGTCGAAGCATTCATTGCATTAAATCTAAATGTATGACCAGCCTTAAACCAACCACGAATTGCATCAAAATCAAACATAGATTCCATTAAATCAGCATAATCTTTTATTGGATCAAGATATTCAACTTCACTCATATTCAAAGCATCATCATCTGAAATATCCAAAGTCAAATATTCTGATATAACTTTTGTTTCTTCATAAATTGCATCAGTGATAACCTCCGGAGCACCACCACCATTTGCCATTTCAACTTTTATACCAAAATCGCCATTTATTCCACCAGGATTATGTGATGCAGAAAGAATAAAACCACCATCTGCATTGTATTTTTTTATAATGTTTGAAATTGCAGGGGTCGGAGAAACCAAATCACGACCAACAACCAAAACCTTTTTAATTCCATTAGCAACAAGTATTTTTATTATTTTGCCAAGTATCAATTTTCCAGGATATCTTCCATCCCCACCGACAACCCAACTTTCAAGTTTATCGCCATTATTTTTTCTAACAGTAATAGATGCTTGAACAAAATTTTCAAGATAGTTTGGTTCCATAAAAACTTTTGTTTGTTTTCTAAGTCCACCAGTTCCTGGTTTTTGATTTTCAAAAGGTTTTGTTTCAACTTTTACAATAGTCATAGTTATCTCCTTTATTATTTATAATATAGGAAATAACATAACACCTTTTAAAATGATAAGCAAGAAAGTTTTTATCTTAGGATATTACACCAATCTTTATTTGCTTTCATTTGATTGCAAAGATTCTCAAGTTTTGCCTCATCCCCTGTAAGATAAAGTCTATAAAACATTCCCTTTTCCGGCACATTTTCGTATTTTATAGAATATTTCAAAAGTGTAATCAATGGATATTTTTCTTTCCAAAAAGTTATTCCTTTTTCCGCACTATCCTTTGTCGAATACGATGCAATATGTGCAGTCAAAATATCCTTACTTTCCTCTAAAGGTTCTACTTTTTTCACCGCAATAGGTGTAGAAATAGTTCTAGGTAAATCTTCTTTACTTTCAACTTTTTCATTAACCAATAAATCCGAAGTTTTTATTTCCTCAGTTTTCTGTTTTTCTTCAACCTTTACCTCTTGTTTTTTAGGTTTATTAACAAGCAATGGATAATTTACAACATTATCAGCCTTTTCATCTATTACATTTGAAAATATAATATCTGTTCCATCATATTTTTTCTCTGGAACTTGTTTTAAAACAAACGGTTCATCAATTTTCTTTTCTTCACTCTGTTTAACTTCTTCAATTTTTGGTGCAACATTGATATTCGATTTATTTTCTTCATCATCAGAAAGTAAATCATAACCTTCATCATCATTTACATCAGGAATAAACAAAGCCTGTTTTAATTCTTCCTTTGCTTCGTCCATGGCCTTTTTATCCTCTTCTGGAAAAGCCGGTTGAACTACGAAAACTGGTTTTACTGATTCTTTAACAATATTTTTTTGTTCGACATTTACAATTTTATCTTTTTCAATTCTTATTGGTTCACCTAATGATTCTTTTTTAGGTTCATCTGTTTTCACAATAAGATTTGTATCATCCGATTTTTTCTCATCAATAATAGTATTTTGTTCCTCATTTTTGCTAATTGATTTTAGAGACATCAAACTATGCCTTTGATCAAAATCAGATACCTGCTCTTTTATCTCATCAAACGGTTTATTATAATCAACCTTATCAGCAGAAAAAACATTCGATGAAACAAGCAACATTGAAAAAATAATAAGCAAACTTTTTTTCATATTCCCTCCAAAAGAAACAAATTCTTGTGTTAATCATAAAAATATGATACAATATGAAAATCATAGGGGCAACAAAAAAATGAGTAAAAAATTTTTATCACAAAACGAAGACACAAATACTAATGAATTATCATCATTAAAAACAAAATATGATGATTTTAACAAACAATATGGTTTCCGAAAGATAAATCCTGTTTATATTTATCTTAGTGCTGGAATATTAAGTATTATTTGGGCTAGTCTAATTTGGTATTATGCAAGTAATAGTGTCTATAATTGGTCATCATTTTTCAAAATGCTTCCTCATGAGTTTGGAGGTTTTCTTGCTGGAACTATTATGCCTATTGGTTTTATTTGGATGGTCGCAATGTATATAGATAGAAATATAAACTCTAATTATGAACATAAAGTTATTTACCCATTTTTACAAAGTATAATTGATCCTCATGGTGACACATCTGTTATAACAAAGGTTATTACAAAAAAAATTGAAACAGAAACAAACGAACTTAAAAAAACAATAGATAAATTTGTTGATTACTCTGAAAAACTTGCAACTATACATAGTGATGTCGCAAACGAAGTAAAGACAACTATTTCAGCAATGAAAGAACACGAGGCATCACTAAAAACTATTACAACAGAATTGAATAATTCTACCGATAATGTCGATTTAAAAACAAAAAATATGCTCTCTGATATTGAAAAGCATATTGCAACACTTACTGATGCAACCGATATTGCAGAAAAAAAGACTAATACTATAACAGAAAGTCTTTTAACCGAAACAGATAGACTTGAAAATACTGTTACAAAAACTGCTGAAATAGTAGAGGCAATTTCAAAAACTATTGATACAAATTCTGATAATATTGATAATGCAACGACTGATGCTGTTCGCAGAATAAAAGAAGTCGAAGCCACATTCGATACAATTAACGAACGCATTTTATCATCTTCTGAAATCGCAGAAACCCGTGCAAATCAAATACTTGATACCGTATCAAATAAGTCATCTGAATTCGTAACAAAAGCAAACAGTTCTGCGGAACGAGTAAATGCTGTAATGAACAACATCACAAATTCTATTGATACTATTGAACGAATAACAAATGAAAACGAAGCAACATCAAAACAAACTCTTGCTATCATAACAAATCAATCAAATAGTATGATTGAAAACCTTCAAAAACAAGCATCTCGTTTTGAAAATAATTCTAACTCAATATTAAATATTGTTGCCCAAGTCGAAGATAAATTCACTAATATCGATAAAGGTATTGGTTTAATTTCTGAAAACATTATTGCTCATTTCAAAGACATTGCCCAAGAAATAAATAATCAAAAGGAAAACTTGTTTACAACATCTGCCGAAGTTGCAGAAAATATAAATAATGTATCAGAAAAAATATTAAATGAAAAAAATAATTTCATCACATCAATTTCTGATATAAAAGATATTGCACAAAATACGACATCAGAAATGAAAGTTTCATCTGGTGAAATAATTTCTACATCTGATACTATTAAAAATGTGGCAAAAGAAATAAGTGATTTGATGACAAACTCAAGTCATAATTTAAGTAACCAAGCAACCCTTACATTAAAAGTAGCAAGTGAAATTAAAGATACATTAAGAAACGAAATTGGCGAACTTGAAGAAGTTGCAAATGCCGTTGCCACCCAAAGTCGTCTTGGAGAAATGTCTATTGAAGCCGAAGGTAAAAAACTTTCCGATATAACCGAAGGATTGATGATAAAAATCAGTTCTATGAATGGAAAAATTTCATCAACCATCAACAACATTTTAAATTTAAGTGGTCAAATAGATAATAAACTTAATGCAATCAATGAAACTATTTTACAAAAAAGTTCACAAGCTGCAAAAATCATCAATGAATCTATTGAAAGAAGTTCTAATTCAACAGATTCTTTCAGAAACATTGCATCTACATTCTTGGAAAATTCAATGCGAACAAATACCGAAATTGCAAAACTTATTTCTGAACTTAAACAGGAAACTTTGGCTCTCGATTCCACATCAAAATCGACAAAGGAATTGGTCGGAAATATTTCAACCGAACTTATCAGAGCATCACAATCTTTACCTGAGTTAAATTCAAATATTTCAACCATTGATGCTAACTTACAAAATACTAATTCAAGTATTGCAAATTCAATAACTCTTACAAATAAAAAGACTGCCGAACTCATTGAAAATCTATCTAATATAGAAAAACAATTTTCTAAATTTGTAAGTGAAAAATCATCTGAACTTGAATTTATTTCAAACTCTTCTACCCAAGCAATTACAAAGGTTGCAAATTATACAAATAAACTTAGCGAAGAAGCACAAAAAGCTCTTTCTGAATTCAAACTTCAATACGAAGCAGTAGAAGAGTTGATGAAAAAATCACCTAACAAAACAGTTGAAACAAAAGCTACTATTCCAACAGAAAATTTTCTTAACGAAGCAGGATTTATAATTGAAAAATTAAATTCTATTTCCATAGATATTTCTCAAATTTTAAGTCCAGATGTAAGTCAAGATTTATGGAACAGATATAATGCTGGACACAAGAATGTTTTCTCTCGTTACCTAGCAAAAATGCTTGATAAACGTCAAATTACAGCCCTACAAAACTTGATTACAAAAGATACTAATCTTGCAAACCATATAAAATCATTTGTCGGAGAATTTAATAATATAATTGTAAAGGCATCCACAACTGATAAAAGTGATATTTTGGTTTCAACCTTAACATCAACTGATATTGGTAAAATTTATATGATTTTAAGAGAAGTAATTGCCTAATCATCAAATGGTGTGTGCATAAAAAAATTCTCATCAAATTCAGCAATTTCAAGTTGAAATTTTGCCTCTTCTGACATCTTGGATAAATCCCATGCTGGATACCATACAACCTTGACTTCCACCTCGCCAACACCATCAACACTTTCCACACTCTCTGCCACCCAAATTGGAATTTCATCAGCCATAGGACAAGTTGGAGAAGTCAATGTCATAACTATATTCACATTTCCAGTTTTTTTATCCAATTTTACATCATAAATAAGCCCTAAATTATAAACATCAACACTTACTTCTGGATCAAAAACAAGTTGAAGTGCGGCAATCACTGCATCCTTTTTTTTCAAAGGTTTTTGCTTTGCACTTAATGGCTTACCACGACGAACAATTATATCCTCAAGTTCTTTTACTTCACCATCCAATTTTATTTTTTCATCAACCATTTTCTACCTCAACATAGATAAAATCTTTTTCAAAGCATCAATAAACTTATCAACATCACTTTCATCATTATAAAGTCCAAGAGAAACACGAATACTACTATCAACACCAAATCTTTGATGAAGAGGTTCTGCACAATGTTTTCCAACACGCACACATACCCCCTTTTGCCCAAGCAAAAGTCCAATATCAAATGGCGAAATTTCATCAATCACAAATGAAACAATAGAATTTGAATTATTATGACTAAGTAGTTTTACACCTTCAATTTTCAAAAGTTCCGATTGTAAATACCTAGTTAAATTTAAACTTTTTTCTTCAATTTTTTCCATCCCAATATTTTGCAAAAAATCAATCGCTGAACCAAGCCCTACAACTTCAGCAATAGGAGGAGTTCCCGCCTCAAATCTTAATGGAACAGATTTAAAAATCACCTTATCCAAAGAAACACTTTCAACCATATCCCCACCAAATTGATAAGGAGGCAACTTATTTAACAAATCTTTTTTACCATACAAAATACCAATACCTGTTGGACCATAAATTTTATGCCCAGAAAAGGCATAAAAATCAATATCAAAATCGGAAACATCAACCTTTGAATGCACAGTAAGTTGCGCCCCATCAACCAAAACTTTTGCCCCAACATTATGTGCAATTTCAACAATTTTTTTAATATCAGTTTTCACACCCAATACATTTGATTGTCCAGTTACACAAACAAGTTTTGTTTTCCCACTTATATTTTTATATAGCCAATCATAATCCAACTCTTTATTATCAAGGACCGGTAAATATTTCACCTTAACCCCAATAACTTCTTCCAAATTTTTCCATGGAAGTAAATTAGAATGATGCTCCACCTCGGAAACTATAATTTCATCATATTTATTTAAAAGTCGCCCAATCGAAGATGCAAGTAAATTGATTGAATCCGTAGTCCCCTTTGTAAAAATAATTTCCAAAGAATCTTTCGCTCCAATAAATTTTGCAACTTTTTCCCTTACATCATCATAAATCTGACTTGATTTTTCAGAAAACGCATAAAGTCCCCTATGAATATTAGAATAAGTATTTTCATAAAATTCAGACATAGCCTTAATCACACAGTCCGGTTTTTGTGCACTTGCGCCACTATCCAAATAAACAATATTTGGATTTTGTTTAAAAATTGGAAAAAATTTTCTAAAATCACTCATAAAAAAATATACCTATTGCTTTTTTAATAAAACTTACTATATAATATAATATACTTAAAACAAATAAACAAGGAGAAAAAATATGGCATTCACAGCAGTAAATGATGTAAATTTCGAAGAAGAAGTTTTAAAATCAGACAAGGTTACACTCGTTGACTTTTGGGCTCAATGGTGTGGTCCTTGCAGACAATTTTTACCAGTTGTAGAAGAAGTTTCAAACGAAATGGGCGACACTGTAAAATTCTGTAAAATGAATGTTGATGAAGGAAGGGAAACTCCTGCAAAATATGGCATTACTGGAATCCCAACAATCATTATGTTTAAAAATGGTGAAGTTATTGCAAGCAACAGCGGTTCTATGTCAAAAAAGGCATTAACTGACTTTATAAATTCTCACCTTTAATAAAAAGGAAAAAATGAAAGGAGGTCAATTATGACCAAAGATATGAAAAAAATCCTAGATGAAATTGTTCTTCCAGAAGATTATAAACCATCTGAAAAGGAAGAATATATGAACCCAATGCAACTTGCATATTTTCGTAAAAAACTTCTTGATTGGAAACAAGAACTTGTTACCGGAAGTGAAAATGCAAGAAAAACTTTGGTCGAAGAAACATCTGGCACTTATTCAACTGCTGGTGATGATATTGACCGTGCAAACGATGAGGCATTAAAACAACTTGAACTTCGCACACGCGATCGTGAAAGAAAGGTTATTGCAAAAATTGATGCCGCACTTCAAAGAATTGAAAACGGAACATTTGGTTATTGTGAAATTACCGATGAACCAATCGGACTTAAAAGACTTGAGGCTCGCCCTGTTGCAACTATGACTGTTGAAGCACAGGAAGAACACGAAGCAAAAGAAAGATTATACAATAACTAATATTTCAAATATAAAAATAATCCCCCTATTTTGTGGGGGATTTTTTTAAGGAATTTATATTGGATTATAGATTCCATTGTCAAACTACTAAAATACTAAATACTATAAAAAATATCCCCAGAAAATCTGAGGATATTTTTAATAAGCATATTATGTTACTTTCTAGTCCAGGAACACCACTTGACACCAGCAAGGTGAAATGTTAATTTTCTTCTAAAAGTTTATTTATAAGAGCCACCCCAACACCGGTCATTCCTTTTGGGGCAATATCATTTCCCTTTGTCGTCCACGCAGTTCCTGCAATATCCAAATGAGCCCACGGAGTTCCTTCTGTAAAAAATTTCAAAAATTCTGCTGCTGTGATAGATCCAGCATGTCTTGATGGTTCACCAAGGTTTTTTATATCTGCAATATCTGACTTTACCATATCAGCAAACTTTTTTCCCATAGGAAGTTGCCATACATCCTCACCACTTTTTTCAGATGCAATTTTGATTTTTTCCACCAACTTTTCATCATTCGAAAAAAGTCCAGTAGTTTCATCACCCAACGCCACAATTATTGCACCAGTCAATGTTGCAAAATCTATCATAAACTGAGGTTTTATTTTTTGAACTGTATATGTAATACAATCAGCCAAAACCAACCTACCCTCGGCATCTGTATCTAAAACTTCAACAGTTTTTCCACTTAATGATTTTATCACATCACCAGGTTTATACGAAGCACCATCAGGCATATTTTCTGCAATACCGATAACACCGGTAACATTAACACCAGCCTTTTTCTTAGCAAGACTTTCTATAATTCCAATAACTGTCGCAGCACCAGTCATATCACTTTTCATTTCATCCATACCCTTGGATGGTTTAATACTTATACCACCACTATCGAAACAAAGCCCCTTTCCTATCAAAGCAACAGTATTTTTTGACTTTTTATTGCCAGTATATTTCATAGTGACAATATAAGGTGGATTTTTAGATCCAGAACCGACTGCCAATATAAGATTTGCCCCAATTTTTTTAAGAGCTTTTTCATCCAAAATATCAACCTTTACCCCTAATTTAGAAAGTTTTTTTGCTTCTTCCATCAAAGCAGTCGTCGTCAAAACATTTGATGGTTCATTTGCCAAATTTCTTGTTGTAATAACACCATCAATTATAGCTTTCGTCTTAATAAATTCATCATTTGATTTTTTAGGATTCTGTGAATAAATAGTCAATATAACATCACTTTTCTTTTCATCTTGAGTTTTATATTTATCAAATGAGTAAGTTTTCAAAACAGCACCATAAGCTATTGCAAAATTTTTCTCATCATCAAAATTATCAAGCATCAAAAAAGCATTCTCCTTTTTTATCTTAACAATATTTGAACCAATAATTCCACCAATTTTATGTAAAACTATGTCATCAAGGTTATTTTGATTGCCAAGTCCCACAAGCATAATTTTTTCAGAAAAAATATTAACTATATCACCTATTTTTCCAGTAAAATTTGAATTTTTCAAAGTTTTTGAAATAAGTCCATTCAAGTTTTTTTCAAATTTTTCAGTTAATTTTGAAAGTTTATTTTTTTCATAAACACCAAGTATTATTAAATCATAATTTTTATTCATATCTGATGAAAATTTTATATCCATTTTTTCTCCTTTATGCTTTTATCGAAGTAATAAATAATTTTTCCGCAGCACTTATTGCCTCAGGTGTAATTTTATCGCCTGAAATTATTCTTGCAATTTCATTAACTCTTTGTGGTTCAGAAAGTTGTTCCACCGAAGTCACAGTTGTATTTTTATCTGCATCAAAATATTTTGAAACCTTAAAATGATGATTACCAAACGAAGCAACCTGTGGGGAATGTGTCACAACAAGAATTTGTATCGATTTCGAAAGTCTGGCCAATCTTTCTCCAACAGCCGCAGCCGTAGCACCACTTATACCGGTATCAACCTCATCAAAAATCATTGATGATATAATAGAAGCATCTGAAATCACAACCTTTATCGCCAAAGTAAATCTTGCAAGTTCACCACCAGATGCAATTTTGTGAATATAGTTTTTCGTTGTTCCAAAATTTGTTGACCCCATAAAACAAACAGTATCAATTCCATTAGAAGAAAACTTATTTTCATCAGTTTCCTTATTCACAACAACCTCAAAAGTTGCCTTTTCAAGTTTAAGTGGCGGCAATTCTGTCATCACCCTTGCACTTAACATTTTTCCATATTCTGAACGAATATCCGAAAGTTTATTTGCCACATCAAGATATGATTGTTTTGCATCTAATTCTTCCTTCCTCTTTTCATTCAAAACCTCATCAGAATTATTGATATTATCAACAATTTTTTTCAAATTAAGCATAAATTCAGGAAGTTCATCTGGTGTAACTTTATGCTTTCTGGCAAGTTCACGAATTGTAAATAATCTTTCTTCTGTCGTTTCCAAAGTTGATGTATCACCATCATTTTCAGAAAGTATTTGTTTTAATTTTTCATAAGCATCAGAAAGATTCGATGTCGCATTTTCAAGTTCAGAAACAATAGAATTTATATTTTCATTTTTTGCATCATCCGGAATTCGTTCCAACGCATAATTTGCATTTGCAATAAATTTTTCTGGCTCATCACCATATTTTGAAAGATATTCGAACGCATCTTTTATCGAAGTAATAATTTTTTCGGAATTCATCAAAATATGGCGTTTTTTGTTAAGTTCTTCCTCCTCCCCCTTCTGAGGATTTAATGTTTCCAATTCAGAAAGATTATGCTTAAGATATTCTTCATCTTCCTTAGCTTTTGCAAAACTTTCTTCTATTTCTTTAAGTTCTTTTTTCTTTTTTTGCCAATTTTGATATGCAATTCTACATTCTTCTTTTACATCTTCATCCCTAGCAAAACTATCCAAAATATTTATATGTGTTGCAGGATTAAGTAAACTTTGATTATCAAACTGTCCATGTATTTCAATAAGTGTATCACCAACCATTTTTAATGTAGAAAGACTTACTGGAATATCATTTATAAATGCCTTATTTTTTCCATCTTTATTTAATGTTCGTCTAAGAATAATTTCGAAATTATCAGAAACTTCACTTTCTGAAACAATATCATGCTCAATCAAAACTTTTATCGACGGATGAGTTTTTGCCACATCAAAACTTGCAATAACTGACATACTATCACAACCATTTTTTATCATTGATGTATCACTTCTTGCACCAAGGGCAAACGAAACAGCATCAAGAAGAATTGATTTTCCAGCACCTGTTTCACCTGTCAATACAGTCAATTTATGACCAAATGAAAGTTCCAAATTTTCAATCAAAATAAAATTTTTAATAACTAAGTTCGTAAGCATTTTTTATCCATTATATTTAATAACAGTGTTAATCATTTTCGCATTTTTCAAATTTGTAATAATGTTATTAAGATGTTCCAAATCTTTTACATCAATAGCAAACATTATATCCATATATTCCTCAGTCCTACTGATAATTTTAATATCTTCAATATTTGCATTTTCCTTTGCTAAAATAGAAGTAATTTCATTTAAAGCTCCAGGAGAATTTTTTGAAAGTATGGAAATTTTTGTCTTAAAGGTTGAATCTTTAAGTGAAGCATAATCATTCCAATCAAGTTGAAATAACTTTTCTGGTGTTTTTTCAAATTTATGTAAATTTTTACAATTCTTTTTATGTATAGTAAATCCCTTACCTGTATGAATAACACCAATAATTTCATCACCTGGAACTGGCAAACAACACCTTGCAAAATACACAGGAATATTTGCCAAAGTTTGACTAGAAACATTTTCCCTTTGTTTTGTTTTTTCAAATGTATTTTTTTCAATAGTATTAAAGAACGAATCAATATCAAAACCATGCTTATTATCAGACACTTTAAGTTCAGGATATATCGCAAACAAAATATGTTCCGGCGTATATTCTCGTGATCCAATAAGCAAATATAAATCATCAAAATTTGATGCACCATATTTATCTAAAATAGATGAAAGTTTTTTCTCACTAAAATCCTTTTTATAATGTTCGAACGCAGTCTGTAATAATTGTTTTCCAAACAATATTATTTGCTGTTTGTGTTGTTGTTTCAAAAAATGTTTTATAGCATTTCTTGCTTTTAATGTCACAACAAATCTTTCCCATTCTGGCGATGGAATTTGTGTTTTCGAAGTAAGAATTTCCACCATATCCCCAGTTTTAAGTGGAGTTCTTATATTCTTTATAACCTTGTTAATTTTTGCCCCAACACATTGATTTCCAACATTGGAATGAATTTCATATGCAAAATCAAGTGCAGTCGCACCAATAGGCAAAGCAAGCAAATCTCCCTTTGGCGTAAAACAAAAAATGGAATCAATAAATGCAGAAAGTTTCGTATTTTCCACAATTTCATCTGGCGAAGAAACATGTTGTATTGCATTAACCATATTTCTTAACCAATCAAAATCCTTTGAAGTTGTATCAGTTTTTCCCTGTTTATAAAGCCAATGTGCCGCATAACCATACTGAGCGACCTTATCCATCTCCTTTGTTCTTATTTGTATTTCGATTCTTTTCCCTACGGGACCGACAATACTTGTATGAAGAGATTGATACTTATTTGGTTTAGGTGTAGAAATATAATCCTTAAATCTGTTTGGAATCATTTTATATGTAGAATGAATCATACCCAAAATTTTATAACAATCCTCTACACTTTCAACAATAAAACGAAAAGCTATTATATCAAAAATTTCATCAAATGTAATATTTTTATTAGTCATCTTTTTCCAAATGGAATAAGGTGTTTTTTCCCTACCGTAAATCTGAGCCCTAATTTTATGTCTGGTTGTTAAATCGCTAAGTTCATCAACAATAGGTTCAATTAAATTTGTGCCAGATTTACGAAGATCCTCCAATTTTTCTTCAATAAAATGATATTCCTGTGGATAAAGTTCTTTGAAACAAACATTTTCCATAAAACTTTTCAACTTTTCCATACCCATACGCTCAGCCAATGGAACATAAATAGTAAGGGTTTCCATAGCAATTCTGCTTCGTTTTTCCTGTGTCGGATGATATTGCAAAGTTGAAATATTATGATACCTATCAATAAGTTTTATAATCAAAACACGAATATCTTTTGAAACAGAAATAACAAAATTTCTATAATTTTCAGCCTTAAGTATTTTTTTCGAAGTAATTTTGATTGAACGAAGTTTTGTAAGCCCAGTAACAAGTTCAGCCACACTATCGCCAAACAAATTTTGTATTGTTTTTACAGAAGTTTCCGTATCTTCCACCACATCATGAAGAAGTGCCGCAATAATGGAGTCTACATCAAGTTCATATTCCTCAGCCGCAATAAATGCGATCTGTAATGGATGAGTAAAATAATCCTCACCACTTGCTCTTTTCTGCCCTGCATGTTTTTCTTGTGCAAATGTATAAGCAAGTTCCAACCTTGCTTTCTCAGAATTTTTTAAATCTGGAATATATTTCTTAACGGCTTCTATTAAATCAGCTTTTGTCTTCACTTTATCATCCTTTTGTTAACACATATTATAATATGTCAAAAACTTTGATTTGTAAAGGCGATTTTAAGTCATTTTATGTATTTTTTATTTTAATAAAATAAACCTTGAAACTTCAATATTTATGATGTATTTTATAGCAGGTAAAATTAAAGGAGTTTATTATGGTTGCTAAAAATATGAATGATTTAGTTTCACTTTGCAAACGTCGTGGTTTTGTATTTCCAAGTGGCGAAATTTATGGTGGATTAAAGGGAACATATGATTATGGTCCTTTGGGGGTTGAACTTAAAAACAACCTTAAAAAAGCATGGTGGAAGGCATTCATTTATGATAGGGATGATTTCGAAGGATTAGATAGCGCTATACTTGGAAATAAATTGATATATAAACATTCCGGACACGAAAGCACATTCACTGATCCTCTTGTCGATTGCAAGGCTTGTAAACAAAGAATGCGTGCCGATAAACTTAAAAAACCTGGTGTATGTGATTTTTGTGGTTCAACTGATTTAACTGAACCTCGTGATTTCAATCTTATGATGAAAGTTAATATTGGTCCTGTTGTCGATGAAAATTCATATGCTTATCTAAGACCAGAAACAGCACAAGGTATTTTTACTAATTTTAAAAATGTCCTTGATTCCACATCTAAAAAAGTTCCATTTGGTATCGCACAAATTGGAAAATCTTTCCGTAACGAAATTACACCAGGAAACTTTATTTTCCGTGTTCGTGAATTTGAACAAATGGAAGCTGAATTTTTCGTTAAACCAGGCGAAGATGAAAAATGGCATGAATATTGGATTGCAGAAAGAAGAAAATGGTGGCTTAAACAAGGATTATCCGAAGAAAATCTTAAATATGAAGTTCATGAAAAATCTGACTTGGCTCACTATGCAAAGGCTTGCACTGATATTGTTTACCAATTCCCTCATGGTTTAGAAGAACTTGAAGGTATTGCAAACAGAACTGATTTTGATCTTGGTTCTCATACAAAAGATTCCGAAGGTCTTGGCGTAAAGGCAAAAGTTTTAGAAAACAAAGATTCCGGTATGAAACTTTCATACACAGATCCATATACAAAAGAAACCTATGTCCCTTATGTTATTGAACCATCTGCTGGTGTTGATCGTGGTATGCTTGCTATTTTGAACGAAGCATATACTGAGGAAACTCTTGAAAATGGGGATACAAGAATCCTTTTGAAATTAAAACCACATCTTGCTCCTGTTAAAGTTGCAGTTTTACCACTTGCAAAAAACAATGAACAACTTATGGAAAAAGCAAAAGATATTCAACAAAAAATCAAAATGCTTGGTATTGGAAAGGTAGTTCTTGAAACATCTGGTAATGTTGGAAAGGCATACCGTAAACATGATGAAATTGGAACTCCTATTTGTATAACTGTTGATTTTGAAACTTTGGAAAAAGATCCTGAAACTATAACAATTCGTGATCGTGATACTATGAGTCAAATCAGACTTCCTGTAACCGAAGTTTTAAACTATATATCAAATTTCTTTAAATATGTATAGGAGCGAAATATGAACAGAAAAAAGTTTAAACAAAAAATAAAAAAGATAATTTCATCATTGATTGTTTATTCATTGCTTTTTTTTGTTACTGTTAGATTCTATGATTATTTTAAGAAATTAAAAAAGGATAATTTCTACACATTAACGGCTGATATAAAGCACACCGACGAATTAAAATCGGGTGCTTTTGTCCGTCTTTCTGGTGTTGATGTTGGTATAGTATCAAAACTTGAACTTTTACCAGATTTTTCTGTAAAGGTTTATATGCACATTGACAATGGAATACTTATTCCTGATGATAGTTCAGTTGCAATATACACTGATGGACTTATCGGACCAAAATATATCGCTATTCTTCCTGGTGGAAGTATTGATTATATGCAAAATGGTGATGAATTCGAATTTGCTCAAGATTCTGTTAATATAACTGAAATGATTGAAATAGGAATTGAACAATTTAAAAAATCAAAGGATAAATAATATGTTTTTTTTCAGACCAAAAGTAAAACTTTCTTTTATTGTAAAAAGTAAAAAATGGAACAATAAAATTTCAAATATTGAAAAACTTTCCAACAAAGTAGTTGCAACAACTTTCAAAAAAATAAAACATCCTATTAAGAAAGGAATGGAAGTTAACATAATGTTGACTAATGATAAAGAAATTCAAACTCTTAACAAAGAATATCGTGGAAAAAATAAACCTACAAATGTTTTATCATTTGAAACAGGCGATGAAATCTTACTTGGTGATATTGTAATGTCTATTGATACATTATTAAAGGAAGCAAAAGAACAAAAAATTTCTGTTGCTGATCATTATGCACATCTTCTTTGCCATGGAATGTTGCATTTACTAGGATTTGATCACATAGAAGAAGACGAAGCTAATGAAATGGAATTTTTTGAAATAGAAATTTTAAAGGAATTTAAAATTGCAAATCCTTACGAATAATAAGTGGATATTTTTTATAGTCGGACTTTTGGGGGGATTTGTTTACCCTCCGTTTAATGTTTATTATCCAATATTATCCGTAATATTTCTATCAATATATTTATCTTATATGCTTGTTCAAATAGATACTTCTAGATCTGCAAGACAAGCATTCAATAGGATGTTTTGGCTTTCTGAAATTTCTTATATAATATCATTTAATTGGTTAATGAAGCCATTCTTTTTTATTCCTGAAAATATAATTCTACTTTTATTATTGGCACCACTTTCTTTATTCATATTTTCTGCATTTTTAGGATTATTCGTTGAATTTTCTGCAGTTATTGCATACAAAGTAAGTGAAAATAAAAGGTATTTTGCATTTGCTCTATCCATTGCATTTTTTGAATGGGTTCGAAGCTGGATATTTACAGGTTTTCCATGGAATCAATTTTCTCTTGTATGGTCAAACATACCAAGCGTTCTTCAAAGTCTAAGTTTGATTGGTCCATTTGGGCTTACATTCATAACGGTTTATGTTTTAGGTTTTCCATACTTACTTTTTTATAAAAAACAATTAAAAAATATCTATGGCGTATCAATAATTATAATAAGCATATTAACTCTATTATTTGGTTGGTGGAGGATTTCGACATACAAAAATTTGGCATCAACAGATTTAAAAGTTCGTTTAATTGATGCAAGAATTCCACAGCCATATATGTCATCAAAAAAGAACATTGAAAAATACCAAAAACTTGCTCGTCGTGATGGTTGGAAAGATATAGATTTATTTGTATTATCCGAGTCATCATCACCATATGACTTAACTCAAAATGGTTATTATGAAACAGTTTATGCTAATATAAACAATGACAAATCATCACTTATAGTTGGTTTCAACAGATATGACAATTTTAATGAAATAACTGATGATTATGATATTTACAATACTATGGCTTTGGTTAATAAAACTGGTATCAATTATGTTTATGATAAGGAACATCTTGTTCCATTTGGAGAATATATTCCACTTAAAAAATACCTTCCATTTAAAAAATTTACCGAAGGATTAAAAGATTTTAGTCCTGGTCAAAAACGCGACACTATGACCATAGCACACATAAAATTATTACCACTTATATGCTATGAAATAATTTTTTCTGGATTAAATATACCACAAGAAATTGACGCCATAGTAAACATCTCAAATGATGCTTGGTTTGGTGAATTTGGAAAGGCACAACATCTTGAAATTGCAAAATTCCGTGCCGTAGAAGAGGGTCTTCCTGTAATTCGCGTTCCAAATTACAGTGCCGGCAACATAGGTGGAAGTGTTATTTCTGTTATCGGTAATTCCATAGATGGTAAAATCGTTGATGGTAAAGATGGATTTAATGGTATAGTAAAAGATTTCATAATTCCAGTAAGAATCGAACGCACTTTATTCTCGAAAACAGGAAATATTCCATTCATAATATTCTGTATTTTTGGTTTTATTGCTATCATAAACTTCAAAAAACTCTTTGATTTTACAAAGAAAAAATAATTTTTATTTTTTTTTAAATAAATTATTGACAAAATAAAAATAATTGGCTAATATGATCTTATATTAACCAACCAGAGGGGTAAAAAAATGTATGAAATTGGAAAAGATATTCTTCCTGAATTAAACGCAAAAAAAGCAAAAGAAATCGCAAAAAAAGAAAAAATATCTAATAAAAAAGAAATCATTCTTAGTTCATTTATCGTTGCTGCTATTGTTGCTGGTCTAATAATAGGTTCAGATAAACAAAGTGATATTGAAATAATGAAACAAGCTGCTATTGAAATTGAACAAGAAGAAAAAAATAAACTTCTTCAACAAGAATTACTAGCCGAAGCAAAACAATATAGAATCCAAGAAGAAGAAGACGATCGCATTGCTTTCTATATTCAAAATTCTGGGATTAAAATGGATGGAAGTATTACAAAACCTGAATTTTTCAAATATTTTCTACACGGTTACACTGATATTGTCATTCGTGTAAAAGATGGCGACAAAACAAAATTAAAAAGTTATATCTCAAGAAAAATTGACCCAGAAAACAAACTTAAATTTGAAGCAGAAGTTTTAAGAATGAAAGAAAACGAAAAAATTCTTCAAAACCAAAATCAAAGATAAAAATTTTAACCTAAAAAAAGCCACATTTACCCTCCACTTGTGGCTTTTTTTACCTTTACAACAAAAATTATATTTTCGTCAAAATTAACTTGACAATCAATATTTAAAATGCTATTTTTGTCTAAAATAAAACTTAGAGGTAGATATTATGTTTAAAAAAAGACTTAAATCAGATATAAATCCAGAAGCCATTTACATAAGGAAAACCGGACTTTTTTCTTGTATCATAAGAATGTTTTTATTCCTTTTATTCATTCTTTGTTTGCTTGGAATGTTATCTGGACAATTAAGGATTATTTTTAATTCAAGTAAGATATTGAACACTTTTATTTTTGCAGTATTTATCTTCGGCACATTTTTAAACTTTAAAAATGTAGTAATTTTGATAAATGATTCTACCTGGATAAATGAATTTTTTGCAGGTCGTGAAAAATTCTCCTCTGCTCCAAAAATAATATCACCTGTTGCCTTTCTATTAAAAGAACACAGAAAAGCATATCGCCCATACCTAGAGGCCGGCACTATGAGAACTCTACTTGATATAGTAGATGCCAGAATTCACGATTCAAAAGAATCTGCATCTTATTTTTCCGGAGTTTTGGTTTTCCTTGGACTTCTTGGAACATTCTGGGGACTTCTTTTAACAATAGGTTCATTCGGAGATATTGTGAAATCATTAAACATCCAAGACGGAAATATTATGGCTGTTTTTGAAACATTAAAAATGAATATTTCTCGTCCACTTTCCGGAATGGGAACAGCATTTTCCACATCATTGTTTGGTCTAGGTGCATCACTTATTTTGGGTTTTTTACAATTACAATCAACAATCGCCGGACACTTTTTCTATAATGAATTAGAAGAAAATATGACCCGTTACACCCGCATTGTTTCATCAAGCCAACTTGCAGAAGGAGATGGTTCAATTATTACATATCTCCAAGCAATGCTTGAACAAACTGCTGATAACATAAACATTCTTCAAAAAACTGTTATGAAGTCTGTAGATACCAACGCCGATGTTGCAAAAAAAATGGCTCTTATGGCTGATGAAAGTTCAAAACTTGCGAAACAAATGCAAGAAAAGCTTAAGGTTATGGAAAAAATTTCCATTGCTCCTGAAAAACTTTACCCTGTATTAAATGATTTGGTAAAAATCTCGAAATCAGGATTCGGAATGGATGATAAAACTCGTGATCACATCAAAAATATGGATTTAGGTCTTGTTGATATGACAGAAAAAATATCATCAGATATTCGCTTACTTGCAAAAACAATTTCTATGACTAATGAAAAAAATAAAAAGTAAGAGGTAGAAATGAAAAAACATTACGATAAAATAGTTGCAATTACTGAAACTTTATCAATAAACAGTTATACCATCAGCATTGGATTTTCAAGTGGTAAAAAATTTTTCCTCGGAGATTTTGCAGACGAGGAAGGCTTAATGTCTTTTCGCACATTTGAAAGAATATTATCAGAAACTCCATTAAACGATATTTATGAATTAAAAAACAAAATAAAATGTAGTAATGTTATCATAAACAATTTTATTGATAATGAACTTCGTCGTCGTCATAAACCATTAGTTAAAAAAGAAAAAACTTTAAAACAACAATTAAAAGGAAATGAAAAACAAATCATACTTCCAAACGGACAAACTTTGATTCGTGCTTCACAAATAAAGGAGAAATAATATGACATATTATAAAATATTAAGTGTTTCTGGCGGAAAAATTGAAATTCAAAAAAAC
Organism: Alphaproteobacteria bacterium; assembly: GCA_017938435.1. Classification (GTDB taxonomy): domain Bacteria; phylum Pseudomonadota; class Alphaproteobacteria; order Rs-D84; family CACZYB01; genus CACZYB01. Next base: position 78,726 of record JAGBBO010000027.1, read on the forward strand.
ACAAAAAATCCAATATATGAAGCTGAATTTGACAGACTTGATAATATGGGATGTTTTTCTATTGATGAAATTTGCAAAAAACTTGATGATATGGGTATTGCTTCTGAAAATTCATCTATTGAATATGCTTCACTTCCATCAATTACATTTAAAAAATTATTTTATATAATGGGTGGTATGGAAACAAAAGATTTGATTCTTCTTTCCGGAAAAATTATTCAAAACGATATTGTAACAACACTAATCGATACAATAATTTCTTCACGAAATAAAGGTATAGGTAGTCCAAATTTAAGTACTAACTGGTTATACAATATAAAAACAAAATAGGATAAAACTATGTCAAAACATTATTCTGAAAATCAAACATCTTTGTGGCCATCATTTGTTGATGTGATGAGTAATCTTTTGATTCTTATGCTATTTGTTGTTGTTATTTTTATGCTTATGAATTTTGTATCAAGTGTAAATTCTCGTAATTCAAAAGATGATCGTATCACTGAACTTGAAAAAATAATTGCTGAAAAAGATAAAATAAACAAAGCTCTTATAAATAATGTCCGCGGGGTAAAAGAAGATTTAGAAAAAGCACAAAAAGAAACAGATCTTGCTAAATCTGATATGGAAGAACTCTATTCCGTCCTTGATATGACTAAAACTGATGCAAAAAAAGAAGAAGTCAAAAACGAACAACTTTCAAACAAGGTTGCTGAACTAAATATGTTTATTTTACAACTCGAAGGTGACATTATCAAAAAAGATAACGAAGTAAAACGCCTTCAAAATAACGAAGATAATCTTAAAAACACTGTTTCAAAATTAACCGGAGAAATGCAAAAATTAAACGATGTTTTCGAAGCAACAAATAAATATATTTCATGGCAAAAAGTTCAAATAGTCGAACTTGGAAAAAAACTAAATCGTGCCCTTGCAAATAAAACTGCTGAACTTTTCAAGGTCCGTTCTACATTTTTTGAAGAACTTTCAACTGCCGTTATGGGAAACAAAAATTTTGTAATGGTTGGCGACAGGTTTGTTATTCCATCCGAAGTTTTTTTCACTGCTGAATCTGCTGACATAGGTAAAGAAGGTAAAGAAAAATTAAAGGAACTTGCCTCTATTTTAAAAGATGCAATGAAAGCATTTCCTGATGACATAGATTGGATTTTACGCGTCGATGGACACACTGATAAAAACCCAATCAAAGGAACAAAATTCAAATCCAACTGGGAACTTTCTGTTGCCCGTGCCGTTTCCGTTGTAAACTTTTTAATATCCGAAGGAATTCCAGCAAACAGACTTGCCGCAACAGGATTTGGTGAATTTCATCCACTAGTCGAAGGCTCTGACAAAGCATCGCTTAAGAAAAATCGTCGTATAGAATTCAAACTTACGGAAAAATAAACCTAAAATTTTTGAAGTAAAAGTTGTAAATCGCCCCATGCCCTTTTCTTTGCTTCTTTATTGTTCAAAAGGTATGACAAAGAAAATGTTGTCATCAAAGGAATTTCATTATATTCAAGCCATTTACCACGCAACAAAGTTATTGCATCATTTTTTCCAAACAACGCATTCACTGGCAAACTTCCCATACATAAAATAACCTTTGGTTTTAAAATTTCAATAAACTTTTTAATAAATGGAATAGATATTTCCATTTCCTCAAAAGTAGGAAGTCTTCCCCCTGGTGCCCTATATGGACTTGCTGGAAAAGTATAAGTATCCGTTTCAACCGAAGATTTAATCGCCACTAAAATTTTTTTAAACATATCACCCGTTGGACCAGATAGCATAACTCCACTTCTATCTTCATCAGTATTTGGTGTTTCCGTAATAACCAAAAGTTTTGGATTTTCCACTCCGACACCACTAATAACATTACTCGCAAATTTCAAAAGTGGATTAAGTTTAAATTCTGAAATAACCTTCTTTAGCCCAGCCAAATCAGAAACAGAATTAACCAATTTTTCTGCCTCTTGTTTTGCTTTTAATATAGAAATATTTACATCAGATTTTTTATCCTCAACAATAACTTTATTTGCAAAAATATTGGCACCACCTGAAAAAAATTCATACGGCTTATCAGTATAAGACTCATCAACACCGGAATCTTCATACAATTTCAAAATATCAATGTCATCTTTACTTATTTGCATTATTTTCTTTTACTTCTATTGTTTTATCTTTTTCAGGATTGCATTTCAATAAATCAAATTCTTTCACAGCCATATCTTTAATTTCTTTTTCAATATTTTCACTTGAATTTACAATTTTTGCAAACGCAGTGCATGCTCCATTTTTATTTTCTAAATTTTTCATAGAAAACCCAAGATACAAAAGGTTTTTATGAAAATTTTTACCATCAGGAAAATTTTTAATATTAGCCGCAAAATTGATAGCAGATTCGGTAAAATCTTTTTTATCAAAATTTTCCATTGCCAACTTAAAACTTTCATCATCAGAAATTTTCATTGGTTTTTCATCACTCTTTGCACTTCCAACAAGTAATAAATCTGTTGGATTTTTTGTTGCCTTTTCCTCCATAACTGGTTCTTTTTTCTCTTCAACTTTTTGCCTTTCTAAAACAGAAATTTTTTCCTGTAACATTGCAACAATATTTTTAAGATTTTCAATTTCTATTTTACTAGCATAAACATCTTTTGAAAACTTTTCTTGCTCATCCTTTACTTCTTGAATTTGAAGTTTTATATCTTTTAAAACAACACCTTGTTCAGCTTTGGCTTGCTTTTGATTATAAGCATTTTCCTCACTTTGTGAAGTAAGTGAAGTAATTGCATTTTCAATTCTTTCCAAACTTAAATTTATATTTTCCAACGCTTCAACATTATTAACTTGTCTAACTACTCTTTGAGCAAAGACATTTGAAGAAAAACAAAAAATAAAACAAATAAATAACTTAATCATTTTTTTCATTTCACACCCCTCTTTTTTAACATACATATAGTAAAACAAAAAAACTATAAAGGCAACAAAAAACCTCCCATAAAAACAGGGAGGCTTTCTAATTCCAAAGTAATGTAATTATTTTGCAATAATTGTTACATCACGACGGTTTTTTGCATAAGCTTCTTCTGTGTTACCAAGAACAGCTGGCTTATCTTTACCGTATGAAACTGTTGTAATACGTTTTGCAGAAATACCTTGAGCAATCAAGTATCTTTTTGCTGCATTAGCACGTTTTTCACCAAGAGCTTGGTTATATTTTCTTGTACCACGTTCATCACAGTTACCTTCAATGATGATGTTTACTTTTGGATACATTTTCAACCATGCAGCTTGTTTTTTCAAAGTTTTTGTAGCTTCTGCTGACAATGATGATTTATCATATGCAAAATATACAGCATTTCCAGCACGTGCATTCAAATCTTCTTGTGAACCAGCTACAACGCCTTTTATTTCTGAAGAAATAGAAACTTCTGAACCATCATCAACAAATTCTGATTCTGGAGCTTCGTTTGAGCAAGCAGCCAAAGCAGCAACTAATGCTACAGATGCTAATGTTTTTAATGTATTTTTCATTTTCATATCCTTTCGTTTGTTTATGAACCCCTTCATTATCCCACATTAAATGACAAAAAACAAGTCTTTTTTTAGACTAAATTTTTGCTTCTGTTTTCAATGTGTTAACAAAGTCTATTAAGCTTAAAGTTTCTTGTTTATCGCTACCAATTCTTCTAATTGTAACGGTTTCAGCCTCAGATTCTTTATCTCCAATTACTGCAATAACAGGAATTTTCGAAGTAGAATGTTGACGAACTTTATAACTAATTTTTTCCTTGCTTATATCCAAAATAGTTGAAATTCCAGCATCCTTCAACACTTTGTTAACTTTTTCGGCATACGCAACGGTATTTTCCGAAACTGTTGCAATCGCAACCTGAACCGGAGAAAGCCAAAGTGGCAAATGTCCAGCAAAGTTTTCAATCAAAATACCTGTAAATCTTTCCAAACTTCCAAAAAGTGCACGATGAAGCATAATTGGACGATGTTTTTCACCATCTTGACCCACATAATTTATATCAAAACGTTCAGGAAGATTCATATCAACCTGTAATGTTCCACATTGCCAATCACGACCAATCGCATCACGAAGAACAAATTCTAATTTTGGACCATAAAACGCACCTTCCCCAGGGAAAATTGTATATTCATATCCATGATGTTCAAGTGAGTTTGCCAATGCCTTTTCAGTCATATCCCAAACTTCATCAGAACCAATTCTTTTCTCTGGACGTGTAGAAAGTTTAATACGAACATTATCAAAACCAAACTCCTTATATATTTCCATAATAAGTTTGATAACTCTGATACATTCTTCTTCCATCTGTTCGCGTGTGCAGAAAATATGAGCATCATCTTGAGTAAATTCACGAACACGAAGAAGTCCATGCAAAGCACCAGAAGGCTCATATCTATCAACTTTACCAAATTCTGCCATACGAATAGGCAAATCACGATAGCTACGAATTCCTTGTTTATAAATCAAAACACCACCAGGACAATTCATAGGTTTCACAGCAAATTCTGTATCTTCATCTTGAACAGTTGCAGTATACATATTGTGTTTATATTTATCCCAATGTCCAGATGTTTCCCAAAGAACTCTGTTCATAATAGTTGGTGTTGAAACTTCAACATAACCATTATTCATTTGTTTATTTCTCATATAAGAAATAAGTTTTTGGAAAAGTGTCCATCCCTTTGGATGCCAAAAAACAGTTCCAGGAGCATAATCAGGTTCAAAATGGAATAAATCCATTGCAACACCGATTTTTCTGTGATCTCTTTTTTCCGCTTCTTCTTGCATCTTAATATATTCTTCTAACTCAGCCTTACTTGTCCATGCAGTAGCATAAATTCTTTGAAGCATTTTGTTTTTAACATCACCACGCCAATATGCACCAGCAACAGACAAAAGTTTAAACCCATCAGCACATATTTTTGATGTAGATGGAACATGTGGACCACGGCAAAGATCTGTAAACTCACCTTGAGTATACATACTTACTTCACTTACACCATTTTTTTCCAAATCATTGATAAGTTCAACCTTATAAGATTCTCCATTCTGTAAAAAGAATTTTTTTGCATCCGTTGTTGATAAATCTTTTCTTACAATAGCATGATTTTCAGAAATAATTTTTGCCATTTCTTTTTCTATTTTTGCAAAATCTTCTGATGTGATTTTATCTTCACAATCTATATCATAATAAAAACCATTTTCTATTGCAGGACCAATAGCAAATTTTGCATTTGGATAAATTCTTTTAATAGCCTGTGCCATAACATGAGCACAAGAATGTCTTAACAAAGGCAAAACTTCTTTATCTTTTGCGGTAATGATAGTTACAGTTCCATCAGTGGTAATAGTTGCATTCAAATCTAAATATTTATCATTAAATTTAATAAACAAAGCAGATTTTGCAAGAGAAGGAGAAATAGAGTTTGCAATCTCTAATCCCGTAATTCCATTATCAAAATCCTTTTGTTTTCCATCAGGAAATGTAATTTTAATCATTTTTAACGCCTTTCATTTTTAAGATATATCTACACCGAGATATCTTCCCATTATAATATTATATAGCAAAAAAACAAGGGAAAAATTCACTTTAATGCACAATTACATAAGTCATCAAAGTTTTAAAAATTTTGGCTGGAATAGTTCCACCATAACTAGCATTTGACATAGGCGTATTATCATCATTTCCAATCCAAACCCCAGCGGTATAATTCGGAGTATAACCAATAAACCAAGCATCCCTATTGTTTTGGCTGGTTCCTGTCTTACCAAAAACCATTTCGCCAGCAATATTTGCATTTGCACCAGTTCCCCCCTCAATCACACTTCTAAGCATAGAATTCATAGTATTGACATTTTCTTCTGATATAAGTCTTCCAACACCGCTACCTTTTCTTTCATAAATAATATCCCCAGTCGAAGTTGTAATTTTTCTTATTGAATGAGGTATCACACCATAACCTTTATTTGCAAATGTTGCATAAGCCGAAGATAAATCCAAAAGTGTTGTTTCCGATGTCCCAAGAATAATTGAATAATCGTTATTTAATCTATCAACAAGCCCTAGTTTATGTGCTGTTTTTACAATATTTGATAAACCAATAATTCTTGCTATTTGAACAGGAACAGTATTTAAAGATTTTTCTAATGCAACTGCCATAGTCACAGTTCCCAAATACTTATCATCATGATTTTTTGGAGTCCATTCTCCAATAGATGTAAGTTTATCCTCAAATTCATCCTCTGGTTTTAAACCATATTCCACCCCAGCAAGATACACAAATGGTTTAAATATTGAACCAGGTTGTCTTTTCATCTGAGTAACACGATTAAATTGACTTTGGGTATAATCACTTCCTCCAATCATACTTAAAATTTCACCCTGATTATTCAAAATTACACTAGCAACCTGAGAAAATTTATACTTTTCCCCATCATTATTCAAATAACTTTTTATAACATTTTCAGCAGTTTTTTGAACTTTATTATCAAGTGTAGTATATACAATCACATCCGTATCCACCGCACCAATTATTGAATTAAAATTATCCATTGTATAGTCAACAAAATATCTTGTTTGATTAGATGTAAAACTTTTCTTTTGATATTGATAATTTGAATAAGTTTCATATTCATCTTTTGAAATATATCCTTGTTCATACATAAGTTTTAAAACAACCCGCATTCTGTTAAGTGAAGCATCAAGATTTTTCATAGGATTAAGTTTTGATGGAGCTTTTAACATTCCTGCAAGTATTGCTGCTTCTGCAATATTTAAATCATAAACTGATTTTCCAAATATTGTTTCCGAAGCAATAGAAATTCCATATTTTCCACCAACCAAAGAAACCCTATTCAAATAAAGAGAAAGTATATGATTTTTTGTTAATTTATTTTCAAGCCACAATGTAAGCATAACTTCTTGTATTTTTCGTTTAATAGAACGCTCTCTTGAAAGGAAGATATTTTTTGCTAATTGTTGAGTAATAGTACTTCCTCCCTGTGCTGTTCTATTTGCCTTTATATTGTTATAAATCGCACGAAAAAGCCCCCTAATATCAACGCCACAATGTTCAAAAAAGCGTTTATCCTCTGTCGCAACAACAGCCTGCCAAATATGTTTTGGCAATTTTTCAACTTCTACTGTATCCCCATACAAATCATTTATTGATGTAATTTTTTCACCACTTCTATCTAGTATAGTAATACTTGGAGATCTTGTTTGATTCATAATACTCTCTATATTAGGAAGAGTTAATGCCAAATATACTAATAATACAGATAAAGCAATCCCTGACCAAATTCCTGCAATAAACAAATAATAAAAAATTTTCCGCCAAATACTAACTGTATCATAAGAAACCCCATTTATTTTTCCATAATAAGCAGGGCCACAATGATATGCCTTACAACCTTTCGAAAGTCTATATTTAAATTTTTGTTTCATTATTTTTTATTTTGTTTTCTATATGCAGTTATTGTATTTTGCAAAAGCATTGCTATTGTCATAGGTCCAACCCCCCCAGGCACCGGAGTAATAAGGCTTGTTTTTTTTGAAACTTTTTCAAAATCAACATCACCAATCCATTTTTTATTTTTTTCATCTCGTATCATAGCAACATCAATAACAACAGCACCTTGTTTTATATGCTTTTCTGTAACTAATTTTCTTTTTCCAACAGCAGATATAACTATATCAGCCTTAGATGTAATATCCTTTAAATTTTTAGTTTTTGAATGACATTGTATCACTGTTGCATCATTCAAAGTCAAAAGTTGAGCCATTGGTTTTCCTACAATATTTGATCTACCAATTACAACTGCTAAACTACCGGAAAGTTTTACTTTATACTCCTTCAACATCTCCATAATACCTAACGGTGTACAAGGAACAAGTGAAGGTTTTCCAACAGATAAAAGACCTTTATTATAAATAGTAAAACCATCCACATCTTTTTCTGGATTTATTGCATTTATAACATCAAACTCATTTATATGTCTAGGAAGAGGTAGTTGAACCAAAATTCCATTAACTTTTTTATCTTTATTAAGTTTTTTTATAATCTTCAAAAGTTTTTCCTGAGTTATATCTGAACAAAGCCTTATTACCTCAGACTTTATTCCAATCTCTTGTGCATACTTTGCTTTATTTTTTACATAAATTTGTGATGCAGGATTATCGCCCACCAAAATAACTGTCAACTTTGGTGTTTTTTTCAAGGTCAAAACTTCTTTTTTTAATCTATTTCTTACTTTTTCAGCAAGTTTTTTACCATCTATCAACTTTACTGTCATTTACATTCCCCTTACCATAGAAAGTATAACAAACTTTCAAATATTTTAAAAGTCTTTTTTAACTCTTGAAAAAAATATATTTTAAGACTATCTATATAACATAAGATAATTTTATATTCAGAAAGGAAAAAGATATGTCAAAAAAAGATAAAGAACAAAAACATTTTGAAAACAATAATATGAAAAAAGAAGAAAATTGTTGCGGTAAATGTCACAAAAACGATAAACACGAATGTCATTGCCACGAAAAATGTGAAAACTGTTCTTGTTCAAAACCTGAATGCGAAAAAGAGATTGATAAGATACAAAATCTAACTGCCCAAGTCGAAGAATGGCAAAATAAATACTTGCGTGCATATGCTGATGCCGAAAATTCAAAACGTCGTTCAGAAATTGATGCAAAAAATCTTGTTGATTACAAAATTTCAAATTTTGCCCGTGATATGCTTCCTCTTTTTGATAATCTTTCTTTGGCAATCGCTTCTATAAAAGACAGCGTTGATGAAAATGTTTTAACTGGATTAAAGGCTGTTATGTCAAATTTTGAAACTTCACTTAATCGCAATGGTATAACTAAAATCGAAACTATTGGAAAAGATTTTGACCCTGCCCTACATCGTGTTGTTTCACAAATTGAATCCGATGCCAAACCTGATTCCATTATCCAAGAATTTCAATCAGGTTGGAAACTTGGCGACAAAGTAATACGCGAGGCTATGGTTGCAACTGCTAAACCTAAAAAATAGTTATTATTCCGGTAAATTTTCCGAATTTATCGCAAAAGTATTTTTAATACTTAAAGGATATCGTATAATTTCTTCACGATACAGTGCAATTCGTGGATCTCAAGCTGGGGAAATTGACATTATTGCAAAACATCATCGCACTATTGTTTTTATCGAAGTAAAAAAACGAACTAGTATTGATTTAGCAAAAGAAGTAATTTTTTCGCGTCAACAAAAACGAATTTATCATTCCGCAGAAATATTTCTTGCAAAAAATAAAAAATATCAAAATTTTGACTGTAGATTTGATGCAATTTGTTTTGATAAATATTTTCGTTTTACCCATATAAAAAACGCTTGGGGATTATAGGAATATTGTATTATTGCCAAATTATTCTTCATTTATATAATTCATTTTATGGATTAAAGGGGTAAGAAATGAAGAAATTTTTATTTTTACTTAGTATGCTTGTTGCACTATCAAAAACATCAAATGCCGTATCTTTTTATTCTGGGATAAGCCTTGGTGAATCAAAGGCAAAATTTGATAACATAAATCTTGATAATAAACGAGCTTTTACCTTTTCGCTTGGTTCTTCATTTTCAATTCCCCTATTTCCAATCAGGGTTGAAAGTGAATATTTAAAATATAACAGTAAAAAAGAAATTTACGATGTCCAAACTTATGGATATGGATTAAACACCTATGTAAACCTTCCACTTTTACCAATACTTGTTCCATATATTGGACTTGGACTTTCGTATTTAAAGGAAAAAATAAGCAATAATGATACCGACATAGAAAAAAAATCCGATTGGAAAATAGTTCCACAATACATCATAGGCCTTGATTTAGATTTACCCACAGTCGTTTTTGCCGGCAGTATGGAATATCGCTACATAAATACAAATTTTGAATTCAATAACGAAAAAAAAGATTCAAAATATCATGTATTCCTTTTCAAAACTCGATTAAAATTTTAAGCATAAAATCTTATTTATTGACTATATTTCAATTTCCTTTATAATTAAAGGGATAGAGTTAACCTCTATAACCTAAAAAAAGGAGAATATTATGAATAAAAAAGTATTATCATTAAGTTTAGCAGGCCTTATCTTGGCATCTGCAAATGCAAACGCATTTTATGTTGGTGCTGGTGTTGGTTCATCAAAGGCAAAATTTGATGGCTCATCATTCGACAAGGATACAGCATTCAGTCTTTCTGCTGGTATGAGTATTCCATTGCCACTTATTCCAATACGCGGTGAAGTCGAATTATTTAATCTAAAAAGTAGTGATGATTCTGTAACAGGAAAAATTACTGGTGCTGCTGCAAACGCATATGTTGGATTGCCACTTCTTCCAATCGTAAAACCTTATGTTGGTATGGGACTTGCATACTCACAATTAAAAGGTGATGGTGAAAAATCAGATTGGCAAGTTGTTCCACAATATATGCTTGGCTTGGATCTAAGTCTTCCACTTATCCCAGTAGCCGGCGGTATTGAATATAGATATATGGATACAAAATTTGATGGAAAAGATTTTGGCAATGATGGTGTAAAAACAAAAGTTCACACTGTTATGATGAAAGGAAGATTCCACTTCTAATATCTGTATAAATTAAAAGAAAGGGTGTCTTTACGGCACCTTTTTTTTATTATTCTTTAAGTCAGTCATTCCAGACTTAATCCGGAATCCACAATCAAACATAAAATCCTTTTCATAATCTTAAAAAAATATCCCCAGAAAAACTTCCAGGGATAATTTTTACTATTAAATAATTACTACTTGATTCTAGAACAGTCAGTAGCAAAGAAAGATGAGGATGGATATGTTGATCCAAGTTTTGAAGTATGATTCCTTTTAAAACTTGCATTAGTATTACTTGCATCAGAGTAACGCGATGTTTCCCAAGTAAACTTCCATGAAGCTATATTTGTATTTGATAATAAGATATTCGAACTAGAACAATTATTAAGCTTCTTACCAATATCAATTTCACCCAATGCTTGATAGTTTGTTGTTCCTCTATATGTTCCATTTCTAAATGAATAACCACTATCAACAGCAACCTTATAAGCCCATAATCTCAAAGCGCAATTATTTCCATCCTTTTTAAATCCGCTATTGCAAGACCATGAACAATCATTTGCTTTTCCATTTGAAGTATAGGATGAATTTGCTGGTTTATTAGTGCAATTAGAACAACTTCCTGCATTAGATGATGACCAAGTTCCAGTTGGACATGTCAAACAACTTGACGAACCAGCAACAGAATAAGTTCCCGCAGAACATGCAGAACAACTTGATGCACCTGCAGCAGAATAAGTTCCCGCAGAACATGCAGAACAAGTTGACGAACCAGCAACAGAATAAGTTCCCGCAGAACATGCAGAACAACTTGATGCACCTGCACTAGAATATTTTCCAGCAGCACAACTTACACAAGATGTACCGTTAAAATATTGACCTGCAACACAACTTGCCGCAGTCACAGCAGGTTTTGAACAAGCACCATTTAACAAATTATAACCTGTTTGGCAACTCAATACCTTACCAGTTTTTGAATCACATGTCGCAACACCAGTTGTCAAACAACTTGTGCAAGATTTTGAACCTGCAACTGCCCACTGACCTGTTGGACATGCAGAACAACTTGTTGCATCAGTTGAACTTGAATATTTTCCAGCAGGACATGGTGTACATGTTGTTGAATTTGCCTTATATGTTCCAGGTCTGCATGTCACTGATGCAGGAGCAGGAGCAGGAACCGGTGCCGGTGCCGGTGCAGGAGCAGGTACAGATACAGATGCTATTCCTGTCGATTCGCTTTTACTTGTTGAAACTACACTACCATCTGACACACAAGCACTTTCACTTGTTGAACCATAAGGAGATGTTGTTCCATCAGGACATTTATTACATTGTGCGATATAATTATCACTCATACCCTTTAATTGTGCAGAATAATAACCTTCCTTGCATCCCAAAATATATGCACTACCTGAATCCAAACCATAATCTTCCATAATTTCTTGGCTTGCTTTTTTTGGTGTTGCATTTGTTGGAACAGAACACGCATCATCTGTATTTGGATTTAAATAAGATGACTTGTCCGCTTTTTCAAGTGGTTCATTCAAAGGACAAATTTCATATCCATCTACACAAGCATTTTTCTTTTCAATATAACCATCTTCGCATTGGAAAACAACTGCTTCACCCGCATCAATCCATGATGCTTTTTTTAACGAAGAAGATGAATCCCATGGCTGTTCTTCTGCATTGTCAGGAATACTACAAGTCTTCTTTCTTGCATAATAATATTGATCTTCATCAGCCTTAAATGCAATAACTCTACCAACAGGACAAACTTTTCCTGCTCGACGATGTTGTTTTTCCTCTCTTTGCAACAGACAAACTTGCATCAAGAACCAACGCTGCCGAAGCCAATAATGAAATGAATAAATATAAAGATTTTTTAGACTTTTTCTCCTTACACAACTTTTGCATACTTTTTCTCCCATAAAACAAATGTCGTGATAATAATCAAAGTCCCAATTTAGACTAAATCTAAACAGTTAATATTTTAAATCATTCTTTAAAATTTTACAACAAAAAATTATATATTTCCACATTTTCCACAAAATGAACAACCATTGCAAATAAGTTTTGAACCACACTCTTCACAATTTTTGCTCCATTTTTTTTGATAAACATCAGAATTGAACAAATCTTTTGGCATTTCAAGTTTCATATTTATTGGGCGACCTGCAAACTGAAGTCCTGATTTATACGCCATAACACTTTGAAGTCTTTTACTTGGCATACGATAAATTTTTCCATCTTTTTCAAAAATAGTCCCTGTTTCAATAAAGCAAAACATAGTATTTGCTTTTACACATTCATCATATAAATTTTTCACCCATTCATATTTACAAACCCTAGACCCATCATAATTTTCACCACCGGCGACCACCTGCTCTATAATATTCTCAGACAAATAATCCTTTAATGATACCGGACCAATAAACGGAGCAACAAACACCCCCTTATGTTTAAAAGGAAGATTAAACAAAATTGGGATTCGCTCATCTACGCGTTTCTGATTTTCAGTTGTCACACTAAAAAAGACATTTTCCCAACCATCTCCCCAATCAGATGGAAGACAATCCAAAACTCTTTCCGGTCTTTTTGTTAAAAGAGTAAATTCCACATCGGGACGCTGTTTAATAATATTCCAAACATCCCTCCTCCACTCATCAGCCTCCTTTAAAAAGAAATCTGATGTCAAACAAACACGAATACGCTCACCACTTTTAATTTTATACGAACCATCTTTGTTTCTATGTAAAGGATAGTTAAAATTATTTTTTACTTTATATATATTGGAACCATTTTGATTACGCTGTTTATCCAAAAAATACATATAGCAGTGCTCACAGCCCTCACTTTTTTTAATACATCCATGCCATGGATTCCAAATATCGTGCATAACTTACTTATCAGAAACAGATTTAAACATCTCGTCAATAAGTTTTATATACTTTTTACCTGTTGTTTCATCAGAACCAAAACCAAGTTCATATTTATCTCCAAACACAGCCAAAGGAACAGCCCCAGCATTATCCATATTAAGTTTTTTTGCATAATGGAAATAATAATTTGCACCAACTTTTGTTGAAGTATTATACTTTGTAATAGTCAAATTTTTATATTTCGGAGCAACATTTTTATCCAAAAACTCCATAGCATGATGGCAATGAGGACAAGTTGGACTATAAAACAAAATCATCTCCACTTTATCATCACCAACAGCAGTTTTTGAATTCAAAGTAAAAATTCCACAAACAATAACAAATGCTACAAACATAACATTTTTAAACAATTTCATTTTTTTCATTTTTTCCACCTTTTTTATCTTATTTTCAAATATATATTAAATTTCTTGCTTTGGCTAGTATTTTTTTTATATTTTTACTTGACAAATCTTTTTATTTCTATTATAAATTTGTCTAAATTGACAAAACAAGGAGTTATACTATGAAAAAAAATACTATGACAAAAAATAAAAGAAGTAAAATAATATTTGCAGTTATATTTGCAAACCTTATTCTTGGCACTACTACAGTAAATCTTTTACACACAAGACATGTTGCAAAACAATTAGACAAGAAAATTGAAAACAGTGAAGAAAACATCGAAAATCTTATAAAAGAACACGAACAACAAATCCTTACTATGATAGAAGATGGTTATACAAGCAAAGAAACCATCGAAATCTTGCTAAATGACCTTAATGAAAAGAAATCTACTCCTAATGAAACAAAAGAAGTTAATGAACCTGAGGTAACTAACACCCCTTATTATTTTTCAGCAGATAATTCTTTCTACACAGTAAAAAAAGGTGATACTCTTTCTGAAATTCTTTACAATCAATATGGTGATTACTACCTTTCCGGTATCAAAGCTGTTACATTGATAAATAGCCTTGATAATGTAAACAAACTTGAAATCGGACAAATTCTTGAAATTCCATCTATTGAAACAGTAAAGAAAATGAAAGAAAGTGGTGAACTTGACAATATTCATGTTGCAAATTGGATAAAACCTCAAACAGAAAAAGATTCTGAAACAAAAACTGAAACAGTATCAGAAACAAAAACTGAAACAACTCCTGTTGTAAATAATCAAAACCAAGAAAAAGAAGAAGTAAAATCAGAAATAATAGAAGAAAAAACAGAAGAAGCAAAAGAAGAAAACAAAGTTCAAACTGTTTCATCAGAAAAAGAAACTATTTCTGAAATCATTACCGAAAATCCAATTATGCAGGATGAAAATACCGATGATGAACTTCCTCAAATCGAAGAAACTATTCCTGAAATCACAGAAGAAGAATTAGAAGTTATAAACGAAAAACCAGAAACAATAGTCGAGCCTCAAATTATCGATGTTGAACCAGAATCCGAAGTTTCCGAAACTACTCTTCCTGAAATAGAAGAACCAGAAACAATAGTCGAGCCTCAAATTATCGATATTGAACCAGAATCCGAAGTTTCCGAAACTACTCTTCCTGAAATAGAAGAACCAATAGTTACTGATTTACCTGTTGAATCTACTGGAGATATTTTTACACCTAAACTTTTCGATAATTTAAATCTTGATATTGATATAAATTCTAATGAAGAAGAAAATGAAATACCAGAACCTGAGTATTTTGAATCACCATACAATTCAGATAATTTTGAAAGCAGTATGTTCCAAAATGAGTTTTTCAATAGTCTTGATTATCACTTAAATAATGAAAATTCAATAGATCCAGAAATTGAATCTGAAACAAATGATGATGAAGAAATAAAAAGTTTCACCGATGAAGAATTAGAAGAATATGAATACAAATATTTCGATGAAATTCCCAACAAAGATGATGAATCTATAAAGGAAGAATCAAATGAAAACAATGTTCCTTCTGAAACTCCATCACATGAACAAAAGAACATTGATTTGGGAATAAAAGAAGCAATCGTAGCATTATTCACAAAATCAAGATAAATAAAAAAGTCCTCGAAAGAGGATTTTTTTATTGCAAAAATATCTATTTTGATAGAATATATAAAAGTTCTGTGACCTCGTAGCTCAGCTGGATAGAGCGACAGCCTCCTAAGCTGTAGGCCGGCGGTTCGAATCTGCCCGGGGTCACCAAAGTTTTCACAGCATAATCAAATACTTACAGCCGTTCAAAATGAACGTCATTTTTCTATCAAAAATCTCCGTTGCCGAATTTTTATTTTTTCAGGTTTCTAAACCCTAGATTCTGCCTTATGTTGACGTTTATTGATATAGTTTTCTCATTGCCGAATTGAATATAAGGGTTCATACAATACTTGATTTTCTTACAAAATATCTGAACCCTTTTCTTGTTTATTTTCTGCCATTTATAGCAATTTATTATCGTAGTTTTAAAAATGACCTAAAGCCTTCAAGGCATTAACAAATCCTGAATCTTTCATATAGTTAAATCAACCAAAGCAATGGTGCTTTGATAACAAAAAAAGGAAATAAAAAATGATAAAATACTTAACTCAACAACAAGTTTCAGAAATTCTTAACGTAAAAATTTCTACCCTTAACCACCATAGATGCACAAGAAACAAAAATTTCGATATGCCATATGTGAAAGTTGGTCGTGTAATCTTGTTCCCAGAAGAACAATTCTACGCATGGCTTCAAGGAAAAACTTTTACTCCAGAAAAAGTTGAAACTGGAAAACCATTCTGGGCTTAATTAAGTTGTCCGGTTATTCCGGGCAACTTTTTCTTTTTACAAAAAATATTATCAATATCAACAGGCAATACGCACGTAATCTCTAAAGAAGATATTTATATTTATATTTATTCTATTTCAGTTATATATTATAATAAAACCAGATATGAAAAAGTAACTGGAGCATTAACAGACATAAATCCAGAAAGACACACCCTAAGAATTATAAAAACAGATATAAAGTTTGAAGATATATTGGAAATAAAATAAATAAAGATTGCTATAAATTTATAAAACTGTTATAATGTAATAGAATATAAAAACAGCTAGAGAGGGTTTGAATGAAAAAACTATTATTTGTTTGTACAATATTGGCATCTTGTTCTAATTTAAATAATGCTATTAAGGTAGTAAAATGTGAAAATCATTTATGCTATGATAAAGAAGGTAATCTAGCTAATGGAATTGAATATTTAAAACATGAAAATGGTATAACTACTGAAACTCCCTATGTAAATGGGAAAATACATGGAGAAGCATTTGAATATTATGAAAATGGGAATCTTGCAACTAAAGAAATTTGGGCAAACAATTCATTAAATGGTCAAAAAATTATTTACTATCCAAGTGGAAATATAGAAAGTGTAGGAAATTATAAAAATGGTACAATAGATGGAAAATATATAAGATATTATGACAATGATAAGATGAGGATAGAAAGTGAAGAAATTTGGAAAAATAAAAAGTTAAATGGAGAGGCTGTTGATTATTATGAAAACGGTAATATACAAAGAAAGAGAAACTATATAGATGGAAAATTAGATGGTGAGTTTATCGATTATAACGAAGATGGAACAATAAATAGAAAATTATATTATGAAGATGATTATCAAATACAGTAATAATTATAATGATATATTGTAATAACATTTTTAAATATAGAAGAAATAACATATTGATTTTTCAAAAAATAGATGAGTTTTTTATGGTTGTTTTCGGTTATCCGAAATAGATTAGAAACTTGTAGAATAGCAAAAAGCTGAGTTTTAGAGAAGTTAGAAAATTTGAGTTTATTTATCGACGTATCAAAACGCCTTTCATATATTGTGTTTTATTATGAGTTTCATAAATTTTTTTCTTTTCTTCTTCTGTACATCCAATAAGTATTTTAATTTCAGAGTCCCGTTTCATTAAATCGACAGTACACATAATTGCATCGACTTTTTTCTCATTGCTTCCAACCCATACATCAATTCCAGCTCCATCCATAGAGGAAGTATCTTTCAAATAACCATAGTCAACAGGATATATGAAAGTAGGAAATCTAGGATGAGTAGAACCTTTTGGTCTATCAATTATGATTTCAGAGGAGTTTACCAACTCATCTAATGTATTCCAAAAATTTTCATTATAACTATTCATCTTTTTAATAATTATCGTGTTATTTGTTTAAATATTTTAAGACTATTTTTATAATCATTTGAATTTACCTGTTTTATAAAAATATTCTTCATAACATTTTTATTTTCTGTAAGAGATTTACATCTTTGAATATTTATAGAAGGATCTATTTTTGCATAACGATAATGCTCATTCATTTTTATTTTAAACTGATTATACGCATCCTCAAACTTTGTAAGTTCATCTGTTTTTTCAATTACATTTTTATATGAGTAAAGTTCATCAATAAGTGCATTTAATTGAACAGCTTCATGATTGGTTTTAAGTGTTTTAAATGTTTTTGGCAATACATGCAATAAACATGTAAATATCTTAAATTTTGCATCTAAATATTCATCTAGGAAATAGATTTGCATCTCACCTAATTTTCCGTGTCCATTAAAATCGAATAAGATTTTTCTCATTTCCGAGATAACATCTTGATCCTCTCTACTTAAAGTCTTATCTTTAGGAAGAAGGTTCATATCAAGGACCTTTTGTAATTTATTATGCTCAATAAATGAACGTAATTTTAAAATAATACCTGCTATTGAAAAATCTTCCATTGTCATATAATGAGAATTAAACATAGGAAGATCTGTCCCTGGAATAGAATATGTACAATGACTATCTATTTTATCAAAATGAAATTTCAAATCTATATTATACATTTTGTTGGTTGTATAGTTTAAATCTTTTAAAAATTTATCAACAAAATTTTTATCATATATTTGATTTACATCTGTATTATTATCATAATGTTTTATAGAATTTTCAATATTATTATAATTCAACCATTCATTGCTTATTAAACCCTTTTTTATAGCACATTGAATTATAACATCCTCATATCTTATAATTTGACCAGGTCTTGCAAGTTTTAATTCTTCTGTTTCTCTTTTCAATCCTTTTGGATTATAAAGATGTTTTTTATTTAGCATATAACTTTCTATCTCCCTTTTAAATTCTTCTATCAAAGAAACATAAGAAGATAAAACAGCATTATTTATAACAGTTTCAGAATATTGTTTGTTCGATAATTTTAATTTATAATTTTTGATAGCAAAAAAAGTCACAAACTTTGATATACAAGTTGCAATATTATCTGCCCTTACATTAACCGGTTCAATATAATTATAATCATAATAAAAATCATTATTCATCATATTGTGATTATTTAATAAATTTACGTTAAGCAATCTATTTTGATCTTGAAAATCTATAGAATTATCACAAATGTGATAATTTCTTTTTTTATCAACAAATGCAATTAATCCCTTTTTACCAGCTTCTTTAGGAGAAAATCTAGTAACAATATATGTTGGATCTATTATATAATTCAAATATTTTTCACAATCTTCTTGGGTTTTAAATTGTTCTTTATTTTCAAAATAAAAATTTCCATTTGTATTTGAAAAAAGAGTGAAAAAATCTTTATATTTTTCCCAATCAGTTTTTTCTTTAGTAAAGCAAATTTTATATAAATTATTCATAATACTTATCCTATTCAATCTATATCAAAATAAACAATATTTATTGTTTTGTCAATAACTATTTATAAAAATAAAATATTATATGTAAGGAATGTTTTACGAAATTATTAATTTTTTTATTGCTAAAAAAAGAATTTTATCATACAATCATTTCCGGATTTGCAAAAGCAGGTCCATCGTGAATTTAACCTAACTTGTCCCACGAAACGGACTAAAAAAGGAGATAAAAATGAAAAAAACTGCAGAAGCGGTCTCTTTGGGCCATCCTGATAAAATATCCGATTACATTTCTAGTTACATTCTTGATAAAATGATTGAACAAGACCCTTATGTCAAATATGCTGTAGAGGTTTTGGTAAAAGACAATCACATAGTCCTTGGTGGAGAAATTACCGGAAATGTAAATTTAGATAATGTAAAAACTTACATCCTTAATGCTCTATCCGATATTGGATATACAAACGAATATGCAAAACATTGGAAACATTTTGCAATAGAACCAAACAAAGTCACTGTTGAAAATCTTATCGGCTGTCAATCATGCGACATAAACAAGGGTGTCAAACAAAATGGTTGGGGCGACCAAGGTGTTTTTGTTGGTTATGCTTGTAAAGGTAAAGAAAATATCAATCGTGAACTTTTTCTTGCACGAAAACTTAATCAAGCAATTTATGAAAAGGCAAAAAATGGATTCGATTTGGGGCTTGATATCAAAACACAAATTACACTTGATGATACTAAAATTGATACAGCAATAGTCGCAGTTCCAATGCTTAAAAAAATTGATTTAACAGATTTTATCATCAAAACATTAGGCGAAAAACCAAAACATATAATTGTGAACGGAACTGGAATTTATACATATCATTCATCCATTGCCGATTGTGGAATTACTGGACGAAAACTAGCCGTAGATTTTTACTCAACCGCCTGCCCTATTGGAGGAGGAAGTCCATGGACCAAAGACCCAAGCAAAGCTGATTTAACTTTAAACATTTATGCACGAAAACTTGCATTACAATATCTAAACGATAATGACGAATGTTTTGTTTACTTATCATCATGTATTGGAAAATCTGAACTTCCAAGTGCAACCGTAAAAACAATTAAAAATGGCACTATAACTATGCAAAACATCACTGTTGAAAAAACTCCATCACAAATTATTGAGGAATTAGGGCTACAAACTCCTATTTACAAAACATTATGTAAAAATGGATTGTTTAGTTTACTAAAAACATAAATAAATGATGAAATTTTTCAAAATTTATGATATAATACCCAAATCTTAAAAAATACAGGGGAATATATGGATTTAAAAAGTATTATAAAATTAAATAAATACTCTTCTAATGCTGATATTGATGGGTATATAAAAAGTCTTGATAGATTAAGTTTGTCATTGGATGGAAGTTCTTTGGCAAGTATTACTTCTTTTAAATTTATGTTACTATCAGAACAAAATTTCTTTAAAAATATAGAATTATTAAAAATAAATAAAATTAACGGTTTTGAAAAAATTGAAATTAAACCATCATATAAATTATACAACATATATAATTATGGAATTGATTTAGAACGCTATATTTTATCAAAACAAATTTCATTATTAAATTTGAATAAACAAGATGAAAATTCGATAAAATATATCAATGATATTTTTACTCTATCACAACTATATTCTTCTGAAAGTTGGGAAAAACATTTTATTGCAACTATTATATCTTCAACTTTACATGATAAGATAAAGGTTTCCGGCAACAAGAATACAATATTGGAAACATTCTCTAAAAATGTAAAGTTTTTTGAAGGAGTAAATAAATTATATTTATCAGATAATCAAAAATTCAAAAAAATCTATAATTATATTTCATACATACCTATAAAAGAATCTTATTTATATATGATAAAAAATGATATCAATGATGTCGATAAATTAAAGATAGTTTCCCAGCAAAATAACTTTAAAAATTTGATGACCGAAGCATCATATCCATATCTATTTTTAAATTTCAATTCATTTTTTGATAAAGATTTAAAGAAAGAATATTTCCAAAATTTAAACAAAGAAAAATTCGAAAGAATAAAACAAGAATACGAAAAAACACACTCCAAATACTTACTAATGGAATTATCAAAACTTTCAAAACAAATCACTGAATAATATTTTTATTTATATTGTTCCAAGTGTGATTTTAAATCTTAAACACAAAAAAAATCCCTACCAAAAGATAGGGATTTTATAATCAATAAACTATCAACTATTCTCCATCAGATGTATCTGTAGTAGATTCCCCACCTTTGGTTGTATCTGTAGTAGATTCACCACCTTCAGTTTTTTCATCTGTAACAGATTCACCACCTTCGGTTGTATCATCTGTAACAGATTCACCACCTTCAGTTTTTTCATCTGTAGTAGTTGTTGTTTCATTAGCATAAGGAATATCTTCAAGTTCTATTGTAAACTTAACATCAACAAGATTACCTCTCAAAGCATTTTCACATTCCTGTGCATTTTTCTTCATCTTGTCAAGTTTACCCCAGTTGAAAATACCACCCATAACACCAGTAGCAGTTCCTGCAGTTGCAGTTACACCAGCTAAAATATCATTTGCAGATACCACTCCAACTACACCTTTATCTCCTTTTCCGGTAGCAGTCAAAACTGTTGCACCAATTCCACTAAGTGTTCCAACACCAGATGTAATAGAAGAAGCAAGAGCTGTACCAAATACTTCTGTCATAGTTGCCTTATCAAACTTTCCTGAACAAGCAGAAAGAACTTTATCTGCTTGGATAACAGTTTTATCAACATTTGGATCTTTATCCAAATCTTGAATCTCTGCAACTAAAGTATTTTTGATAATATTCAAATCATTTATTCTTTTATCACATTCTGCAACTCTTTTTACTAACTTATCAGCATTAACTGTTGCAGCAATAGATGTTCCTGTAGCAACGCCTGATGCAGCTGCTGCACCACCAATAGTTGCAACCCTAACAACTTTATTTGTAGCAATTTCTCTATTATCATCTTCACCTTTAGCAGGTTTGTCACCCTTTTTTATATGATTTTCAACAATAGCACCAGCACCAGCAAGACCGGCAATACCACCAGAAACAGTTGCTGTTCCATTCAATGCTTCAATTCTTTCAAGTTCACCTGCAATACCTGAACATTCAGCAGATACTTCTGTAAGTTGAAGTGCGAACTTTTGTCTTAAATTTTTAATTGTTTCATTTTCATCAGCAGGTGGAGGAGTAAGTGTTGTTTCATCTTTTACACATGTTGATCCATCAAGTTTATAACCTGTTGCACAAGCAATAGGATTACCATTTGTTGCATCACATGCAATCACATTATCGCCACATGATGTGCAACCTGATGATTTAGCTGTTGACCAAGTTCCAGAAGCACATACCAAACATGATGAACTTGCTGCATCAAAATATGTTCCAGCACCACAATCATCAGCTGTTGCTACTCTTACAGGAACATTTTGGTTTGCACCATCAGAATTTGCATAATCTGATGAATTTTGAACTTTTGTTAATCCTCTCACTGCTAAAACGCGTGATCTTTTTCTTCCACGTTGTTGTGCATTTGCATCATTTTCACCAAACACCGCAATCGCACAAAGAACGGATAATGTTAAAATACTGATTCTGTTTTTCATGAACTTTCTCCTTTTTTGTATATAGTTTTCACAGTATCGTTGAAACTATCATACCATATTTTTTGACCTCTTGCAAATAAAAAAAAGCCTAAAAAGGCTTTTTTTGTATTTTTTTGGCAATTTTTTTATTTTGTTACCGGAGCAGAAGGTTTCTTTTTCAATGCTTCTTGCTTAATTGCCTCTTTTTTAAGTTCTTCTTTCACCTTATCTTCTGGAATTTTTTTAACAGGCAAAGACTTAACCTCTTTTACCTCAACATTTTCCTTTTGTGCCATAGTTTCAACAAATGATCTTGTACCTTCACGACGAGAAACCAAAAATGCAAGCATTATGCAAATAACAAAGAACAATGCACCCAACACATAGGTTGTTTTTGTAATAAGGTTTCCAGCACTTCTTGCAGTAAAGATTCCGTTTCTTGAACCACTACCACCCATACCAAGAACGCCACCTTCTGATTTTTGAAGAAGTATTATTCCAATAAGTAAAACTACTACTATAATATTAAGAACTAAAAGAATATTTATCATTTTTTTCCCTTTTGTTTATGAATTAGGAATAATATAAACTAAATAAAAAAGATAATCAAGCAAAAACCTAACACCGAAAAATTTCCTTGTATTATGTTTTTATTGATATAAAATACAAAATCGTGAAAAATAAAAAGGAAATTACTATGAAAAAAGCATTACTTTTACCATTACTTCTTTGTGCTTGTTCACAATTTGATGTTCTTAGAGAAACAATTAAAAATGAAAATTGTCAAGATTATGTTGCATTCGAAGTTTATCAGGTTGGCTCTGATTATGTTCTTGCAAAGGCATGCGACAACACATTATTTGGTAAATGTCATTACACAACTACTGTAAAACTTGCAAAAGAAGCTGGCGAAACATATTTTGATTCAAAAATGGTTGAAATCCCTGCTGGAAAATGTGCTGTTCACAGCGGTATTTATGAATACAAAACAGGACTTGGTGAAAAAAGAACTATTCCTGTAGTAAAATTCGAGGAATCTCGTCTTCCAAACCCTGATTATATAAAATAAAAAACTACGAATCAGGGAAAAAGGTCAGCCCCTCCGCTGACCTTTTATTTTTCCCAAAAATATTTAAGAATTTTCAAACTTTTTATATCTATGATATGAATAACTACAAACCTTTTTCCCAAAAAGATATAATGTTCCACCCTTTGCAGTCCTAGTTCTATAAATAATTGGAGTATTACCAATACAATAATCCATTTTTACAATAGGACATTCCAAAACCTTAAAACCTTGTTTTCTTTTTGCTTCAATAAAAAATGATGTAATAAATTCAGCCGCATAACCAAAAACACGAACTGCTAACTTTTTTGAATTATGTTCATTATTTTCAATATTTGGATTTCCAATTTTCTTTTGAAGATTAAATAAAATATCAAACATTGTTTCACAATATTCAAAAAACAATTCCTTTTTCATAATGAACATATTTTTAAAATGCATATGTCCATCCTTTTTAAATTTTTTATATGCATCAAAAATATCAGGATGATATTTCTTGGAAAGATGGATATAATCTTTATTCATCTGCGGAAACCAAATTCTACCACCGGACTCCGCATTAAGACAAACTATATCATTTTTCTTCATTATTTTATCAAGATTTTTGTTTGTATATCCAGCCCATTTTGCCATATCTAATGTAAAAGAACTTTTTCCCAAAAGATTAAAAAACCTTCTGTAATGAACTAATCCAATATAATCAGGATTACCTAATTTTTTATAATTTTTCCAAGCCCAATATACCGCAGTTAATTCAGAAAAATCCCTATTAAGATAAGATATATTATCCCCTGTATCATCACCAATCATACTATTCATAAGCCAGGAAAGTTCTTTATCAGAAATCACGCCATCTTTTGATTTTATTTTTGCGACACTTCTTCCAACATGAATTGGTGTTAAAACTTCATTTTTCAAAAATAAATCTTTTTTATGATAACAAATTAAAACCTTAGTTTTCATACATACCCCCTAAAAAATCCTATTAAAAATAAAAGGACCGTTTTTATTTTATCTACAAAAAAATCTCAAAATACGCTACAAGTATTTGAATATTTTTTGTTTTTTATAACCAAGGTTTTTTGCATACATCTGCTAAAAAAACGGTGGTTATATATCAAATTTTTCAAGAACAGGTTTTAATTTTTCCATAACTCTTGAAAGAACATTTGCTTCTCGCTCTGCAACATAAAATGCACGTGACATATAATCTTTTGCCACATCAGGATTTTCAAAAAATCCCTTTATTTTCGAAGCAAAATCTTTTTCATCATTTACCATAACAACAGACTTTTCTGATTTAAGCAAATCATATGTTTCCTGAAAATTATGAACATATTTTCCACTTAAAACTACATTATGAAGTCTTGCTGGTTCCATAGGATTATGACCGCCCCATTTTATAAGAGATCCACCCACAAATGCCACATCACTAAGGGTATAAAACAAACCCAATTCACCCATAGTATTTGCAATATATACATCAACATCTTTTGTTATTTCTTTACCTTCAAAACGAAGTGATGCCTTAAGTCCGTTCGTTTCGACCAATGATTTTATTTCCTCACCTCTTGCTGGATGTCTTGGCGCGATAATCATAAGGACATCAGGAAATCTTTGTTTTACAATCATAAATGCACTTAAACACAACTCTTCTTCACCAGGATGAGTACTTGATACAACAAACAAATGTCTGTTTCCAATCTGAGAAGAAAGATTTTTAAGTTCTTCTTTATCATAAGAAAGTGGTGGAACAGCATACTTTAAATTTCCAACACAAACTGCATTTTCAAATCCCATAACTGAAAGTTTTTTACAATCATCATCTGATTTTCCAAAAGTAAATTCAAATGCACTAGCCAATGGTTTAATAAATGCCAAATTATTTTGCCATTTTGCAAAAGATCTATCTGAAACACGACCATTCAAAAGAACCAGCGGAATATTATGAGCCTTTGCACTTAAAATAAGATTAGGCCAAAAATCGCTATCAACAAAAAATCCCATTGATGGCTTCCAATAATCAAAAAATCTATCGACATAAGCGCGTCTATCAACTGGCAAAAATTGATGAATTGCATTTTTTCCAGAAAGTTTTTTTGCCATATTCTCAGCAGCAGTAACAGTAGTAGTTGTCACAAGAACGAATATATCTTTATTATGTTTAAGTAGTTCATCAATAACTGGAATAATAGAATTACTTTCACCAACACTGGCTGCATTAAACCAAACAATCTTTCCATCTGGGCGTTTTACTGATGGAATACCAAAACGCTCTGACCTTCTTATTTTATCCAAAGTTTCCAAACCTTTTATCCTGCGCATAAAAAGCACAGGTCTAACTAATGGTTTAAGAATAAACATCAACATTTTATAAAAAAACAATTTCATTTGAATATACTCCTATATTTTTTGATACATTATATTATTTCAATAGGTAAAAAGCAAGTCTATTTAAACTATCTTTTTTTAGTTTTTTCTGGAAGAATTTCTGGCATACCCATTTCCCTATCCAATTTCAAAGTATTTTCGACCATTTTTCTTTCAAAATCAGTCTTTATCTTCTCCAAATCAGCATCAGAAATTTTCTTATCCACAAACAAAAAATCGCCAACTTCTATCACTGCCTTGTGAAAAGGTTTTGGTATCACAAGTCTATCCCAACTATTAAGGATTTTTGGATTTTTTGCAGAAATACAAACAGGCACAATCGGAGCCCCACTTGCTTTTGCAAACAAAAATGCACTATCACTAACAAAATTCATTCTTGGCCCAACTGGTCCATCCGGAGTAAATCCAATAGATATACCCGATTTCAAAAGACGCAAAGATTTCATCACAACCTTGCTTGCTTGCATAACATCTTTTGATGAAGAAATAATATTTTTTACCCCTAACATTCCAAACAATTTTCCAATAAGTTGTCCATCACGATGGGTAGAAAAAATTCCATAAATAGGATGACGACGCATACCTAAATTATCCTTCCAAAACTTGGAAATCAAAATACTCCTTGAATGCCAAAAAACAAGTATTATTGGCTTTCCACTTTTCATATATTCTTTTACCTTATCTACACCTCTATATTTAACAAATGTAGTAAAATAAACAAACCTAATAAATGAAATCAAGGTAATAGCCAAAATATTTTGAGATATTTTTAAATCCAAAGTTCTTCTTGTAAATTCCTTTAATGACATCATAAATCAACCTCACTTACATCATACGAAAAATCATCTTTTGCATCTAATTCTTTCTCAAATTTAGATGGAAGATCAATAGTTTCCAATTTTTTATCAAATTTTTCAACATAAATAGATGACGAAGGAAACGCAAACCTTGCTCCTGCTTCCTCAACCACTTCTTTTATTTTTAAAACAAGTTCTTCTTTAATCCTAAGCCATTCTGCCCAAACATTAGTATTTGTAAAACAATAAATCAAAATATTTATAGAACTATCCCCAAAATCATTAAGTTTCACCTGAGCAACAGCCTCTGGTGGTTTCACAAAATCTGGATTTTCATAAATATATTTTTTTATTTCCTTTAAAACATATCTAAGTTGATTAGCAGATGTTCTATATTCCAAATGCAATTCCCATTCAATTCGTCTATACATACGCGACGAAAAATTTATAACAGCCGCATCAGCCAAAGTACTATTCGGAACAAAAACCAAAGTTCTATCAAACTTTCTAACCATAGTAGAACGAAAACCAATATTTTCAATCACACCTTCAATAGGTCTGTTAACATCTTCCAATTTCACAATATCACCAACACTAAACCTATGTTCTGAAATAATTGCGACACCAGAAATAATATTTTTAAACATATCCTGTGCGCCCAAAGCAACAGCCATACCTACGATTCCCAAAGAAGCAATCAGTGCGCTAACCCTGACGCCCCAATTTTCAAGGAACATCGAAAGTCCGACTATTACAATCAAAAATTTTGCAATTCTAACAACCCAAGTCACAACCACTGTCTTTGTATTATCAAGATGTGTCTTTTTAAACATAAAACCAATAGGATTTACAAAAGAAAATACAAGCCAAGATATATTAAAAATATAAAGTGATTTCAAAAAATTTCTTGTGTAATAAACAAACGATGAAGGAATTTTCAAAACTGAAATTGCAAAATAAAACCCAATTACAATAGGCATAAAAGCAATAGGTTTTCCAATTTCCCTAATATACTTTTCCTGACCATACGCTATTTTTTTCAATACCAAAAAATTCAAAAGTTTCACAACTAGAAATGAAAACAAATTTTTTACCAAATATGCAAATAAAAGTATAAGTAATGCCGACAACAATCTTCCAATATCACTTACCTTAAGCCAAAAGTAAAAATCTCTTAAATACATACCCAACAAAGTTGAATTTACAAAATATGCCATAAATTCCTCCATAAATTACGACATTATTATAACAAAAAAAATAATCAAAATCCACAATATTATTTTTTAAGGAATTTATAAAGTCTAAATGGAGTAATAATAGAAAATTTTGAAATACCCAAAATCCTTTTTACCACCTCGACACAAGTAAAAATTCCGGACGAAGTAATTTTTGTAT
Source organism: Alphaproteobacteria bacterium (assembly GCA_017938435.1). Lineage (GTDB taxonomy): Bacteria > Pseudomonadota > Alphaproteobacteria > Rs-D84 > CACZYB01 > CACZYB01. The sequence goes on from JAGBBO010000027.1 coordinate 107,288, forward strand.
TTTCAAACCTTTCTGGGACATAAACCACCCTTATATTTTGCATTTTAAACTGATTTATCATAACATCTATTCCAATAGGCAAAAATGATATATCTATTCTATTTGCAATAGGATCAATTACAAAAGTATTGCCATCATCTCCAAAAAACACAAAACAATGTCGAAATCCAGATTTAAGGAGTTTTAATATTGGAATAGTAGTATCGTCACAAAATCCGACATAAAAACTATGCACAGAATTTACCATTCCTATTTTTTGCATTTTACAATTCCTTTATTTATAAGAACTATTTCAATAATACTCATAGCATCATCCCACCAAACACCCTCTTCCTGTTCATCAACTATTCTTGGATCCGGAGCTATTTGCATCCTTCCATACTTTATAAGAGTTTTAAGATGTCTTTCTTTTATTTTTCTTGCCAAATACAGTTTTGAAACGACTATATAAATATCATCTAAAAAACAAGGCCTTATGACCTGACATCTCGAAGTTTTTGTTTTATAACCCGTCCTATTGTCATAACGACAAAACCAAAACCACGCTTCTTCAGCAGACTCGAAAAGTGTCTGATTCGGATTCTCTTCATAAAAATATTCATCGATTACCCGTTTTGCCTCCATTTTCCCCTCCTTTTTTGTCTTTTATTAGGAACAAAAGCCGAACATTGTTCGAAATTACCATCAAAAAACAAAAAGTCAACAGAAATATATCTTAAAACTTGAAATAATTTAAAAGTTCTAATATAATGAAAGTATGTGGCTTGTAAGAAAGGAGAATAAAAATGGATACAGAACATTCTAAAATATGGCAAACAATAGATAAAATTGCATATATAAATGGCATCTCTGTTTCTGCTCTCGCTAAAAAAGCAGGCCTCGATGCTACTGCATTTAACAAAAGTAAAAGATTCTACCCAAGTGGAAAATTCAGATGGCCATCAACTGAAAGTATCTGCAAAGTCATACGTGCAACTAATATGACATGGGAACAATTTACAAAATATTTGGAACAATCCGTCTAAAAATAAAAAAAACTATATTTATTTACTAGAAATTATCATAATTTTGTGGTATTATATATATAGTTTAATTTTAAAAACCTTAAAGGGGGAGATATGATGGATATAAATAATAACGATTTTTTTGGTGAAATCAAAAAAGACGAATTCGAAGATGAAACTGTTTCAAGTTCTGGTATCAATTATGGTGAAACTGTGAATAAATCTTCACTTAAAAACATCCTTATCACTGTGGGTGTTGCCGCTGTTGCTGCAGGGGTTGTAGTATTGTTAATGAGCCCAAGCAAGAAAAATATGAACCAAAATAATCTTGCCGAAATTCCAACAATTTCCCCTTCTGAACCAATAAAAATTATTCCAGAAGATGCAAAACTTAACGAAGTATTCGAAAGCGCAAGCGTTTACAATCCAACAAATTTTGATGATGAAGCAAAAAACCTTATCACTGCAAACAAGATTGTAAAAACTACACCTACACCAACTGTTGTTGAACCTACAACACGCCCTGTAATGCCTAAAAAAGTTGCACCAGCAAAGAAAGTTTTGGCTCCTGTTGTAAAAACTCCTGTTAAACCTGCTCCTGCACCTGTTGCAAAAAAGGTAAATGTTGATGAAAGTGTTATAAATTCAAAACCTACAAATATAAAGGGTGAAACCGAACTTTCATCAGTAAAAACTGCTGGTGGCACAGTTCGTTCAGTTTCAAAACCATGGAATGTTCAAATTACTTCCACAAGTTCTGAAAATGCGGCAAACAAAGAATGGTCTTCTCTTATTTCAAAATATCCTGATTTGTTAAAAGGTTTGAATCATAACATAAGTAAAACTGAACTTAACGGAAAAATTTATTACCGTTTAAGAATTACAAATCTTGAAACTATGGCTCGTGCAACTGAAATTTGTAACAAGTTAAAAGAAAACAAAGTTTCATGTTTTGTAACAAAATAATGGGGTAAGATATGATTCATATGAGTGAAATTCTTGTAATACTTGCTGTTGTATTACTTTTGTTTGGAACCGGAAAATTTCCAAAAATTATGCAAAATTTTGCAGAAGGTATCAAATCTTTTAAAAAGACTATGAATGAAGATGATAAGAAAACAAAAAAAACTTCTAAATCATCTCCTAAAACATCTTTGAAAAAAGATACTAAAAAGAAAAAAAATACAACAACAAAAAAGAAAAAGTAAACTTGTTTTATGTTTAATATTGAAAACACATTGCCTAATAGTTTTAGGGCATATTTTAAAAATTTATGCCTTAAATTATTAGGCGTTTTCTTTATAGCATTAAGTATTTTTTTATTTCTTTCAATAATAACATATCACTTTACTGATACATCAATAAACACTGCTGGAAATTTTACCACTCAAAATTTTGGGGGATTTATTGGTGCAACCATCGCAAATATATTTTTATATTTCTTTGGATTAACAAGTCTTGTTTTCATATATAATATATTTTTAGTTGGAAAATATTTTATTTTCCCTCAAAAAATTTTTCATCCAATTAAAAACATACTCTTATATATGACGGTATCAATTATTCCGACATCATTATCTTTGTCATACATATCAAATATATTTTTAAAAAATTTCCCTACTCGCTCTGGACTTGGTGGATTTTTAGGGTTAATAATAAAAACCGATATCAATACACTTCTTGATACATTATACATTTCAAGATATATGAATATCATACTTTTCATAATATCAACACTAATATCTTGTATAACATTATACTTTGCACTTGATTTAACAACTAAATCCATTTTGAAATTTGAAAATTTTATAAGACTTATTTTATCCAAGATAAAAAATATCATTTTAAAGTTATTTAAAAAAGAGGCAAAACCTGTAAAAATCAAACCTCAAAAAAGTAAAATTTTATCTATTGCAAAGAAAATCACACCGAAAAAACAACCTGCCAAACCTAGTGTTGCTACAAATGTTTCAAAACCAAAAGTTGTAAAAGAAACTATCCCTGAAAAACCAAAATACATACTTCCAACTGTTGATTTACTTACAAAAGTAAAACCTGAAAAATCGGAAAATCTTAATGACGAATCAAATATAAAAAAAGCGCGTATGCTTGAAAATATTTTACGAGAATACAAACTAGAAGGTAAAATTACAAATATAAAGGCTGGTCCTGTTATAACTCTTTTTGAAATGGAACCTGGTCCTGGAATCAAAACATCACAAATCAAAAGTTTGAACGAAGATATTGCACGAAAAATCGAGTCTATATCAACTCGTATTGCAGTTATTCCTGGCACAAACAAAGTTGGTATTGAACTTCCAAATCTTCATAGAAAGATGGTAAGTCTTCGTGATCAATTTGAAAGTGATACATTCAAAAATTCAGAACATAAACTTCCAATTTCTTTGGGTGCTGATACCGGTGGACACCCTGTATTTGTTGACCTTGCGACAATGCCTCACTTACTTATTGCTGGAACAACCGGAAGCGGTAAATCCGTTGGTGTTAATGGAATGATTCTTTCACTTCTTTATAAATATACACCAGACGAATGTAAATTCATTATGATTGATCCAAAGATGGTTGAATTTTCTATTTATAATGATATTCCACATCTTTTAATTCCTGTTGTTACTGAACCGGCAAAGGCTGTTGCTGCACTTAAATGGGCGGTTATAGAAATGGAAGAAAGATATCGAAATATGGCTGCAATAGGTGCAAAAAATATTGAAACTTTCAATGCTCGTGCAAAATCACGCCCTAACTATTCTATAACAAGACAAGTTCAAACCGGATTTGATCCACAAACTGGTGAACCAATTATGGAAGATAAAAAAATTGATATAAAACCTATTCCATATATTGTAATTGTTGTTGATGAAATGGCTGACTTGATGCAAACTGCGAAAAAAGAGGTTGAAGGTGCCGTTGCTCGTCTTGCTGCTATGGCTCGTGCAACTGGAATTCATTTAATTCTTTCAACACAACGACCATCTGTTGATGTTATCACTGGAACTATAAAATCTAATTTCCCAAACCGTATCAGTTATCGTGTTGCATCTGGTCAAGACAGTAGAACTATTTTAAACGAGTATGGTGCTGAACTTATGCTTGGAAAGGGAGATATGCTTTATATGGCAACTGGTGGTAATACTGTCCGTATTCATGGTGCATTTGTAAGTGAAAAAGAAATTGAAACTGTTGTTAATTTTATAAAAGCACAAGCAAAACCAAACTATGTAAGAAATATCACCGTTGAAAAAAAGGAACCTAATAAACTTTCAACTCTTGATAAAATGGCATTAAAAGAAAGCCAAAATGCCGATCTTTACGCCCAAGCCGTTGAAATAGTATTAAGTTCTGAACGCCCATCTATTTCATACCTTCAACGACAACTTGGCATAGGATACAATAAATCTGCAAATCTTATCGAAAAAATGGAAGCCCAAGGAATATTATCAAAGCCTGACTCTACTGGGAAAAGAGTCATACTGACAAAAAGAGATTGATTATTTAATATAACTTGCTGTAAAATATAAAAAGAAGAAGTGAGGTATAATATGGATAAAGATTTAGAAGAAATACAAAATTTTGCAAACTATTTAAACCGTAAGCCTGAGGAAAGACCATTTAAAAGAAGTATTGAAACAAAAAATGAAATGTTTTCCTCTGGCACAAAAAAAATAAAATCAAAAATGCAGGTTAGGTCCGCAGCATCAATGGTTATGGGAGAAAATTCTAAAAAAAATTAATTCAATTTCAAAAATAAATTCCTATTCTCAGAAAGAAAAATAATACTTGATAAAAAAACTATCTTAAGGTAGTATAGCAACAGTTGTTTTTGGAGGATATTTTGAAAAATATATTATGTTCATTACTTTTATGCCTTGGTGGTTTATTTTTTTCAAACCAATCTTTTGCTATGATAAATGAAAGTGATGATGTTTATTTAAAAAAGGTTGAAACTTATGTAAATTCACTTAAAAAAATAAGTGGTAAATTCTCACAACACTCTTCTAATGGGGCAAAGGATGCTGGGAAATTTTATATAAACAAACCTGGAAAAATGAGATTGGAATACAAAAGCCCTATCCTTCTTGTCGCTGATGGCACATCCATTGTTTACGAAGATAAAAAATCAAACCAAATATCTTATATTTCTATGAACTCAAATCCTGCATCAATAATTTTAAATGGGAATATCACTCTTACTGGTAAAAAACCATCTGTAAAAATAAAAAAGATAGAAGAAGGTGAAAAAACAACGGAAATCACACTTACAACTGCAAATGAAAAACAATCTGGTGTAATCACATTGATTTTTGAAAATAAACCACTTTCTCTTTCCGGTTGGCGTGTTCGTGATGCCCAAGGAATCACAACCGAAGTAACCCTTTCTGAAATAAAACCAGAAAGTCATTTTGACCCATCACTCTTCAAAATTACACGCAACAAAACTATTGGCACAACAAAATCAAAAAGTAAATATTATTAGTATGATTATTGATATTACAAAAAAATCCGATACCATAAAATTTGCAAATAATTTTGCAAAGGAAGTTGCCTCAGGAACACCAATACTTCTTTATGGAACACTTGGTTGTGGCAAAACTTTTTTCACATCTTATCTAATAAAAGCACTAACAAAATCAGATATTGATGTCCCAAGTCCAACTTTTTCAATTCTTCAAAATTACAGTTGCAATCTTGGTGAAATTTCTCACTATGATTTATATAGAATAAAGGATGCATCCGAACTTTACGAACTTGATATTGACAATGCACTACAAAACAATATTACTATTATTGAATGGCCTGAAATAATCGATGATTATATAAAGGAAAATTTCAAACCAATATGTCTATATTTTTCATTCAAAGATAATAAACGGACAATAGAAATAAAAAAATAAACTCTATTTTTTATTTGTAAAAACTTTTCAATATATACTCCTAGCATATAAGAAAAATAATGGTTAAACTAAACTCATAACAAAAAAAATATGGGAGGAAAAAAAGTGTCAAACACAACAAAGAATTTAAATCTCTTTGTAAAAGAAATTCCATTCAATATTTCACTACCTAAACAGTTAAAATTAACTTCAAAAACTAAATTATTTTTATATATTCCAAATTTTAATCAAATATCCATATCCCAAGGCAAAAATTTTGAAAATGGTTTTTGGTCCATCAGTTTCGAAGACATAAATAACTTAAACTTTACCATTCCAACCGACTTATCTTTTTTTCAATTTTTAATAATATATAAAAATCCATCCGAAGAAGAAATTGTAAGTAATTTTTATTTCCAAGATGATAAATTTTTCTTTGGACCATTCATCACTGCGGAATTTACAAATATCAATGAAACCAATATAAATATCAGAATAAAATGTATCTCTAATCCCGACGATACAATATTTGAAATCTCAGGAATTCCAAATGATTGCACCCTTTCCAAAGGAGAAAAAAATGATGATGAAACATGGACAATAGATAACACTGGTTACAAAAATATAATACTTACATTACCTGAAAATTTTGATGAAAAAAAGTTAAATCTTTCAATCACAGGAATCAATAAAAACGCACCTCGTTTTAATACAACATTTAACCTTATAATAAATTTAAAAGAACCACTTTTACCACACAAAACAAAATACAAAGAAATCAAAATCAATACCTTAGAATTATTAAAAAAATCAAATTTAAGATTCGATAAATATATTCTTTCAGTAAAAAATTTACCGACAAATTGTTGCATCGAAAATGCAATAATTATCGAAAATAAATGGCTTTTAAAAGATGATAAAAACAAAGAAATCATTCTTTATTATTTTGATTCAGAAGCAAAAGAATTATTTGTTGATCTTGAATACATTTTGATAAACAAAGATTTTCCAACAATAGATAACATCTATTCAAAAAAACTTAAATGTGATCTAACAGACAAAGAAATCAAAACAAAAAATTACACAAAATGCATAACTTGTAAAAACTTAATAAAATGCCAAATGTTTAAAGAATTTATGGATTATATAGGCTACACAACTATTCTTCGTCACATAATTCCCAAATAATAAAACAGTCGCGATTCGCAAACAATTTTTCATATAAAAAAGGCAAAAAAAATAATAAAAATTCAATCGTCAAAAATTCGTCAAAAAATCATTTTTTAACACATTGATTTTACGGTATTTTTAAAAGGATTTTTTTATAAAAATTTTATTTTAAATTTAAGCCTTTTTTCCTTGCTTTTAAAACTTATTTTTGCTAGGATTTTTCTATGAAATTTCAATGTAAAAAAGGAGAATGAAATTGGATAATCAAAACGAAAATGTAATGAATTCTACAAACAATTCAAGCATCAAACTTGCACCTATTGTTCATGAGATGCAAACCTCATATCTTGACTATGCTATGTCAGTTATTATTTCCCGTGCAATACCTGATGTTCGTGATGGTTTAAAACCTGTTCACAGACGAATTATTTACTCTATGAAGGAAAACGGTTTTGAATATGGTAAGCCATTTAAAAAATCTGCACGTATAGTTGGTGATGTTATGGGTAAATATCACCCACACGGTGACTCTTCTATCTACGACGCTATGGTTCATATGAGCCAAGACTTCTCAATGGAAATCCCAATGATTGATGGTCAAGGTAACTTTGGTTCTATGGATGGTGATAGTGCTGCGGCTATGCGTTATACCGAAGCCCGTATGTCAAAGGCTGCCGCATATATGGTCGAAGATTTGGATAAAGATACTGTTGAATGGCGTCCAAATTATGATGAATCAACTCGTGAACCAGAAGTTTTACCATGTCGTTTTCCAAACTTGCTTGTAAACGGTTGTGGTGGTATTGCTGTTGGTATGGCAACAAATATTCCAACTCACAATCTTGGTGAAATAATTGATGCATGTTGTGCAACAATCGATAATCCAGAAATCAGCATTGATGAACTTATCAAATATGTTCCTGCACCTGATTTTCCAACCGGTGGTTTAATCCTTGGTGTCGCAGGTTCATATAATGCCTACACAACTGGTCGTGGTTCAATTATAATCCGTGCAAAAACACATTTCGAAGAAATCAGAACAAAAACTGCAATCATTGTTGATGAAATTCCATTCCAAGTTAACAAAAAAGTTATGATTGAAAAAATTGCTGAACTTGTAAAAGATAAAAGAATAGAAGGAATTTCTGATATCCGCGATGAATCTTCTCGCCAAGGTGTTCGTGTTGTAATTGAACTTAAAAAAGATGCAATAGCAGATGTTATACTAAACCAACTTTTCAAATATTCTCAATTACAAGTTTCATTCGGTATAAATATGCTTGCAATTAACAAGGGTCGTCCAAGTTTGATGAACCTTAAACAAATAGTCGAAGCATTTATCGAATTCCGTGAAGAAGTTATCAGAAACAGAACTGTTTTCGATTTGAATAAGGCAAGAAACAAAGCTCACATCTTAGTTGGTCTTTCAATAACTGTTGCAAATATTGATGAAGTAATCGCTTTAATCCGTAGTGCAAAAGATCCAAACGATGCAAAAAATAAATTGATGGCTCGTGATTGGAAGGCTGATAATATGCAACCGCTTATCGATTTAATCGATGATCCAGATAGCAAGATTGTAAATGGAACATATCGTCTTTCCGAAGCACAAGCAAAAGCTATTCTTGAATTAAAACTTCACCGATTGACTGGTTTGGAACAAGATAAACTTGCCGAAGAAATTAAGGCAACTGGTCTTGACATCCAAGAATACCTTTCAATTTTGGATAATCGCGATAAACTTATGTCTATCATGAAAGGTGAACTTCTTGAAGTAAAAGAAAAATTTGCTATCCCAAGAAAAACCGAAGTTATTCCATCTGAATTTGAAACTGATATCGAAGATTTAATTGCAAAAGAAGATATGGCAATCACTATCACAAATACTGGTTATATCAAACGTGTTGCATTAAATGTATATAAAGCACAAAACCGTGGTGGTAAAGGAAGAACCGGTATGAATACAAAAGAAGAAGATTTCGTAACTGATGTATTTGTTGCAAACACACATACACCACTTATATTCTTCTCTAACAAGGGTATTGCATATCAAATGAAAGTTTACAAACTTCCACTTTGCACACCTCAATCTGTTGGAAAGGCATTGATTAACCTTCTTCCACTTGAACAAGGTGAAACAATTTCAACAATTATGCCTCTTCCTGAAAACGAAGAAGAATGGTCAAACCTTTATGTAATGTTTGCAACATCAAAGGGAACAGTTCGCCGTAACCGTCTATCTGACTTCTTAAATATCCGTCAAAACGGAAAAATTGCGATGAAGTTTGAAGAAGAAGGCGAAGAACTTGTTTCTGTTCTTCCATGTCGTGAAGACCAAGATGTTTTGCTCACACTTCGTGGTGGTAAATGTATCCGTTTCCCAGTTCCAGAAGTTCGTGTTTTCCAAAGCCGTAACTCAACTGGTATCCGTGGTATAAAGGTTGAAAATGGTGATAAGGTTATTTCTATGTCTATCATCAACCATACAGAAATTGATAATGATACTCGTATGGCATACTTAAAACTTTCTCGTGCTCTTCGCAAAACTGAATTCGAAGATTTAGAAGGAGAAGAAGTTCTTGAAACAACAAAAGTTTTAAGTGAAGAAGAATTCAAGGCATTAGAAGCAAAAGAACAATTCATCTTAACCGTAACAGAAACAGGATTCGGAAAACGCACATCTTCTTATGAATACAGAATTACACACCGTGGTGGTTCTGGTATCGCAAATATCAAGATTGCTGGAAAGACAAAGGCTGTTGTATCATCATTCCCTATCGAAGAAGATAAAAACATCCTTATGGTAACCGATGGCGGAAAGATGATTCGTCTTGGTGTAAACAAAATCCGTATTGCCGGCCGTCAAACAATGGGTGTAACACTTTTCAAAACTGCCGAAGATGAAAAGGTTGTATCTGTTGCAATTGCTGAACAAAATGATGAAGAAGAAATCCCTGTTGAACAAGATAATATTGCTCAACCAGAAACTTCTGTAGTCGAAGCAAAGGACGAAGTTGCAACACCAACTGAAAATGTTGAAACAACACCATCCGAACCAAAAACAGATTTATTTGAATAGGAGATAAATCTTGTTCGGTATAGGTGGCAATGAACTACTTATAATAATACTACTGATGGTGATATTCATAAAACCAAAGGATATCCCATCAGTGGTTAATTTTATTGCAAAAACTTTCAAAAAAATTCGTTCATTTATTTCCGAGATTCGTAAACAAATCAATGAAATTACTTCTGAAATTTCTGATACTACTGATGATATAGAAGAAACTTTTCATGATAAAATTGAAAAACTTCGTTTAGAAATCGATAACAGTGAACCTGATTTTTTTGATATAACCCCTAAACTTAAAATTGAAAAAAAACATCATAAAAAGAAATAAAAATGAAGAAAGAAAAACTTCCAGAATTATCCTTACTTGACCATCTTACTGAATTAAGATACAGAATAATTCATTGTTTAATTTTCTTTTTAATTGCATCAATTTTTTGTTACAGTTTCAAAAATGAAATCTATAATTTAATAACTTATCCATTGATGACTGCGATGAAATCATCACATTCAAGTTCAAAACTTATCTATACAAAAATAACTGAAAATTTTGTATCAACATTTTCAATTATTTTATCATCAGCAATTTTCGTATCAATTCCATATTGGGCGATTGAATTATGGCTTTTCGTCACCCCTGCCCTTTACAAAGATGAAAAAAAATATTTCTTTCCATACATATTTTTAACTCCGATTTTATTCTTATGCGGTGTAATTTTCTGTTATTTTCTAGTCCTTCCACCAGCATTTGAATTTTTCATAACCTTTGGTCAAAGTGGAAGAAACCTACCTCTTTCACTTCAGGCAAAAATTACCGATTATATTGATTTAACCACATCGCTTTTAAACGCATTTGGTATATGTTTTTTAACACCAATTTTTCTAATTTTGCTTGTAAAATTTGGACTTCTTAGTCGTGAAACACTAAAGAAAAACCGTAAATATGCAATAGTTATAATTTTCATAATTTCCGCAATTTTAACTCCACCTGATGTTTTATCACAAATACTTTTGGCAATACCACTTATTGCGATGTATGAAATTTCAATCCTTCTTTCAAAAAAGACTAAATAAATATAGATTTTATTTTCATTTTGTTGTATCATATTTGGTATGAGAGAAAAAAGTCTTAAATTTATAATAAAAAGTTTAATCTTACCAATAGGTTTGTCACTTATTGGTTGCACACGCATATATCGCAGACCAACTTCCCTTGTGTATCCAAAGGCTCAAAATACTCAACCACAATATGCTGAATATCAAACAAATTATGGTTATTATCAAATGCCTGTAAATCAAACACTTGTTTCACAACCTCAAAATACAGGATATCAGCCAACCAACCCACAAAATTATATACCTGTTCAACAACAAAAACCCGCTATTCAGCAACCAGCACAAAAAATTCAAACAAATGCTTTAATTCCGACAAAGGCACCTGTAGAACAACAAATTTCAACAACTCAACAAACACAACCTATCCCTGAACCAATAAAGGAAGATGTTATTCTTGAGGAGGTAATTTATATACCATCTGCACTTCAAACAACACCTGTTGATGAAATTGAAATTCTAAGTGAATCTACAATGCCTGTTGAAGAGTTTAAAAAAATCGAAGAAGTTAAGATTGCAAACAACGAAATCCCTCAACCACAAATTTCTGTTATTGAAAAAGTAGAGGAAAAAACTCCACTACCTGTAAAACAAGAAGTTTTAACACCACAACCTCAACAAAAAACAGTTGAACAAAAACTTCCTGAAAAATCTACTGTAACAAAAAAGCAACCTACACCTATAAAGGAAACAACTCCTAAACCAAGAAAACCTAAAAAGGTAAAAGTTTATAAAGGCGATACTTTGTATTCCATCGCTCAAAAACATAATGTAAAAGTTTACGATCTTGCCGATCATAATAAATTAAAGGCACCATTCACACTTAAACTTGGTCAAACAATCGAAATTCCTGGCGACAAACCTGTAAAACCAGTAAAAGAACTAGAAATAATAACAAACTTAAATAACACAAAAACATTTATTGAAGAACCTAAAAAAGATTTCGTAACAGTAAAAAAAGGCGATACAATCTACTCTATTGCTAAACAAAACAATGTTCCTTTAAAGGATATAATTTTAAGAAATAATTTAAAGGCACCTTACACTCTTACAATAGGTGAAAAAATTTACATACCTAACACTGCATTTCATATTGTAAAGGCTCAGGATACCGCATACAGTATTTCAAGAAAATATAATGTAAACCTTAATTCATTAGTAAAATTAAATAAATTAACAGAACCATATACCCTAACCATTGGTCAAAAGATTTTACTTCCTGCAACAAATGTTGACCTTACACAAAAACAAATAAAGTATGTTGTAAAAGACAAAGAAACCATAAAAACTGTGCAACCTTCTGTAAAAGAAGAAATAAAAGAAGTTGCTAAAATCCGCGTTGCACAAAAACAAAAAATCGAAGAAAAAATAAAACCTATTCAAACAGAAACAGAAATTGCAAAGCAAGAAATAATAAAAAGTATAATTGTAAAACCTGCCCCTCTTACATCACGCCGTTTTCTATGGCCACTTAATGGAAAAGTTATTTCTCAATACGGTATCAAAAACAATGGAAAACGAAATGATGGTATCAATATTTCTGCAAAACTTGGTTCATCCGTAATTGCAGCAGAAAACGGAATTGTTGCATACGCAGGAAATGAATTAAAAGGTCTTGGAAATCTTGTAATCATAAAACATGATAAAGATTATATGACCATATACGCACACAATGAAACAATTCTTGTTCACAAGGGTGAAAATGTAAAGCGTGGTGACAAGATTGCAACAGTTGGAAAAACTGGTCGTGTAACAACTCCACAACTTCACTTTGAAATTCGTGAAAAAACAAAATCAATAAACCCAATCGATGTATTGGAAAGAAAATAATTATACGAATTTAAACCTATACCAAATTAAATAAATTTGCCTTATCCTTTATATATAACAAAGGAGGCAAAAATGAATAATAAATTTGTAAAACTTTTCATTTCTATAAATATTATCTTAATAGCATTTATAATCATAGTCGCTGCCGATGCAAATACAACTATAACAAAACGACAAAACATTGTAATAAAAACAAAGGACAAAAATTCAGCAAAAAAATTAAAAGCAGATTTAGATAAAAAAATTATGAATGAACAAAATAATTCTATGCCATCCAACTAAAGAAACAAAAAATACCTGTAGAAAAAACTACAGGTATTTTACTTGAATTACGACTTAATCTTCCAATTTGAATTTACTCATATAATCATAAAACTTTGCTTTATAATTATTTTCAAATTCGCGTTCACGAACCATTTGTTCAAATCGTTCAGGATCATTTGCTTGGATAACCTTATATCTTGTTTCCTTAAGCATATATTCGCGAATATCCTTTGTTGGAAGTTTACTATCCATTTGAAGTGGAGCCTTACCCTCTACTATCAACCTTGGGTCGAAACGATAAAGTGGCCAGTGTCCAGATTCAACAGCAGCTTTTTGTTGAGATGGTCCAGTCGCCAAATCAATACCATGAGCAATACATGGAGCATAAGCAATTATAAGAGATGGTCCATCAAAACTTTCTGCTTCACGAATAGCTTTAATCGCTTGCACCTCATTTACACCCATAGCAATTTTTGCGACATAAGCATTTGCATTTGCCATAGCAATCAAACCTAAATCTTTCTTACCAAATGTTTTTCCAGTTGTTGCAAATTTTGCACTTGCACCTCTTGGTGTAGCCTTAGAAGCCTGCCCACCAGTATTAGAATAAACTTCGGTATCAAGAACTAAAATATTAACATTCTTTTGCATATTAAGAACATGGTCAAGTCCACCATATCCAATATCATATGCCCAACCATCACCACCAAAAATCCACATAGATTTCTTGATAAGGTATTCAGAAATAGAGGCAAGCATTTTCGCCTTTACATCTTTTATCAAAGAAAGTTTTTTATTAAGTTCTTTTACTCTTTCTTTTTGTTGGTTAATTCCAGTTTCAGTTGATTGATCAGCATTCAAAATTCCAGAAACGAAATCATCACCCAAATCTGATGAAAATTCTTTTAATAATTCCTTTGCATTATTAGAAAGTTTTTCAACTGCAACTGCCTGACCATAACCATATTCAGCATTATCTTCGAAAAGTGAATTTGACCACGCAGGACCTTCACCACAACTATTCACAGCATAAGGTGTAGTTGGCAAATTACCACCATAAATTGATGAACATCCTGTTGCATTTGCAATCATCATTCTGTCACCAAAAAGTTGTGTGATAAGTCTTATATATCCAGCCTCTCCACAACCTGCACATGCACCACTAAATTCAAACAATGGTTGCATAAGTTGTGAATGTTTAGGAAGTTGTGGATTAAGTTTTGCCCTATCAATATAAGGAATTGTTTCAAAGAAATCAAAATTCTTTTCTTCTACTTCACCAACTTCTTGAATTGACTTCATAACCAAAGCCTTTTCTGTCTTATCTTCACCAACAAGTGTTTTAACAGGACATCCAACAACGCAAAGACCACAACCTGTGCAATCCTTAGGTGAAACTTGAACACAATAATACAAATCTTCGCCAAGTTCTTTTGTCTTATACTTTGCAACCTTAAATGTATTAGGTGCATTTTTAAGTTCAGATTCTGTTAAAACTTTTGTTCTTATTGCACCATGAGGACAAATGAATGCACACTTTCCACATTGCAAACAAGTTTCATTATTCCAAACAGGAACCATTTCTGCAATACCGCGTTTTTCATACTTTGATGTCGCAGTTGGGAATGTTCCATCAGCTTCGAATGCAGAAACTGGCAAATCATTTCCAC
The DNA here is from genome assembly GCA_017938435.1 of Alphaproteobacteria bacterium. Lineage (GTDB taxonomy): Bacteria > Pseudomonadota > Alphaproteobacteria > Rs-D84 > CACZYB01 > CACZYB01. The sequence goes on from JAGBBO010000027.1 coordinate 122,301, forward strand.
GACCTGCAATAATCTGAGCATGAAGTCTTTTTACAACTTCACTGGCATCACTTGAAACAACACTTGGTCTTTTACGAGCATTTGCAGAAACAGTTGCAGGAACTTCAACTTCATAAAGATTTGCAATAGCACTATCCACAGCCTTATAATTTCTTTCAACTACTTCAATACCCTTTTTCATATAGGTTTTTTCAATAGCCTTTTTAATAGCGGCAATAGCCTGACTACCATCAATTACACCAGCCAAATGGAAAAATGCAGTCTGCATAATAGTATTGATTCTTCTACCCATACCACTATCTCTTGCAACAACAGAAGCATTTATTGCATAAACCTTTAAATGTTTATCAATAATTTGTTGTTGAACTTCAAGAGGAAGATTCTCCCACAATGCTTCTTTTTTAAATGGTGAATTGATAAGAAGTATTCCACCATCTTTTGCATTAGAAAGCAAATCCAAAGTATAGAACAATGGGAAATGATGAACTGCCAAGAAATCAGCCTGTGAAATAAGGTATGGTGCCTTAATAGGGCTATCACTAAATCTTAAATGAGAAATAGTTGTTCCACCAGATTTCTTACTATCATATTCAAAATATGCCTGACCATACTTTGTTGTTTCAGATGTAATAATTTTGATTGAATTTTTATTTGCACCAACAGTTCCATCACTTCCCAAACCATAGAATAATGCCGAATAAATTCCAGCATCAGAAAGTTTGAAACCATTGTTATAATCAAGTGATAATTTTGTTAAATCATCATTTATACCAACTGTAAATTCAGCCTTTGGTGAATCTTTTGCAAGTTCATCATAAACAGCCTTTACCATACAAGGAGTAAATTCTTTTGATGAAATACCATATCTTCCACCATTAACAAAAATATCCTCACGACCAGTTTCTTTAAGTGCAGCAATCACATCAAGATATAATGGCTCTCCTATAGCACCTGGTTCTTTTGTCCTATCAAGAACAGTAATCTTCTTAACTGTTTTAGGAAGGATATCAGAAAATGCCTTTACTGGGAATGGACGATAAAGTCTTATTTTTACAAGTCCAAGTTTTTCACCTGATTTATTTAATTCATTGATTGTTTCTTCCACTGTTTCACAACCAGACCCCATTGCAACAATAACTCTATCTGCATCCTTTGCACCAACATATTCAACAACATCGTAATGACGACCAGTAAGTTTTTCAAAATTTTTCATTGCATCAGCAACAATACCTTCAACTTTGTTGTAATATGGATTTGATGCCTCTCTTGCTTGGAAAAATACATCAGGATTTTGTGCAGTTCCACGAATATTTGGTTTTGATGGAAGTAATGCACGATTTCTGAAATCCTCAATATCTTTCATATCAATCATAGATGCAACAACATCATCAGAAATTCTGTTGATAAGATTTATTTCATGTGATGTTCTAAATCCATCAAAAAAATGTATAAATGGAACACGTGATTTAAGTGCAGCAGCATGTGCAACCAATGCCATATCATGAGCTTCTTGCACACTGTTTGAACAAAGCATTGCAAAACCAGTTTGTCTGCATGCCATAACATCACTGTGATCACCAAAAATAGATAAAGCATGCGAAGCAACTGTTCTTGCACTTACATGCATAACAAATGGCAAAAGTTCACCAGCAATTTTATACATATTTGGAATCATTAAAAGTAAACCTTGTGATGCAGTAAATGTTGTTGCTAAACTTCCTGCTTGTAATGCACCATGCACAGCACCAATCGCACCAGCTTCTGATTGCATTTCAGAAACTTCTGGAACTAATCCAAAAATATTTTTTCTTCCTTTACCACTCCATACTTCATAATTTTCAGCCATAGGAGATGATGGTGTAATAGGGTAAATAATTGCAACATCAGTAAGTCTATATGCAACATCAGATGCTGCTTCATTACCATCACACATCAATTTATTACTATCAATCATTTTTTTCCTTTCATAGTAAATTTTAATTATTCATAGTTCTGAAAAATTCTTCATTGTCCTTTGTGTATTTAATCTTGTCTAACAAGAAATCCATTGCATCACTGGCACCCATTGAAATAAGGATTCGACGCAATACCCACATTTTTTGAAGGACATCTGCCGAAACAAGAACTTCTTCTTTTCTTGTTCCTGATTTTGTAACATCAATAGCAGGGAAAGTTCTTTTATCAGAAAGTTTTCTATCAAGAACTATTTCTGAATTACCTGTTCCCTTAAATTCTTCGAAAATAACCTCATCCATTCTTGAACCGGTATCAACCAAAGCAGTAGCAATAATTGTCAAACTTCCACCACCTTCGATATTTCGTGCCGCACCAAGAACGCGTTTTGGTCGTTGCAAAGCATTTGCATCAACACCACCAGTTAAAACTTTACCACTGCTTGGAACAACAGCATTATATGCACGACCCAAACGAGTAATAGAGTCAAGAAGTATAACAACATCGTGTTTATATTCAACAAGACGCTTTGCCTTTTCAATAACCATTTCAACAACTTGAACATGTCTTGTTGCTGGTTCATCAAAAGTCGAACTTATAACTTCACCTTGAATTGAACGTTTCATATCAGTCACTTCTTCTGGTCTTTCATCAATAAGAAGAACAATCAAATAAACTTCTGGATGATTTGCAGTAATCGCATGTGCAATATTTTGAAGCATAACTGTTTTACCACTTTTAGGAGGGGAAACAATCAAACTTCTTTGTCCCTTTCCTTGTGGAGCAATCAAATCAATAATTCTTGTTGTGAAATCAGGATGCTTTGGATCCATATTTTGTTGTTCTAATTTAAACTTTTCCTGAGGATAAAGAGGAGTCAAATCATCAAAATGAATACGATGTTTTGATTTTTTTGGATCTTCAAAATTAACAGTTTTAATTTCATCCAATGCAAAATATTTTTCACCAGGTTTTGGCGCACGCAAAACACCTTCTACTGTATCCCCAATTTTAAGGTTATTTTTCTTAATAAACGAAGGTGCAACATAAATATCATCAGGACCTGATATATAATTTGCATCTTGTGAACGAAGGAAACCATAACCATCAGGCATAACTTCCAACACACCATCCCCAATAAGTGTATCGCGTTGTGATATTTTTTTAAGTATATTGAATCTTAATGTTTGAACATCATAAGCAGATGGATTATCAACACCCTCTTTTTCCGCTAAATCTAAAAGATAAGCTGGAGTTTTTTCTCTTAATTCTTTTATATGCATAAATCTAACCTTTCTTGGAATTATTATCGATTTAAAGATTTTCCTTTTAAAGAACAGAAACTATCAAGCGTTTCTATGCCGAAGATTATAAAATAAAAATATTTCTGTGTCAAATACATTTTTAACATAAAATAAAAGGAAATCAATCTTTGTCTATAAATAAAAAGTATAGTTGACTTTATTTAAAAAAATAGTATATTCGACAGGAAGTTTTAACAAAAATAAAGGTTTAATATGAATACTGAAAATTTAGAATTTGTAGTTCTCGCTGCTGGTAAATCAACAAGAAACTACCCTCATTCAAAAGGAATTCCTCATAAATCTCTTATTCCATTTGGTTCACGAAAAGTAATTGATTTCATTATGCACCAAATAATTTTGGCTGGTGGAAAACATATTACAATAGTCGTTGCCGATAATGCTGCGATTGAATCTTTTGAACAATGTTTTGTTCGCGAACCAGAAATTGAACATAAATTTGAACAAAAGGGAAATTTAAAAGCTCTTGAATTATTACAAAGTCTTTATATTCCAGATGATGTTGAAATTAAATATGTAATCCAAGAAAAACCTCGTGGCACTGGACATGCTGTTGGTCGTGTTTATGATCAGATTCGTTCTACAGGAAGAAATATTGTTATGATTTGGCCTGATGATATAGTTCTTTGCGATAAAAAGGCTGAAAATGAATTAAATCGCACACCTATATATAAAAGGGCTGTTGATGAATATATAAAAATGGGTTGTCATGGAAACCTTGGTATTACTCGACCTGTTCCTGATCCATCTCGTTGGGGTATCATTGACGAAGGTCATTTTAAAGAAAAACCAAAAGATTCGAAATCTAACCAAGCAGCATTTGGCTTGTTTATTTTTGATAAAAAAGTTTGTGAAAAACTTTGTGAATCTGCAAAATTTATGGATGAAGGTAAAGCCGTAGAAGGAATTGTTGGTGGTGAACTTGCATTTGCTGATGCTTTGAATAAAACAGTTGATGAAGATCCTGAAACCCAAGCTATTCATACAATTCCTATGCTTGATACTGATACATATCTTGATTGTGGAACAATCGAAGGATATGAAAAAGCATTACTTTATACACTTTTAACTGAATCTGAATTCGAAGATGCAAATCTTGAATTCATAAAACCACTTGTTGATAAATTATGGGAAAAAAGAGAGGAGAAAAAATAAATGTTAACTACAAATGATTTAGAGTTTGTTATACTTGCTGCTGGTAAATCTACAAGAAATTACCCTCATTCAAAGGGTATTCCACATAAATCACTTATTCCACTTGGTTCACGAAAAGTGATTGATCATATCATTACTGAAATGATTAAATCAGGAGCAAAACATATAACTATCGTTTGCAGTGATGAAAAGGCAAAAGAAGCATTCGAACTTTGTTTCACCAAGGAACAAAAAATCGAAGATAAATTCAAAAAAAGTGGTAATATCATTGGTCTTGAACTTCTTCAAAGTGTTTATGTTCCAGAAGATGTTGAAATCAAGTATGTTATTCAACATGAACCAAAGGGTTTAGGTCACGCAATCGGACTTGCAAACAAGGTTGCTGATGGTCGTCATTTGGTTGTTCGTATGCCTGATGATATTGTAATTCCAAACCATTGTGTAAGGGATGCTGAACTTCGCAAACCTGTTGTTCAAAGATGTATTGAAAAATACATTGCTGATGGCATTGGTGGAAATATGTTTATTACTCGTCATGTTGATGATCCATCTCGTTGGGGTATCATTGATGAAGGAATATTCAAGGAAAAACCAAAGGAATCAAAATCAAACGAAGCATTCCAAACTATGGCTATCTTTGATGCAAAGGTTGGTAAACGCCTTGAAGATGTTGCAACAAAAATTGATACTGTTGGAACCGAAGAATATAACCTTTGGACAACCGAAGGAAAGGAAATTCATTTCGATAAATACCTTAACGACGAAGTAAAAAAAGATCCAGAACATATGGCAATTCGCACATTCCCAATCGCAAAAACAGATACATATCTTGATTGTGGAACATTGGCAGGATACGAAGAAGCTCTTCTTTATACTTTGTTAAAAGAATCTGTATTCAAAGAAAGAAATAAAAAAACTGCTGAAATACTTCTCGTTGATTGTATTTTAGAAGACGAAGCAAAAGAAGGAAAATAATATATGCACCAATCCGAAGAAATTACAAATTTAATAAAAGCACTTTCTAAAATCCAAGGATTCGGAAATCGTTCTGCTGTGCGTGCAACAATCAATCTGATATCAAATAAATCAGAAAAATTGACTCCACTTATAAAGGCATTAGTTGATGTTGAAAAAAATATCAATACCTGCCCTATTTGTGGAAATTTTGATACTTGCACACCATGTTCTATTTGCACCAATCCGAAAAGAGATAACAAAGTTCTTTGCATTGTTCCTGATATTTCTTCGTTATGGGCTATTGAACGCGGTGATATTTTCAATGGGAAATACCATATAACCGGTGGAATACTTTCTGCAATAAACGGTATTGAACCAAGTGATTTGAATCTTGCATCACTTCCACATCGTATTCATTCCGAAGGGATTGAGGAAATTATTTTGGCACTTCCTGCAACCATTGATGCAAAAATCACATCACATTATATAATCAATCTTTTAAAAGATACTGGTGTTAAAATAACCGAACTTGCACACGGTGTTCCAATAGGTGGCGAACTTGACTACCTTGACGAAGGAACAATCTCCGAAGCATTAAAACAAAGAAAAAGCGTTTAATAGTTGAATAATTTCTCATTTTTTGTTATTATAAAAATACTTTAACAAAAAAATATGGAGAAATAAATTGAGAAAATATTACTTAGCTTTGTTATTAAGTCTATTTTCACTTAATACCTTTGCAAATTGTCCTGATTGGGTAGAGAAAGATATGCAAGGAGAGAAATGTTCAAAAGCGTTCAAAAATATGGAAGAAGTTTTTTTACAAGAGCAATCTGTTTATTGTCCATCATTGGAATGGATTATTGATTCTTTTGAAGAATATAAACAAACAGTGGATGATATGAAATCTTGTCTTCGTAATCGTGAATTGTTTGAAGCTCTTCATAAGGGAAAATCAAGAAGAAAGAAAAATGGTGATGCGAAAAATGGAGAAGGCAAAAATGATGATAAATATAAAAAATGTGTAAGTGATATTGGCTATGCTTCTGTTGGTATAGAGAAAGGTGTATTCGGAATGTCATCAGGATATTACCTTGTTTTTGATAGTGGAAATAATCGTGATTTGGTAAAAAGTTCTTTCCGTAATAGAGGAATTTCAACAATGTCAAAAAGTATTTGTTCCGAGTTATCAAAGGAAGAAAATTATGCTGACTATAGTGATGTTGTAAGTAAAGCTAAAAGTCCAAAATTTATTTCCTGTGAGGCTGATACTTCTTTATGTAATGAAAAAAAGTTTATTGTTGCAATTGGTCCATTCTCATCAAGTAGTAATAGTTTTGGTGCAATTGATGTTGTTAATATTGATTCGTCAAGACAATCTACAGATTGTAAAGATAATATGCAGAAAATTTATGATGTAGGTTATTCTGCAGTAAAATCGTGTAGTTTGACAGGGATAGATTGTTCAAACGATGGTGTTTGTACTTGTGGCCGTAAAAAATTTAAAGTTAATGATAATTGTTCTGTTACTGATTTAACTTCTTCAAATGATACACAGACTCAATCTTCTCCTAAATCAACAGAAGAAAGCAGTAGTGGTCCATGTGCAAATGATAGAGAAAAAATTAAAGAAACTATGTTAAATTATAAAAAGTGTTGGGTCGATGATGTGCAAGGTAATCCTGAAGAACATAGTTTTGATTGTATTTCCACTTCTGGAAAAATTCGAAAATTTAAAATTAATAATGATTGTTCTGTTACACAAATTAATTAAGGAATAAAAATGTTTAAAAAAGTTTCTATTTTTAGTTTAATATTTGCACTTTCAATTGAATCTGGAATTGCATTTTCAAAACCATCAAGGAAACGTGCTGGATCAAGTAAGAAGAGATTTTCTGCAACAGCAAAAAAATCTAAAAAATCAAAAAATAATATACCGGAGCAAACTCCAGAAATTAAAAATGAAGTGGAAAAACAGCCAGAGGTTATTCCTGCACAGACTGAACCTACTTCTGTACCTGTTCCTGTGATTGAAACAAAAATTATTGATAATAGTGTAACAAATGATTTGGATGCAATAAAATCTGTTGTAAGTGAAGAAATTAATGCAAATAATAATCTTCTTGCTTCTATAAATGCAAGTGAAAAACAAGAAAAGAAGGAAAGTGAAGAGTTGGTTAGGGCAAAAGCAACACTTTCTCAAAAAATTGATGAAGTTCGTAGTGAATGTTCTGGAATTAAATCAAATCTTGATACAATATTTGGTTTAAGTGTTGCAACTACTGTTTCAAGTGGTTTGGGAACATTGGCTGCCGGCGGTGCTTTGGGTGTTGGTATTGCAAAAAGTGTTACCGATAAAAAAAT
>JAGBBO010000028.1 GCA_017938435.1 Alphaproteobacteria bacterium
CAAGGTTATGAGCCTTGCGAGCTACCAGACTGCTCTATCCCGCGATAAAAGATATGCTTATAATACTCTTTGATTTTGAAAATGCAAGCCTTTTTATAAAAATTTTAATTTAATAGCGATAAAACAGCCTCTGCTCCTTTATCAGATGGAGATTTTTTATCATTAAAATTCATTTTTTTCAAAAGTTCATCATAATTTTTAAGTTGCGATTCGCGATATTTTTTATTAGTAATTGCCTTAACCATAGCCTTTGTTAAATTTTCACAATTACATTCATCTTGAATAAATTCTGGCACAATAGTTTTACCCATAATAATATTCGGTAAAGTAACATTTTTAATTTTAACAAAATGCTTTGCAATCATATAACTAAGTTTTGAAATTTTATATGCAACAACGGTTGGCACCTTTGCCACAGCCAACTCCAACACTGCTGTCCCTGAAATACAAAGTGACGCCACAGATGCCATAAAAGCATCATACCTATTTTGTTTACCCTTTATAATTACAGGTTCATACTTCCAACTTCGTGTTTCCGAAAAAATAAAGTAATCAATAGTTTCCGTAGTAGGTATCACAATTTTAAGATTCGGTATTTTATTATAAAGTTCATCCACAACATCACGATAAATAGGAAGCAACCTTTCCGCCATTTGTCGTCTTGACCCAGGAAGCAAAGTCACAACCACATCATTTTTCGAAAGATTGTAATTTTTCAAAAATCTTTCCCTATTACCAACTACATTTTTAATAGAGGTATGACCCACCACAAAACATTTCAATCCATATTTTTCAAAATATTTTGGTTCAAAAGGAAAAAAGCACAAAAGGCAATCAAAAATTTTCGCAATTTTTTCAGCCCTCTTTTCCTTCCACGCCCAAACCTGAGGTGCAACATAATGCACAAATTTTGTATTAGGAAGTTTTCCACGAACTTCTTTTACCACAGCCATATTAAACCCAGGTGCATCAACTGTAATCACAATATCCGGCTTTATTTTCAATATTGCGCCAACCGTTTGCTTAATATGTTTTTTTATTTTGAAAATATTTTTAATTACTTCAGAAAAACCCATCACTGCAATATCAGTCATATCGAACAAAGATTTAAAGGTCGGAATTTTTGCCATTTCCTCCCCACCAACACCAAAAAAAGAAACATTCGGATTTTTTTTCAAAATAGACTTCATCAAATCTGCGGCCAATATATCACCCGAAGATTCACCTGCAATAACAAAAATTTTATTCTTTCTAACCATACCTTTATTATATAAAAATAAAACAATATTGTAAATACATAATTTTTTTTACTTTACTAGAAATAAAATTGTGTTATAGTGAAATAAGGCATATGAAAAAATGCCTAGTGTCAAATGACACAGGGAAGAACTGAAACTACGAAAATCTCCTTTATTTCAAGGCACATTTTTGTATGAAAGTTTAAATAGTAATTTATCTGTTGGTAGTTTTATAATACTCTACCCACTTTATAGATGGAATAATAACTTTCTCACCATCTATTATGAAAAGATGAATTAAAAAAGAAACTATGGAGGGAGAATGAAGAAACTACTACTAATTGCGCTTGTCGTGGCAAGTGGACAGGTTTACGCTGCAACCACAACACAAATCACAAACGCACTCGCAAAATACTGTGTTCCAAAACCAAACGATTATCCATACAAAAGGTCAAAAACAACCTGTGATTCTGTTCTTGAAGGAAAATATACAAGCCGTTCCAAATCCGAAACTGACGGAACATTTTGCACTTGCTATGATAATAACTATTTAGTTTACGACGCATCACTTCGCAGATGTAAACCGAAATGTGGCGCCGGGAAACAGGTTAAACAAGTTACAGGCTGTGGTGCTGGAAAGAAAACAGTTGAAATAAAAAGGTAAAAAAGGGAGAAAAAAATGAAACTACGAAATTTAACACTTGCAACAACGGTTGTATTATTGCCAAGTCCTGCATATGCACAATATTTTGAATGTGAAACATGCCCAGCCGGCACATGGAACAATGGATATTATGAATCATGCCAAAAATGTGCAGCCGGAACTTTTTCTTATATTGGTTCATCAAGTTGCACAAATTGCCCTGCTGGTAAATATTCATCAAGTGCCGGTTCATCAAGTTGCACAAATTGTTCTGCTGGAACATATTCCACTGGTGGAGCATCAAGTTGCACAAATTGCCCTGCTGGTAAATATTCATCAAGTGCAGGTTCATCAAGTTGCACAAATTGCTCTGCCGGAACTTATTCCACTGGTGGAGCATCAAGTTGCACAAACTGTTTAACAACAGGTGTTGCTTCTTGTTCAGCAACAACCGGTAAGGCGACAAGTTGTAAGGCAGGATATGGTTTTAATTCATCAAATGGAACTTGCACTATTTGTGAG
>JAGBBO010000029.1 GCA_017938435.1 Alphaproteobacteria bacterium
ATTTTTTTATCGGTAACACTTTTTGCAATACCAACACCCAAAGCACCGCCGGCAGCCAATGTTCCCAAACCACTTGAAACAGTAGTTGCAACACTTAAACCAAATATTGTATCAAGATTTGATTTAATTCCAGAACATTCAACTTTTACCTCATCAATCTTTGTTGCTAAATCACTTTTCGCTTTTGCAATTTCTTCGTTTGCTTTGGTATCTTTTTGTATTTCATTTGCGTTTTTAAGAAGTTCATTATTTGCTTGTAATTCTTCACGAACAGCCAACTTAATCGCATTTAAATCATTTGTTGTATTATTTATGATTTGAGGTTGAACAGGTGCTGGTTCAACTTGCTCAACTGCTGTAACAACAGGAATTGCCTCAACAACAGGAGTTGTATTAACAACAGGTGCAACCTCTTGAACTTCAGTTGTAGTAGATGATTTGATTTTTTTTGTTGCAGAAACTCTTTTTCTTGAACTTGCTCTTTGTTTTTTAGGTTTTGCAAATGCAAGAGTTGTATCCAATGAAATTGCTAGTGTTAAAACTAATATTGAAACTTTTTTAAACATATTTTTCTCCTATTTTACTAACTTTGCATTTATATAATCATTGTTATTATAAATTTCAGATATACAATTTTTTATCCAATTTTCAGTCAATCTATCTTTCACAGTTTCATCATATTGAGATAGTTTATTTACTATATAACTAAATTTTTTATTATAATCAAAATTTATATCTTTAAGAATATTAGCTAAATCATTATTTTTATCATATGATAAATCAACAACACCAACAAGAACAGAGTCCTTAGAAAACATTTTTCCTTGATAACCATCTTCTGTCTGTGGAATATTTAATTTTTTATACAAATCTTTAACATATCTAAAATCAGAGAACACACTTAATTCGTTTTCATTAAAGGAAGTATAAAACCAATCAGAACAATTTGATGAAACAATAGTGCTTATACCCACACATTTTTTTGCCATTCTACTTATTTCACCAATAGAACTATCTTCACAATCAGGAATTGAAGTACAATTTGGATCTGATGGAAAATAAGTTTTAAATGCATCACATATACTCATATAATCGGAATATAAAGTACTTTGATTAAGTTCATTTAAAACGAACCTATATGAATCCTTCAATTTGTTTTCTTCGCTATCAGTATTCAAAGAATTTATTAAAAAATTTCTTAATTCAGATTTTCCTAATTGGGTACATTTAGATTTTGCATCGACCTTTATATAATCAAGACATATACTTTGTAAATTTGATAAAGAAACATCCCTTAAATCATCTAAATTTGCATAAGCATTAGAATTCAAAAAAAATATTCCGAGCAAATATATAAAATTTTTATAGCGCATATTTTTCTCCCTTAGTTTTATTAAACAAGAATATAATATCATTTTTTTGAATTATTTACAAGGATATTTTTTTTATATATTAAAATTCAGGAAGGGTTGGTATTTCAATCCAAAGAACATCTTTTATATTATCTGTATGATTTGCAAGCATTATAAGTCGGTCAATTCCCATGGCAATTCCTGTGCAATTTTCAAGGTTTTCAATCGCATCTAAAAATTCATAATCAATAGGGAATGTTGTTCCATAAATTTTTTGTTTTTCAGTTTGGTCATGCAAAAATCTTTCCTCTTGAACTTTTCTATCTGTAAGTTCAGTAAATGCATTCGCAAGTTCAACTCCACAAACATAAAGTTCAAACCTTTCAGCAATATTTTTATTTTCTGGTTTTGGTGCAGAAAGTGCCGCCTGATGAATTGGATATTCATAAAGTATTGTAGGCTTTTCAATACCCAAATTAGGTTCTATATATTCAAACATTATTTTTTCATAAATATCATCCCAAGTATCATTTTCTGATACATTGATATTTAATTTTTTTGCGAATGGAATAATCAATTTAGGTGATGGATTATTTATATCATCTATTGTTGAAAGAATATCAAAGTTGCAAAATTTTTGAAATGCCTCGGCAATGGTTAATTTTTCAATACCTTTATTTGCAAAACATTTTTTATTTTTATATTCAAAATAATCAGTCCCAATAATTTCAGCCGAGCATTGTAAAATCTTTTCACAATCATCCATCAATTTTTTGTAATTATAACCAATTCTATACCATTCAAGCATTGTGAATTCAGGATAATGAGTTGGAGAAACAACTTCGTTTCTAAATGTATGTGTAAATTGATAAATATTTTTCATCCCAAAAGATAAAAGTTTTTTCATAGAAAATTCGGGGGATGTGTGCAAATACAATTTTTTATTATTCGAACCTGTTATATCATTAAACATAGTTTCAAATGCAAAAAGGTGAACTTCCATTCCTGGGGAATATTGAAGGATAGGGGTGTCAACCTCTATAAAATCTTCTTTTGAAAAGAAATGCCTTACTTCAGAAATTATTTTATTTCTGTTCAAAAGAAAAGGAAGTTTTCTTTCGAAAACCTCCTTAGTATTCTTAAAAGTCAAATTATTATTTGCCTTCATCTTCTTTTGCAGCTTCCTTAGCAGCAGCTTTTTCTTCTGTTGCAGATGGAACATCAACTGATTCAGGAGCAGCAGTTTCTGTAACTTCAGAAACAGCAGATGTAATAGTTGCAACTGTGAATTTTTCATGAGAAGCAAATTTCAATCCCTTTGGCAAAGCGATGCTGTCTGAGTGAATAGATTCTGCAACATCCAAGTTTGAAACATCAACTTCGATTGCATCAACCATATCAGATGCTTTACATACAACGCTTGCGATACGATTAACGATATTAAGAACACCACCTTTCTTAACACCTTTGCAAACATCTTCGCCAACAAATTTGAATGGAATTTCAACTGTGATTTCTTTGTTAAGATCAATTCTTAAGAAATCAACATGAATTGGATTATCTTTTACTTTGTGATATTGAATAGCTTGACAAAGAGCAAGTTCTTTTTTACCAGTTCCTTCTATTTCAAGTTCGAATTGACGAGTTCTGAAACCTTTGATTTGCATTTGTTTTTCCAAATCTTTTGGAGTAATAGCAATCAATTCAGGTTCTTGTTTGTTTCCATAGATAACAGCAGGAATAAGACCAGCTCTTCTTGTAGCACGTGCGGCCCCTTTACCACTGTTGTCTCTTTTTTGTACTTTTAATGTAACTTTATTAGCCATTTTTAAGTCCTTTTTTATTGTTTATATTACATTAGTCGCCTCCAAGGGTGCAAACTAATGAGGGGAATTATAACATATCACTTTGTAAATGCAAGATTTTTTTGAAATATTTTTTTTGTTTAAAAAGTTGTTGACTTTTAAAAATCTTTTGTCTAATATAAGCCTTGTTTACAAAATAAAGAGGTTTAAAATGAAAAATACTAATATTGCAAAAGAAAAACTTACAGAAAAGGAAATTCTTGCCAAAAGAAAAATGAATTTATTTATTTCCTTAACTTTTGGTGCAATAGTTCTTCTTGCTACAGGAAATATGTATATGTCTTCAAAATATAAAAAGGCATCAAAAGAAGAAAAATTCAGACTTGCGCAAGATTTAAGTTTCGTTTCTGCTCAGGCTACATCTGATGTTAAAAAAGAAGTTTCTAACAAAAAGATTATAAGTTATATCGTCGATGTCGATTTGAATGGAGATGGTAATACTGATAAAACTATTGCTTTGGTTGACAAAGTTAAATATGTTTCAGGAGATCGTGTTAAAAAAATTTCAAAAATTCAAAATGGCTCAAAACTTGTTTTTGAATGTAATTATGAATCTCATGTAAAAAAATATGATAATAATGATAAAGATAATATTCGTTTCCCAGAGATAATAGTTGACTCTCTTACAGGGACAAGTGCTGTTGGCTTAATCGACCATCTTATTGCTGTTGATGCTGAAAAAATAAATGACGCAAGAAAAGATGCTAATAAAACATATGTTGACTATCTTGATACATATAAAAAAGATGATGGAAAATGGCAAGATGGTATATTTGATTTTCTTTATTCATCGAATATTCGAGGAATATAAAAATTTTTCATTGATAACCTCGGGAGGTGAAAATCCTCCCTTTTTTTATTCTTCAAATTTCAGTAATCCTATTTGACAAGATTTCCAAAGAACTACATCAATATATCCAATAGAAAGTTTTGTTTCATTTGATATATCTTCAAACATTTTATCACATGCTTTTTGAACTTTATAATCAAGTGGAGATGATACAACCATCTTTTCATTTCCATACAATGCAATACCCAATCTTTGAATCCAAACATCATATTTTACTTTGTTTATTCCAAGATTTCTTGCAATATGATTTTTTGTAATTGCCCCAATATATGGAAGATTTTCAAGATAGTTTAGTTTTTCATCAATGGTATCTAGTTTATAAAATTCATTTGAATATTTTTCTTTGTTTTTCCAAACTTTACAAATCGCATTTATTTTATTTTTATTTCCAAAAATGGAAATAAGATTTTCTAAACAAACATCTTTTCCACTTTCAATAAATTTTGTTATTTCAAAAAATTTTTGTTTTGCAATTTTTTGCTTAAATCCGCTGGCAAGTATTACATAAATTACTTCGTATGCAAATTGTATCGCATTAAGACAAGGCGGATTTTGAAGTCGTTCTTTTATGATTTCAAAACTATCTTTATCCGCCCCAAGTCCAGATTCAATTAAATATTTTTCTAATGCAAAGAAAACTCCTCTATCTATGTTAGAGATAAAGGAGTTTGATATAGTGCAATAGACTTTTTTCATTATATTGCTTTACCTTCTTGAACCCAATCTTCTAATCTTGGAAGGTTTGCTTTTGCAACATCATCAATAGCCTTTAATTGGACAAGAGTTTCTTCCATATACATCAAAGGAATTGCGTTCCAAATATCTGAACCACCTTTTAATGGTTCTGGATGAGTTTCAATGAATACACCAGCAACATGACCAGTTGATAATGCAGCACGTGCAACAATAGGAGCCATTCTTCCTTCACCACCAGAGCTATCACCCATAGCAGCTGGTTTTTGAACGGAATGTGTTGCATCAATTACAACAGGATATCCAGTTTCTGCCATAGTAATAAGACCGGTATTATCTACAACTAATGCCCCATATCCAAATGATGTTCCACGTTCTGTTAAACAAAGATTTGTATTACCACTTGCTTCATATTTTCCAATAGTATTTTTAATATCTTTTGGAGCCATAAATTGTGCTTTTTTAAGATTGCAAGCTTTTCCTGTTTTTGCAATAGCAACAGATAAATCAGTTTGTCTTATTAAGAAAGCAGGTTGTTGAATCATATCAACATGTGGAGCAATAATTTCAGCTTGTTCTTCGGTATGAATATCAGTAATAACAGGTATACCAAGTTCATTTCTGATTCTATCAAAAATTTTAATACCTTCATCAATACCGATACCTCTTGCTCCATTCACAGAATTTCTATTTGCTTTATCAAATGAAGCTTTGAAAATATATTGAATACCAAGTTTTTCGGTTAATTCTTTCATATATTTTGCAATCTTCATTGCTAAATCCATATCTTGTAACTGACAAGGTCCAGCAATAAGTGTAAATGGTAAATCATTACCCATAGTAATTTCTTTGGTAATACCACCACCAATTTTTATATGTTTACTTTCCATAACTTTATCCTTTCATAAATTAAGTTTTTGTTCTTATCTCATTATATCAAAATTTAAAATTAAATCAATTTTTTAATTGAAATACTTTCTCTATTTTTTTGCATTAAAAAATATTGAATAAAAACAATAATATAGATTTTTTATCAGAGTGTTAAAAAAAAGTTCGTTTTTATATACTATAAAATTCAAACAAACGCTTGATTGAAAAATAATTACTTTTGCAAATTATTTGTCGTAATTAGATCAAGTAAACTAACAAGCATAAGTCTTTTTTTCCTACTTAACGGAGGAACATAATTAGATGGAGCAGCAATCGCAGCATCAACTATTTCATCAAGAGGGCTTAATATTTCACGAGTAGGTATTGTCCCCTCTAGTCTTATAGAAAGATTATTCTTATCAACTGTAATTTTACCGTATCTCATAGTTACTCCAAATTAAAACGGTGATATTATATCACATTTTTTTACATAATTCAAGTTTATTTTTAAAAATTTAATTTTTTTGTTGCAAGTCATTATATTTAGGTGTATTTTAGCACAATATCAAAATTTAATGAAAGAGTTTTTATTATGGAAATAAGAAATATTGCTATTATCGCCCATGTTGACCATGGTAAAACAACACTTGTTGATGCGATGTTAAAACAAAGCGGAACTTTTCGTGCAAATGAAAAGGTCGAAGAACGTGTAATGGATTCAGGTGATATCGAACGTGAACGCGGTATTACCATTCTTGCAAAATGTACATCTATTGAATACAACAATTACAGAATAAATATTGTTGATACACCGGGGCATGCTGATTTCGGTGGAGAAGTAGAGCGTATTTTGAATATGGTTGATGGTGTTGTTCTTTTGGTTGACAGCTCCGAAGGACCACTTCCACAAACAAAATTTGTTCTTGGAAAGGCATTAAATCTTGGACTTCGTCCTATTGTTGTTATCAATAAAATTGATAGAAATGATGCTCGTCCAGATGAAGTTTTAAATGAAATTTTTGATTTGTTTGATAAGATGGGTGCAACTGATGAACAACTTGATTTCCCAACACTTTATGCTGTTGGTAGGGAAGGTTGGGCAGTTGAAAGTCTTGATGATATAAACAAACCAAACAAAGATTTAAAACCATTGTTCGATTTAATTTTAAAACATGTTCCTGCACCAAAAGTTGATGTAAATGCACCATTTAAAATGCTTGCAACAACACTTTCAGGAGATAACTTCCTTGGTCGTATTTTAACTGGAAAAATTATGTCAGGAAAGGTTAAGATGAATATGCCTGCAAAGGCAATCTCTCTTGATGGTAAAACAGTTGAACAAACAAAAATTACAAAAATTCTTGCATTTCGTGGTCTTCAAAAAACTCCACTTGAAGAAGCCGAAGCAGGGGATATCGTTTCCATTGCCGGATTTACAAAGGCAACCGTTGGTGAAACACCTTGTGATTTAAGTGTGAATGATACGATTGAGGCACAACCTATTGATCCACCAACACTTACAATGACATTTTCTGTTAATACATCACCATTTGCTGGTCAAGAAGGTGATAGGGCTAAACTTCAATCTCGTGTTATTTGGGCAAGACTTGAAAAAGAAGCAGAATCAAATATCGCACTTAAAATTGAACGTTCAGAAACAAATGAATCATTTGAAGTTTCAGGTCGTGGTGAATTACAACTTGGTATTTTGATTGAACAAATGCGTCGTGAAGGATTCGAATTTTCTGTATCTCGTCCACGCGTTGTTTTCAAAGATATTGATGGTGTAAAATGTGAACCATTTGAAGATGTTATTGTTGATGTTGATGATGAATTTTCAGGTGTAGTTGTTGAAAAACTTTCTAAACGAAAGGGAACTATGACTGATATGCGTCCAACAGGTGGAAATAAAACTCGTATAGTATTTAAAGTTCCATCACGTGGTATGATTGGTTATCTTTCTGAATTTAGAACTGATACTCGTGGAACAGGTGTTCTTAACCGAATTTTCAGTGGTTATGAGCCATACGCTGGTCCAATAGAAAGATACAGAAATGGTGTTCTTGTTTCTATGGAACAAGGAACAACAACTGCATATTCACTTTATGCTTTGGAACCACGCGGTCAACTTTTTGTTGGTGCAGGTGTCGAAGTTTACTCTGGTATGATTATTGGTGAACACGCAAAAGAAAATGATTTGGAAATCAATCCTGTAAAGGGAAAGGCTTTGACAAATCTTCGTGCATCAGGTCATGATGAGGCAACTGTTCTTGCTCCACCACGCGTTATGAAATTGGAAGAAATGCTTTCCTACATCGCAGATGATGAACTTTTGGAAATTACACCAAAAAGTATTCGTATGCGTAAAAAAGAGTTGGATGCAGGTATCCGCCACAAACAACTTGGCCGTAAAAAGGAAATGTAATTTTCCTGTTGACACAATTATATTTTGTCTATATTATAACTCTCATATTTTTTATATGGGAGTTTTTTTATGAAACAAATATCTGCAAATTTTAATGAATTTATAGTTGGTGAAAGAATTTTTTTGAAGAAATATAAATTAATTGATAAAAATTTGGTCAGTCAATTTGCCAAAGTTTCAAAAGAAAATCATAACTATATTTTTGAATATACCGAATGGGACAATAAACTTTTAACGGAAAAAGATATTGTAAATTATATTAAATCAGCAGACGAAGCGTGGAAAAATCAAAACCGTGCGACCTATGCCATAGTTGAAAAATCCAGTGGAAAATTTATTGGAGATATAAAAATTTTTGATTTAGATTTCAAAAATCAAAGTGGCGAAATTGGTATTTGGTGTTCAAAAGAATTTAAGGGCAAGGGGTATGCTAGTGAAGCAATAAACCTTCTTTCTTCAAATTTCGCAAAAAAGGGAATAACTTTGCTAAAGGCAAAAGTTAGCGTTAAAAACGAAGCATCAAATAATCTTGTTAAACGCAATGGATTTAAAGAATTTGGTGAAGAATTTGCTTTGTTTACAAATGTTTATTATAAAACAATTAAAACCAAATAATTATTTACACAATTAAAGCTATTAGTTAATTTTAAAGAAGTTATAAAATGGGAAAAACAAAAAAATACTTACGACACTTTTTATTTCATCAGTTTTGATTTCTGAACCATTGTTTGCAAGAACAACTAAAACCGTGAAAAGTTCCAAAAGAGTAGCAAGTGCTTCATCAAAAAAGAGGACTGCATCATCATATAATAATAATTAACTAGAAAGCATTTTAAAAGCCCTCGAAATTGAGGGCTTTTTTAATTACATTCTTGTCATTTTTGTAAATTTTTCGATTCGCTTTTCTTTTGCCTGTTTTGGTGATTTCAAAAGTTTTTTAAGCTCACTTGCAACTGCATTTTTAACATTTTCGATTGTTTGTTCCCTATCTCGTTGAGCACCACCAACAGGTTCTTCTATTATTGTATCAATAATCCCAAGTTCAAGTAAATCATGTGAAGTCATTTTCAATGCTTTTGTTGCTTCTTCTTTATGTTCTTGACTTCTCCAAAGAATAGAAGCACATCCCTCTGGCGAAATAACAGAATATACAGAATTTTCAAGCATCATTACTGAGTTTGCAACAGCAATCGCAATAGCACCACCAGAACCACCTTCACCAATCACAACACAAATACTTGGAACATCCAAATCAAAACATTTTTGTATTGATGAAGCAATAGCCTGAGCCTGTCCCCTTGCTTCTGCATCTGCACCAGGAAAAGCACCAGCAGTATCAACCAAGAAAATAACTGGAAGTTTAAATTTATTTGCAAGTTCCATTAAACGAATTGCTTTTCTGTAACCTTCTGGTTTTGACATACCAAAATTATGTTTAAGTCTTGTTTCTGTATCATGCCCTTTTTCCTGACCTATAACCATAACTGGTGTTGAATTAAGATATCCCATACCACCAATTATTGCATTGTCATCAGCAAACATTCTATCTCCTGAAAGTTCAACAAAATCATCAATCATATTATTGATATAATCAATCGCATGTGGACGATCAGGATGTCTTGCTACTTGAACACGATTCCAAGAAGACAAATCAGAATAAAGTTTTGAAAGTTCTTCATCTCTTTTTTCTGTAAGTTTTTTAATCTTTTTTGTATCAGGTTTTTTATCGTCCTGAAGTTCTTTTATTTTTGAATCTAATTCTTTTATATTTTTTTCAAAATCCAAATAAATCATTTTTGATTCCTATTTATTATGCATAAGTATATTAAGTACTTTTGCTAAAGTTTCTTTTAAATCTTTTCTATGAACAACAATATCAACCATTCCTTGGTCTTTTAAATATTCAGCAGTCTGGAACTCAGGAGGAAGTTTTTGCTTAATTGTTTGTTCAATAACTCGTTTTCCAGCAAAACCTATCAATGCACCTTTTTCTGCAATATGAATATCTCCAAGCATAGCAAACGAAGCAGATACACCACCCATTGTAGGATTTGTAAATATTACAATGTAAGGAAGTCCAGCATCACGAACCTTGTTTATTGCCATAGTAGTTCTTGCCATTTGCATCAAAGATAACATACTTTCTTGCATTCTTGCACCACCAGAAGCAGGAATTGCAACCAAAGCAGCATTTCTTTTTACTGCTAATTCCGCAGCTTTGATAATTGCCTCTCCGATAAAAGTTCCCATACTTCCACCCATAAATTCAAAATTAAAGGCAAAAATAACAGTTTCCTGACCACCAACTTTACCATATGCTACTTCAATAGCATCTTCGGACTTTGTTGCATTTCTGTATTGAGAAAGTCTATCTTTATACTTTTTTAAATCCTTAAAATTCAAAGGATCTTCTTTTACCTTATTAAGTTCAACTTTTGTAAATTTACCATTATCAAAAAGACTTTCAAACCTATCATCAATTTGTAAAAACAAATGATAATCACATTTTGTGCAAACATTAAGGTGATTATGTAAATCCTTTCTATACATCAATGTTCCACATTTTGGGCAAGGAAGCCACATATTTTCAGGAACATCCTTTATCTTTGAAAACATAGTTTTTATTTTTGGTCGTAAGACACTATTAAGCCAATTCAATTTAAAACTCCTTTTTCTTTCTGAATGATTTTGTTTTGTTATAAACTTTGTTTGCTAAAATTCCAGCAATAAATGAAATAAAAGCAAGAATAATTGTGTAAAGATAAACTGGCATTTCAATTCCCATTTTTATTGGAAAAATGTTAAGAACCATAGTGTTTTTATTTTCCGTTGAAAATAAAAATATGAGGAAAAATAAACCACCAAGGAAAATCCAGTTTATAATGTATTTTATCATTTTTTATTTTTATATCTTGCTGTTTATTTTTTCTGAAAGGAGTTTTCCTGCTTTAAATTTAACAGAAACTCTTTCTGGAAGATTTATTTTTGCACCACCCTTTGGATTACTTGCCATTTTAGGAGCAAGTTTTTTAGGAGCAAAAACGCCAAAACCTCTAAGTTCGATTCTGTGTCCTTCTGCCAAAGATGATGAAATTTTTTCAGTTAACATATCAACAATCTTTTCAATATCGCGTATTAAAAGGTTGCCTTTTTTTTGATATATAAGTTTTATAATATCACTTCTTGTCATTTTTTTCCCTAATTTAAGGTTAATTCACGCACTATTAAAGCAATTATTTTCAGTTTTTTCAAGTATTTTATTATCCCATAGCACTTTGAACCTGATTTTGCATATCAAACACGCCCAAAAGCACCCATGCAATAATACCAGAAACCAGCAACAAAGCAAAGGAATTCAATACTCCAGCTTCCTTTTTAATGTTTGCAATACTAGATTCCAAATATTCCGTTGCAACACCATTTAATGCCTCTTCGAAATTATCAAGTTCAGAGTAAATCTCTAAATCTCCGATAAGTTCGTCTTCTGGAAAGTGCATACCACTTTTTTTCAATGATGTTCCAAGGTTATCACCATTTTTTATGAACATTAACGCTCTATCAATTCTTTCCCTTAAATAAGGGTTTGCGTTCTGTCTAAGTGATTGCATAGACCTTGCAATAGGCGTTCCAGATTCTACTAACGCAGCCAAACTCATAAGCCATGAAACGCCACTGAACATTCTGTAAAGTGACCAAGGTGGAAATTTATCAAATGTAACACGAAGTGGACCGGTGAAATTTGAAAATGAAAAATAAATTACTCCAACAATTCCCGCCAATACCAAAGGAAATGTCCACCAATAAACCTGCACAAAACCGGAAAGAGCAACTAGGGTTTTTGCACTTCCTGTCCATTGTGCGTTTTTAGCAAATTCCAAAAGCGGAGGAACCATATAAATACCAACACCAACAACAATAACCATACTAAGTATCATCATCATAATAGGGTAGGTAACCGCACTAACCAACGGTTGAATAATTCTATTTGAACCTTCGGAAACCTTTATAACATTGATTAAAGCCTTTTCCAATTTTGACACATCACCAACCGAAAGCATCAATTTTTCACGCATCGGAGCCCAACCTTCAATCGCAGATGAGAAAGGAAGACCTTTTTCCAATTCTTTCAACCACCATGCAACAGCAACCGCCATAGGTTCATCAGGGCTCATTCCATCCTTTGATTCTATCATCCATATACGATCAAGGGCATCCATCAAAGTAAATCTATTTCTTAAAAGAGCGGCCAATTTATAGTAAATTTGAAGTCGTTTTTCATTATTCATCAATACCATAAACTGGGTTGCTTTTAATATAAGTTCATTACTAGGAATCTTTTTTTCTGCCATAAATCTTCTCCTTAATAAACAGCCTCTGTATCAAGCATACCACACCATCTTTCTACTTCATCAACAGCAATTATGCCTCTAAGCATTTTCTCAATAGCATCTTCCTTTAATGTCCTTCCACTAAGTTCATTAGTCCAATAGTGAACAGCTTCTCCCTTACTTCCATCAACAAGTTTTTCCAAAAACTTTGCATCAGGAATAATAACTTCAGCAGCCACAATACGACCAACAATTCCCTTTCCACTGCAAAATGGACAACCAGGTCCCTTAATATATGATTGTTCAATACCATATTTACCCAAAGCCTTTTCCAACCTTGCATAAGATGGATGTTCAGGATGATCCTTTATCGCTTGACGACATTTTGGGCAAAGTTTTTTGAAAAGTCGTTGTGATAAAAGTCCACGGATAAGTTCAGGATCTTTTAACTTAAATGAATCGATTCCCATATCCAAAAGTCTATTTACAATAGCAGGAGCCGAGTTCGCATGAAGTGTTGACCAAACATTGTGTCCAGATAACGCAGCCTTAAATGTTAACTCTGCGGATGATAGGGTTCTGATTTCTCCGACCATAATCGCATCAGGGTCAGAACGAAGCGAAGCAGCAAGTGCAAGGTTAAACGCATTTTCCTTTTCTTCTTCTGTTGTCGCATTTGTAACAGGCATCTGTCTTGCTCCTGGAATAGGGTATTCAGGAGGATCCTCAACAGTGATAAGATTAAGTTCATAATTTTTTTCTTTAAGCATCTTAATCATAACACGCTGTAATGTTGTAGATTTACCAGAACCAGTAGGACCTGCAATAATACAAAGTCCAGTAGGGAACGACCTCATTCTGTAAAGTTTTTCATCTTCGTAATCTGAAAAACCTAACTCTTTTAAATTATCAGCTGATGATGTAGATGAATTAGCATACAAAAGTCGCATAACAAGATATCTTGTTCCAAAAGCAATAGGATTAAATTGAAGTCGAATAGAAAGAATATTTTCAGGTAAATATAAATCCCTTTCCCCTCGAAGAGGAGTACTTCCTAACTTCTGTCCTGCCTGGAATTCGTTTTGTGCATAGTTTGAATCAGAAATATCAGCAGACGCGAATACAGAACGCACAAACGCTTCACCCCAATTTTTATCATATTCAAGGATTGTTTGCATACTACCAGCAATTCTAAACATCACAGTTGTATGATCAGCAACGACAACATGGATATCAGAAACTTTCTGTTCAGATGCACGATAAACAATATCAACAAAATCCTTTTGCATCTGATTGTTTGACATTTCATCTTCTTTTGAAACAGTAGATGTCGATGTTTTTATTGCAGTAGAATAAATTGTATTCAATAAATTCATTGCTACATAAACAGGTCTGTGAATAACACCACCTTTTTTACGAACCAATGATTGGAAACTTAAAACTCTACCATCAAATTTATGAGTGTTGGAAACCAAAAATGTTCCATCAGAAAATAAAGCAAGCAAACTTTGTGTATCAGAACCAACAGGAAACTTTCCACTTGGACCTGATTCAAGTTTGTTGTTATTTGCAAAAAGTTTTGCAGCAGCATCCTTTGGATTCATACCCTCAAAAGGATTTTCTTGTGCATTTTCTAAAACTTCTTCACTCATTTCTGATTCCTAGTTTAAATTCATAATTTTTACATCATTACCTTTTTTCAAAAGAACACTTGTCCCTCTAATATCTTCAACAATCCATTCATCAATAGCAGATCCAACCCTTACCTTGAAAGTAGATTTCTTTGCAATATTTTCGATATTTGCAATCAAGTTTTTACCAGCTCCGATAATAGATTTTACAGAATATTTTTCATCAAAAGGTACAACTTCTTTTGTTGCGCCAGTTCCCAACGCACCACCAACAGATTTACCAGTCGAAAGGCTCATAAGTTGAGTCAATGCCTTTACATCATCAGGATTCGATAAATCAGCACTATTTATTTTTTCAAGTAATTTCTTGTTTATTTCATCCTCTTGACTTTTCTTTCTTCTTTCTTCTGCATCTTTTTCATCTTGAAGTTTTTGCTTTTTTATTTCTTCAGCAAGTTTTCTTTCTTGTTCTTGTTGCTTAATTTTTCTTTGTCTTGCATCTTCTGCAACACTAGCTTCTATTTTCTTCTTTTCAGCTTTTTGCTTTTCCAAATCAAGTTTAAGTTTTCCTTGCTCAATTCTCAATTTCATAAGGGCATTTTCCCTTTCTATATTTGAAATTTGTTGGAAAGTATTTGCAGTTATATCATCAAGTTTATACATACCATTTGGGTCATCTAAACCTTCTTCATTTTCATAAAGCTCTTCTGAACCATAACCTTCCTCAAATTCTTCATCAGAAATCTCTTCATCTTCATCAGAAATTTCTTCATCTTCAGCAGGAATATCTTCTTCCTCTTCTTCTATATATTCTTCTTCATCAAATTCGCTTTGAGCAAAAGCATTCTTTGTATTAAAGTTAAATGTAAAAGAAAGCATAATAAGCAATAATAATAATTTACTTGTTGTTTCGTTTTTCTTCATTTTCCTCTCCTTACTTAATTTTGCTTTATATTATTAGTATTATTTACAGGTGCAACACTTTGTGCCGGAGTCATTGCCGGTTGAGTTTGTGCCGGAGTTGTCGCCGGTTGAGTTTGTGCCGGAGTCGTCGCCGGTTGAGTTTGTGCCGGAGTCGTCACCGGTTTAGTTTGTGCCTGAGCATTGTTCATAGCCTTATTCTTTTCTTCCTCTGCTTTTTTTCGTTCTTCTTCCTCTTTTTTTATCATAGCAGGGGTTAATTCATAAATTTTTCCAGAATATTCCCAATTTTTCTTTTTCCCATTCCAAGAAATTGTATCAATTTCCACAGCACCAACATCTTTTAACAGTTTCACCCAACCCAAAGGAAGTCTATATGCAACATCAGTAAATTTGAAACTAGTATATGGATAATTTGCAGAATACGACGGATTTTTTGGATCTTTTACTACTGTATTTTTATTTTCCAACTTTAATCCAGTAAGTTTCAATGAATGGAATATTCCATTAAGTTTTTTCTGAATATCACCTTTTTCCAAATTAGGTTTTGAATAAACGCGTTTCATATCAGGGATCTGTAATACTCCTAACACAGTATTATAAGCACTATCACTAGCCGAAAGTTTCATATCTTTTGGTAAAACACCAAATTTTTGAGCTTCAAAAATCCAACCAGCCGTTCCATAACTTCTCTTCCATATAGCAGAAAGTTGTTTTTCCTTACAAGATGAATTATTAAGTTCCCAACCTGGCACAGTTCCTGTAGAATTTACAATCAAAATAGTGCATTTTTTTGCAAAATCTTCTGGATCCACCAACATTTCCCACGGTGCAGGAGGTGGAGG
>JAGBBO010000004.1 GCA_017938435.1 Alphaproteobacteria bacterium
TGCAAAGGATTGTGCACGTGGAATTGCCCTGCTTGGCGTAGAAATAATTCCTGTGCTTTTTGGTCTTATCAAGCGGGGCATTGCGAAGTATAATGGGAAGGAGATAAAGGTTGGAGAAAAAGCCCGTGTCAAACCGCAAAATGAATTGGCGGATATAGTAGGCAGAAAGATAACCGAAGTTGATAAAGACTTGCTTAAAGCAAGAGGGTATGAGGTTCTTAAACGTCCTGATGGTTCATTAGGTTTGAGAAGACAAAAAGGGCTTGCAGATAAGATAGAACAGCTCTCCGTTGACAAGGACGGAAATATCATTAGGATTGAAAACAAAACCGCGGCAATGCCTCCGGTAAAGGCAGAGCATGGACAAGTATATAACAAAGTTTTTGCAGATGCATCTGGAAACAGTTATAATGCACAAAGTGCCGTCGAAATCATTGAAAATAATAATCAGTTTGTATGGGTTGAAGAAAAAGGGCGATGGTTTTCTCCTGATGGTACACGGCAAATCTGGTTTGAAAATCGCTGGAAATATGATGGCGGTAGTGGGGTCATTGAGGAATATACTGTCATAAAAAAATATAGTATATATAAATCAAGTTATAAAACAACTACAACAAATAGTGGTGCGTTTATGAATGGGCACCACGGAATACAATCAGATTGGGCATTAAAAAGAATAAACAAGTTGTCACAAGAAGTAATGCATATGGATTTATATAATCCCGAAAATGCACCAGTTGTTTTATTGAGAGATACATATAGTGCTAGTCCTCATAGAAATATTACAAATCTTCAAGCTGCTAGAAAATCTCAAATAACTAAAACTAATTATCTTTTTCAGAAGAAACAAGCAGAGTTTGAATTAAGACAAATAAAATGTCCTGATAATGAAATAAATATATATCTTTCTAATGCGGATAAATATTTTAAATCAATTTATGAAATATTAAAGAATAAAATTGAAAATTCAAATTTTTCTGATTCTCAAAAAAAATATTTTGATGGTGAATTGCAGAAAATATTTGGAACTTATTTTACTAAATAAAAGGAGCTATAAAATGGCAACAGTAGAACAGTTTAAGGAACTTATTAACCGCTATTATCAGCGTGATGATGATACTAAAGAACAGTATGAAGAGTTTAAAAGTCAATATTCATACTCAAATTTAAAATCGACATTTGAATCTTTACCTGAAATTGAAAAAAAATTCAAAATAACGCTACCTCAAGATTATAAAAATTTTATTGAAGCTGACAGTGCATGGTACATGAATGGAGAAACGCAGCAGTTTGGAGTTTACGATAAAAAGAATATTTACGAGCTTAATTGGATAGGCAAACACAAAGGACATTCTTCATTTGAAGAGTTGAAGGATTTTTATGTTTTTGGACAGGATTATGGAGAAATTACATATTTTCTTGACCCTCTTAACAAACTTGGCTATGGCATTGATGCAGTATGGCGAGTAAACAGGTGCTCTCGTGATAAAAGGTCTTTTGAATTTGTAGCAAAAGATTTTTATGAGCTTATAGAAAAATTCTGCAATAATGAGGACGGTTCTTATGAACGACCATTTGAAAATGAAAAACTAATAGTTGATGGTTTTGTTATTGAGGATATATTAAAAAATAATGTAGAAAATAATTCTGATTATTTAAGAATTATTGGTAATTGGCAAACGCAAATAGAAATTTATATAAAACAAATCGAAAAAAAAGATATATTTTGTCAGATTCAACCTATTACATATTCTGATGTTGAAGAATCAAAAACTTATATTATTCCATTCAAAAAAAATATTCCGTTTAAAATATTATATTTAGTACAAAAAAATATGTACTCCATATTTTTCCAAGAAGAAATATTTACAACAGTTTGTGATGAAGATTTGATTATAAAAAATTATGGCAAACAATCTATAAAACAATTAAAAGAAATGTTCGTATTTGCCTCCAGTAATTCTTCTCGCTTTGTCAGTAAAAACACAAATGCTATGGATTACTTCTTTGTTGACCCGACAAACCTACTAGGCCGTGGTCCAGATGCAGTATATATAATTTGCAATAAGTCTAAAAAACTCGAAGAAGCCTGCTATGTAGCCAAAGACATCGTAAATCTTTTTAGGATTTTTGCTGAAGGTGAAGAAATTAACACAACGCCAATAGGAAAAATAAAGTAAAAAGCTTCCCAAATCGAAAAAGTTCTTTGACATAAACTCAAGGCGGGGAAACCTTGAGTGCCTATCATAATACACTTAAAATGAGCGTATTATGACAGACAGAGAAATACGGCAGAAGCGAAACGCGCAAAGGATTGCAGCACCTGCGAAGCAGTCCCGAAGCTACTAGCGAAGGGATGAGCCGCGGTTAGACGGCGAAGTGCGGAAAGACTGTTTTTTGCGGAAGCAAAAATGTGCCCAAAATAAAAACAGTAAAATTAGATTTATTAAATAAAAAAGACTTAAATAAGTTCATAAAGAGTAAAGAGTTTAAGGAAAGTAAAATAGCAGAAGAATTAATAATAGAGTATATATCCTCTGTAAAACAAAATTCTCCTGCAAAAAAGATGTTATTAATTAATAAAGAAATCTTTAATAAATATATAAAGAATAATTCAATAACAACAAAAGAAGATGTAGAAAAACTTTTTGAAATAAGTGAAGCAAAACAAAAACTAGAAGAAAAAATAGAATCGCTGGAGAATTGTCTAGCAGAAGAAGAATATTTACGATTACTTATAAATTATAGAGAATGGGGTAAAGAATAAAAAATCATATGAAAAAGTTACTGAATAGAAAAGAAGCTCTAGGAATGATAGATGCAATTTTTACCTCCTTGCATTTTAACTTAA
>JAGBBO010000030.1 GCA_017938435.1 Alphaproteobacteria bacterium
AACCTTCCTGACCAAATATTCCCAAATTAACAGGATAGCCCATAAAGGCGGTGTTTGCTATCATGACAGTGACCAGTACGCTCCAAAGCTTCTTGTCCTCATAACCCAGCTTCTTAAGAATTAGATATGAAACTATACCTGTTAAAAATGAGGACGCCAATATCACAAATGGCAAAATGCCCAGCTTAGGCATCAAGGACAAATCTGCACCATATAATGCAGAAAAAATCATGCAAGGCAATAGAATATTAATTACAATCTTATTTAAAGGATTAACATCCTTTTCAGATAAAAAATCGACGCGTTTTAGGACATAACCTAAAGCAATCATTATGATAATTGATAGAATTGTAATTTCTATTGCGTTCATGATACTAACATTAAATTTGAAAGTATATAAAATTAATGGGTGTCCGCCAAAATTAAATTTTGGCTGACTTGTTGATTTTTTTTAAAATATTGTTACATTGAGTTTTAATTGGTTTTTTATGGATGTGCTTTCGCAGAAATTTTCTAAATCTTCTTTTGTGTTTTTTATTTCTTGTTTTATATTGTGTAATCGTATTAAATTGTATGCTAGTGCATCTAAGTTTATTCTTTCTTCTGTTCTTAGCATTCCAGTGACTACTTCTTTTTCTATTTGGAATTGTTCTTTGAATATTCCAAATGGTCCTTCTACGCTTGATCTTTTGGCATATTCGTCTTTATATTCTTGTTTTTCCATTTTTTGGTTCATTGCTTTTTGCATTTCTGATCCGTATTCTGTGATGGTTTTGTGTGTTTGTTTGCCTGTTAAGCACTTGTTTCTTGCAGAACAATTTTTACATGCTCCGTAATTATTGTAGAGCCTTTTTATTTTATCTGGTTTTTCTGGGTCCTTGTGTGGTTCGATATATTTTGCAAAAAAGTGCATGTATTGATTTTCTGGGCATTTGAATGCATCTAATTCATAATCATATTCAAAATGGTCTTTGTGGTATGGATTTTCATGTAATTTGCCTATTTTTTCCTTGCTTTGTTTTCTATTTGGTATTAATCCATCTATTTTTTTATCTGCTAAGTATGACAATGATATTTGATTCAGATAGATTGTATCTGCGCTTATGTATTTTGGTTTAGTTTGTATGTTTCTTATTGCTCTTTCTGCAATATTTGGTAGTTCATAATGGTCTGTAGGGTTTTGTGTGACGTTTATTGCACAGATTAATTTTGTATCGTAATCGACAGCAGATTGGATATTATAAGCAACCATGAAGTTTCCTTTCTTTCCTTTCATAAATCTTGCTTCGATATCGTTTACTGGTATTCTATCTTGTCCTGTGAATGTAAATTGTGTTTCTATACTATATAATAGTTCTAATTTGTCTTCATCATTCATGTCTTTCTTTTCCAATAATCTTTGGGCCGGTTTGTGAAGTTTTTCAAGGCTTTCAGGTTTTATTGGCCGTCCTTCGTAGTAATCGACTAATGTTTGTGTTTCTTTTTTGGTTATGGTATTGTTGTTGGAATTGTATGCTTTTTTGATGGTTCCATCAATGGCAACGTGATTAAATTCTGTGAATCCTTCATCAAATGCCTTTTTTAAGGTCATTTGCAGCAATACTTCAAAATAACATCCGTATTCTCTTCGATATCTTTGAATTGATCGTTCTGATGGTCGAATATCGTCACAAACGTATCTAAAAATATCATGGTACCTTGCCATATCTGCAATTATGGATGTACTGTCAATATGTTGGATTTTAGCATAAATAAGTAATTTTAACATGGAATCAACAGGAAGTGAGTCACGTCCTTTCTTTTTCTTAGGTTCTTTGATTTCCAAAAGTGGAAAAACTTCTTCAATAAATTCAACGACAAAACGAGAAATATGGTCTTTTGGAACATTCCAATCTAATGTCTTAATCCCTAATTTAGCTTGATTCTTATCAAATTTTCTTTTAACCATAAAAAACAACACCAAAACAATTTATACTTAATATAAAATATGTACAACTAAGTATATAAACTTAACTGTTTTAAAATTAGTTATATTTAATATTACATATTCAAATTAATCAATAATTAAAAATACAGACGTAAAATTTAAAAAATAAAAAATAAAA
>JAGBBO010000005.1 GCA_017938435.1 Alphaproteobacteria bacterium
AAAAGGGCAACTTCTCCTCTTGATTCTTGCTTCCATTGCAATAATTTATCATAAATTTTCCTTTTCATAAACTATATTTTTGCACGTTTTTGAGATTTTCAAGATGTTATATTTTCACGTTTTTGAGGTTTTCAATATGGTGTTTTTACACATTTTTGCGATTTTACGAATACTCAAATATAATAAAAATCTAATTATCAAATAATTACACCTATTACTACTTTAACACTAATTATTCACAAATATAATATATATTATTCACAATACAAAATTTTCACACATCTTTTTAAAATTAAACCAAAACATATCATCTCAACAGCAGTCAACAACACTTTTATCAAGATAAAAATGTCATTCAACCACACTTTTATCAAGATAACTTGTTTGTTTCAATTTTTCCCGCCTTTAAATAAATGCAACCCAGCAAAATCATTCATTCTCATTGAACGATTTTACCCAAAATCATTCATTCACAATGAACACTTCAACAACCTCTACAATCCCTCTCCTCCAATCAACATACAAAAAATCTCATAAACAAAACCAAATATAACTACATTATGTCTTACAAGCAAAACACTTTTTACTAAAATTTGTTTTACACACAAAACACTTTTTTTACAAAAATGTTTTGTAGATTAACGTCAGTTCGATATAAAACGCCACATGGCATCCGTGCCATCCGTAAAGAAAAAATTGCGAATAAGTGAGAGCAACGAAGTTTACTTCAGTTGCCGAACGAAAGCAATTTCAACGAAGTTATTTTTGCAGAGCAAAAGAGCGAATTCGAAAAAATCCTCCCCAATGTAGGGACGCACGGCTCGTGCGTCCGCTCAATATGTTTGCAGAACAGAGGGGTATATAATAAAAAATTTTTCCGCAATAGCTCAAAGACCATTGGTCCCGTGTTTTCCGTGAATTCCGTGTGAGATAAAAGTTATATCGAACTCACGTTATATTAAAAAAAAAAGGTTGACCAACATCACTCATGGTCAACCTTTTTTTATTGCGTTTTCATCATAAACTAATCCCATTTACCACCTAACCATATCCACACATAAAAATCATTCATTCATATTGAACGATTTTGCCAAAAATCATTCATTCACAATGAATGTTTTTGCACATTTATAACACAAATATAAAATATTTTTTATAACTTTGCAATCGAAATAAAAAGAATAAAAATATGAAAAATATACTTAAACAAATAATTTTAGAGCAACAAGAATACTCTCAAGTGCAAAATAACATTCCTCGAAAAATAAATTCCGAATGGCTAACTACATCTGAAATTGTTATAATTTCTGGAGTTCGTCGTTGTGGCAAATCTGTTTTACTACAACAAATTCGCGAACAAATGAAGGAGCAAAGTTATTTTATCAATTTCGATGACGATCGACTAATAAATTTCAAATTAGAGCATTTTAACTTACTAGAAGAAGCTTTTTTTGAGTTATTTGATAAAGAACACACATATTATTTTGATGAAATACAAAACATCGAAGGATGGGAACGTTTTGTACGACGTCTATACAATGCAGGCAACAAAATATTCATCACAGGTTCCAATGCAAAAATGTTGAGTCGCGAACTTGGAACACATCTAACAGGAAGATACATACAAATAGACTTATATCCATTTTCTTTTAAAGAATATCTAGATTTCAAGAATTACACACCTAACGAAAAAGAACTATATACAACATTAGGGAAAACACATATATTATCTCATTTTAAAGAATACATGCAAAATGGAGGATTTCCCAAATACATACAAGAACTCTCCTATCAATATATATCAGCTCTATATCAAAGCATAATATACCGAGATATACTGTCAAGAAATAACATTTCTAACGAACGAGAAATATTAGAATTGATGCACTACATAGCAAGCAATATCGCCAAACGTTTCACATACACCTCTTTAGCCAAAACAATAGGAATCAAACACCCTGATACTATAAAAAATTACTTAGACCACATAGAGTCCACCTATCTAATATTTTCTCTTTTCAAATATGACCCCTCACTAAAAAAACAAATGGCAAATGCAAAAAAAATATACCTAATCGACAACGCCATTGCAAATAAAATCGGATTCAATGCAACTGACAATTTTGGTTCACAGCTCGAAAATTTAGTATTCATCGAATTAAAACGTCGAGGGGCAGAAATCTTTTATCATTCCAATCTTCACGAATGTGATTTTATTATACGTCAAGGTATAAAAATAACAGAAGCATATCAAGTAACAATGTCAATATCAAATCCTGAAACTCGCCAACGAGAAATAAAAGGATTACTTGAAGCCCTCGAAACATACAACCTACCACAAGGTTATATCTTAACACTCGAAGAAACCGAAACAATAACAATAAACGACAAAACAATTCAAGTTATTCCAGTCTGGAAATGGTTATTAGATTTATAGTTTAAAAATCAAAAAGGTTGACCAACATCACACATGGTCAACCTTTTATATTCAACATATATCATTCATATTTTACTCGAACCTTCTTGCCATCCAATGTAATCCAATCGGTATCCTCTTCTGCATACCACCAACTTCTTTTATATGGACCAATACACTTAAACACCAAACTCTTCTTCACATCTATCTCCTTAGGTAAATTGTCAAACACTATTTTACAATACTCTATAGGCACTACTACCTTATTTTCAAGCACATCAATGATACCAGTTCTAAAACATAAACCACAATCCTCCAAATTATCTTCAACCGAAAACTTATAATTTTCCACATTATAATCCACCTCATACTCTTGTCGAACCCACACTTGCATATATCTTCCCGATGTTCTCTCATAAGATCCA
>JAGBBO010000031.1 GCA_017938435.1 Alphaproteobacteria bacterium
CATTATCAATGATATTATCATGCTTTAATTTTGCATCTGTAATCATTTAATTCTCCTATTATAGGTTTTATTCATATTTCTAATAATATTTGAATAAATAATAATATTCTATTTCTATAGAGTCAAGAACAAAATGAGAAACTTTTAAAAAAAATATCTAAAATGAAAAAGGATAATAGTTGAATAAATATAGCCGAATATATTTTATTAAAAAAAAATCACCCAAACGGGTGATTGACTTTTTAGTTTTTTGGTGACCCTAAGGAGATTCGAACTCCTGTTGAGAGATTGAAAGCCTCTAGTCCTAGGCCTCTAGACGATAGGGTCATCTTTCAAACATAGGAAGCATTATACTCTATATTTTTATAAATGCAAGAACTTTTTTTATAAAAACTATAATTCTTTTGTATTATATAGATAATTTAAAAGATTTTTCATTCTTTTTTTATCTGATGTCATCATACAAAAATTATCTAGGCGATTTTTCCAATCATTTTTATCATTCTTTGAATAATCATAAGGAGATGCCAATATTTTCATTCTAGCATCTTCTTCAGACCAATGATTGATTTTCATAAGCATTTCGAATTTTTTATTTTCTATTATTGTTTCATCAATAATCTTGCTTAATGTATCAAAGGTAAAAGTATAAGTTGGGAAAATTCCACCATTAGAGTTGGTTCCAGAATTCAATGCACTTTTAATAATTTTCAAAAAATCAGGATGGGAAAATATTGCTTTCATACTCATTTTAAGATATTTAAAATAGCAATGATAATCCTTTTCACAATTTACCTTACTTATCAAAGATTCAAGATTTGTAAAAAATGTTTTATTCATAATATTACTTGTTAAATTTTCTTTTAAAACAAGGCTTTCTTTTGTGTAGGCATCAGCCTCCATTACCATAAGAATATAAAAATCTTGGACTGTATTCTTGTAATCTTTTTTCCATATGTTTTGAATAGATGGAGAAAGTTGTCTAATAGCTAAATCTTGAAGAAAATGAATGTATTCATGGGTAAGATTTTGAAATGTTACCTTGTTATCATTCTTTAAGTCTAGTCTATTGAAAAATATAGTATCACTAACATAACATCCAATTGTATTATCCATATAATCCAAAACTTCCAGTAAAACTTTTTCTTTGCTATTTGAATACATCAATGCTTCTGCATATTTAGATGAATGTGCATATTTTTCAATAAGACCTGTTATTGCCTCGAAATCACTTTTACCAGCAACAACGAATGGATGATTAGTATAAAAAGTATCTAAAATCATTTTATTTTCATTATTTTTATTCATAATAGTCGGAATATTAGACTTTTTATTTTTTATTGTCAATAATATTTTATCTATATAATATTGATTTTTACCTTAGTTTGAAGTATAATTTTGGCATTGTTTTAATAAAAAAAGTAAAGGAGAATGTAAAAAATGGCTATGGTATCATTAAGACAATTACTCGACCATGCAAGCGAATATGGTTATGGTATTCCTGCATTTAATATTAACAATATGGAACAATTACTTTCCGTTTTGGCTGCGGCACAAAAATGTAATGCCCCTTGTATAATTCAAGCATCAAAAGGTGCAAGAGCCTATGCAAATGATAAAGTGTTAAGCCATCTTATGAAAGCTGCGGTTGAAATGTATCCTGATCTTCCTATTTGTTTGCACCAAGATCACGGTCCAAATGTTTCCGTTTGTGCATCTGCTATTGCAAATGGTTTTACATCTGTGATGATGGATGGCTCCCTTACACCAGAAGGTCAAGCATCTTCATTTGAATATAATGCTGGTATTACAAAAAGAGTTGCTGAAATTGCTCATCCTCTTGGAGTTTCTATTGAAGGAGAAATTGGTTGTATTGGCTCTCTTGAAACTGGTAAAGGTGAAAAGGAAGACGGCTTCGGAACTGATAAAAAACTTTCTCGTGATAAATTAGTAACAGATCCAACAGAAGCGGCAAAGTTTGTTCGTGAAACAAAAGTTGATGCTTTGGCTGTTGCTATTGGAACATCTCATGGTGCATATAAATTTACAAGAAAACCTGATGGTGAAATTCTTTCTATTGAAACAGTAAAACTTATTCATGAAAAACTTCCAAATACTGCACTTGTAATGCATGGATCATCAAGTGTTCCACAAGAACTTTTGAAAGAAATCAATGAATTTGGTGGTGAAATTCCTGAAACATACGGTGTTCCATTGGAAGAAATTCAACAAGGAATCAAATATGGTGTTCGCAAGGTTAATGTAGATACAGATTTAAGACTTGCTTGCACTGCTGGTATAAGAAGATTTTATGCGGAACATCCTGCTGAATTTGATCCAAGAAAGTTTATGAAACCAGCAATGGAAAAAATGCAACATGAATGTGAAGTTAGATACGAAGCATTTGGTGCTGCTGGTCATGCAAGCCAAATTAAACCTATATCTTTGCTTGATATGGCAAAAAGATACGAAAGTGGCGAACTTGATCCAGTAATAAAACTTTAATAAAAAGTTTAAATGAAAAACTCCCCATTATTTAGTGGGGAGTTTTTTTGTTTGAGTTATCAACTTAATTGAATAATCTTTGAATTACTTTTTCATTTCTTTTTACACCATGTTTTTTGTAAAGATATGAAATATAGTTATCAACAATCATATTTGCAAAATTCGTTTTTTCTTGATTATGGAATTTTGCAAAATCATTTTTATTTGTGATTTCTGGAATTTTGATATCCCTTAAAATTGCAACATAGTAAACATCTTTTGATTGAGAAGTGAATGGTTTACCTATTTCATTAGAAAACAATTTTGTTAAGAAATCAGAGGTATAAAGATTGTTGAATCTACCTGTTTCAGAATTAAGTAAAACATTAGCATTTGCATCAACCTTTTTTACAACAGATGTAAATTTTTCACCATTTGAAAGGGCAGATGAAATCTTATTTAATTTATCTTGTGCCTGAGCTACTTGTGCATTTTTTAGCCACATTTTCCTAATTTCATTTTTTACATTTTCAAATGATTTCGGCGCAGATGGATAAACTTTTTCCACCATAACCAACATTACATTATCGCCATTATCAAGGACATCACTGATACCATTTTCATCAAGAGCAAAAAATGCAATGTCACGATATTTTTGTGTAAAAGTTTTATCTTTGAAGATTGAACCATCTCGTTTTTTACCTTCTACATCCAAATCTGGAAGCATTGTTTTTGTAATTCCAAATGTTTTTGCAATTTCGTTAATTTTTGCACCACCATTTATTTCATCAATAACATTTTCCCCCATTTCTATCATAGTTCTATAAATCTTATCATCATCAGTTTTTTTGATATTTCTAAATTTCATAGCCATTTCTGGAGTAATTGTTATATATGAAATTTTTCTATATTCAGGTTGAGAAAATGTATCTTTGTTTGCATCATAAATTTCTTTTAATTCTAAGTCTGTTGGTTTTGATGAAATTTTTTCATTTTCAATTTTGAATGAAACTACATCAAAAACTCTTTTTTCATTTTTGTTTTTATAAAGCAATTCAGAAATATACGAATGGTCAATATTACTTGTTATCGCATTCATAAGAATCTGACGAGCAATATCATTTGAAATTTCCTCTATAAATTTATGTTCTGTTATATTGTTTTGATCAAGAATATATGCGAATCGTTCAGGAGAAAAATTTCCCTTATCATCCTGAAAATCTTTTGTATTCTTAATAATTTCATAAATTTTATCATCAGAAACAAGAATCCCTTCGTCTTTGGCTTCAGCATCAAGAAGCAAACGATAAGTCATATTATTTATTATTTGATCAACAAGCCCCATTTGCAATGCTTGTTTATAATTAAAGTTTGGAATACCTGTTTTTTGCTTAAATTGATCGATTTGGCGTCTTAATTCCAAGTCTAGTTCCTGAATAGAAACAGATTTGTCGGCAACTTTCAATGCAATATTACCAGACCCCGTAAAATCATTTGTAAATCCAAAAAATACAAAACTCAAAGTTATAAGCGCAAGCAAGAATTTTGCAATGGCAGTTTCGGATGCACGTTTCATTTTTTCAATCATTTTTTCCACCTTTCTTAAAAAATTTTTAACTTTTATATAGAAATACCAAAATAAATATGTTAAAACAAGTAAAATATTAAAAATTTTTAAATTAACTAAAAAAGGAGTATAAAATGTCTTTTACAAATAAAAAAATAATTGCCGGAAATTGGAAAATGAACGGCCTTAAAAACGATGCATGGAAGTTAACAAATGATCTTCTTTCAAAATTCGAAAGTCCAGATGAGAAATTAGGTTTCGAAATGATTATTTGTCCTCCTGCAACTCTTCTTTCAGAAGTCGTTTCTATGGTTGACGGTTCACCTATAAAGGTTGGTGCACAAAATTGTTGTGATAAATTAGATGGTGCATATACTGGTGAAATTTCTCCTGTTATGGTAAAAGATATTGGTGCAAACTTTGTAATTTTGGGACATTCTGAACGTCGTTCTTACTACGGTGAAACGAATGAACTTGTTGCTAAAAAGGCAGAAGCTGCACTTAACCAAGGTTTAACACCTATTATTTGTATTGGTGAAACATTGGAACAAAAAGAAAATGGTTCTGCTTTGGCAGTTATTGAAGATCAATTTCTTAATTCTATTCCTGAAAATGCAACTATTGAAAATATAATTATTGCCTATGAACCTGTTTGGGCTATTGGAACAGGTAAAGTTGCAACACTTCAAGATATTATTGATGTTCATACAAAAATTCGTGAAGTTGCAGAAAAAAAATTTGGTTCTCAAAACATATCAATACTTTATGGTGGAAGTGTAAAACCTAATAATGCAAAAGACATCTTCTCTTTAAAAGATGTGGATGGCGTTCTTGTTGGTGGTGCATCACTTAAAGCTGATGATTTTTGGGCTATTGCAATGGCTAGTGTTTAGTTTTATAATAGGAAAACCGAATCGTAAAATAACCCCGATTTATTTCGGGGTTTACATATAAAAAAAGAGGTTAAAAAAAATGAAATATGTAAGTAAATTTCTTTCTGTTAATCCAGAAAAGAAGATTCAAAAACTTCAAAATGAAATTATAGGTATTGAACATTATTGTGCATTTATGACAAGTTTAGAAGGTGTTCACTATGATACTGGTGTTTTGATGAAAAGAAAGATTGAATGCGAAAGAAAAATTGTTCGTATTAGAACTATTTCTGAAAGCAAAACAAGATAAAAAAGCCGTCCATCAGGACGGTTTTTTAATTGCATAAAACTTTTCAAAATTCAAGCAAAGTTTGAATTTATTTTTTCAACATACACTATACATTCAATTCATTAAAAAAACGACGAATTATATCAGTTGGGCGAACATCTATTATTCGACAGATTTTGATAAATTCCAAAACATCTACTTTTCTTTTTGCATTTTCATATTTACTTACAAACGATTGTGGAACGCCAAGTTTCTGTGCCAATTCAACCTGTGTCAAATTAGCCTTTTCTCTGGCTTCTTTTAAAATTTTTACAAAAAGTTCATAATCACTAAATTTAACAAACTTACCCATAGTACTCCCCCTATTTCTAAGTATGATTAATTCTATCATAAAATAAATATACTGTAAAGAAATTTTTATAAAAAAATTACTCCACCAAAATATTTTCACATTTTTCCGCCATCTCACTATCTTTTTTAGCCTTTGATATTTGGACAGCAGACAAAGTTGTGGATGTTGCAGATGTCCCCATTGTGACCCCTGCCAAAATGTTGGAAGCAAGGTTCAAACTCTTCTCTTTTTTCTTATCCCCAGCACGAACTTTTTTACTGTTTGCCATTGCCGAAGTTATTGTGCCGGCACCAGCAGTCGCAGTTCCTATTCCGGATACAACAGCATTTGCAGTTGCCAAACTTTTCAAAGATTTGATATTTGCTTCATCATAACCGGTGCAAACTGAAAGTATTTTATCGGCCTTTTCATTTGTTTCACCCTCTGCTTCAAGTTCGGACTTTGCAAGTTTCAATGCTTGTAAATCCGCATTGCATTGCATCATTTTTTCAGCCAATTTTGTTGCAGTTAAGGTTGCACCCAAAGATGTTCCGGTTGATACAGCCGATGTCGCAGTTGCCCCAGCCATCAAACCTGTACGCACATTACCAAGGGTTTTTGATTTTTTTTCTAGATTTGAAATTTCATTTTCAGCCTTATCAATGCTATTTTTTAAATTATCAAAACCTTTAAGAATTTCTTGTTTCTTTTCTTCAGTTGGATTTATCTTATAATCATCAAGCATTGCAATCAAATCTTGTTGCTTTTTATCTGTTTTTGCCTTTGCAATACCAACAGCCAACGCACCACCAGCAGCAACAGTTCCAAGCCCACTTGAAACAGTTGTTGCAACAGACAATCCGAAAATTGTATCAAGACTAGATTTAATCCCTGAACAAGTATTTTGTACTGCCTCGATTTTTGAATTCACATTTTGCAAAGCAACAGAATCTTCTGCCCTTGCAATACCACCAAGCATAATCAAACTTAATGTTAAAATAGAAACTTTTTTCATGCTTACCTCAACTTTCTATATTCATCTAATTTTTGGTGATATTTTTTAATACATTCATCTGCCTGTAAAATATTTTCTTCTACATCAAAAGTATATTTTTCAAGATTACATCTCTCTTCGGCATAACGTCTCAGAGAAGTTTCTCTTCCTCTACCTATTATTTGCCAAAGTGCTTCATCCATAAAAATATTACATTGGACATATTCGTGAAAACCTTCATCTAGCATTTGAATATTTAAAGATGAAATTTCTTTTACTTTTTCATCAAATATTTGAAGTCGTTTAAAAAATTTTTCTATACATTCAGTTTTATCTTCAGTATTAAATTTATCAAACATTTCTGGTGATTCAATACATTTTTTCATATTTTCAAATCCCAAATCTATGGTAACCGAACTTCTATTATCACAATTAAGTGTAGGACAAATTTCTTTTGTATGATTACAAACTAGTAAAAAATTATCTTTTTCCTCTTGTAATACTTCCATATAATTTCTTTCTGTATCTTTAGCATTTGCTTGTAAAGAAATACCTATACTTAAAGCAAGTATTAATAACAATATTTTCTTCATAATTTTCTCCTATTTCCTATATAGAATATATCATAAAAAAGGAATTATTGCAATAAGAATTTTATAGAAATAGAAAAAACCTCCCGAAGGAGGTTTATAAATTTGTATTGTAAATTGTAAATATGTTGTGTATCGATAGTGTGCTTTGAAAATCCGGCAATAACCTACTCTCCCGTGCCTTAAGACAAAGTACCATCGGCTCGGA
Source organism: Alphaproteobacteria bacterium (assembly GCA_017938435.1). GTDB lineage: Bacteria > Pseudomonadota > Alphaproteobacteria > Rs-D84 > CACZYB01 > CACZYB01. Next base: position 7,336 of record JAGBBO010000031.1, read on the forward strand.
AGGGTTTCACTGTCTAGTTCGGGATGGAATAGAGTGTATCACCTTCCAATATCATCACCGGATTATCAAAGAACAGTATCTTTTATCTAGTCTAGTTAAATTATGAAGTACTCTTTCAAGTAGCAATCTAATTATCAAAACATATAACATATAAGTCAATCGAGTTATTAGTACAGATTAGCTAAACACATTGCTGTGCTTACACACTCTGCCTATCAACGTGGTGGTCTACCACGACTCTAATGGAGATATCTAGTTTTGAGGTCGGTTTCCCACTTAGATGCTTTCAGCGGTTATCCGTTCCATACATAGCTACCCAGCGATGCTTTTGGCAAAACAACTGGTACACCAGAGGTATGTCC
>JAGBBO010000032.1 GCA_017938435.1 Alphaproteobacteria bacterium
AAATTCGGTTCCACAAACTTTTGTTCCATCGACATAATCGTTTGGTTTTGGGACGCAATATTTTGCAAGTGCGTTTGTGATTTGCTCGGTTGTTGCAGAATGGGCGACGCCACCTGACAACAGCAAGGCAATTAGAAGTAATTTTTTCATTCTCCCTCCATAATTTTATTTTTTTGGTTTTTGTTGACTTTGCTTTTTCCCTTTACCTCCTCAAAAGAGGGAGGGCGGAAAAACTACGGAAATCCGCCCATGGTAGGACGAAGTATAAATATGGAAACTTCGCCCATAAGGGGGGTAAGAAGCGCTATGAGAAGCTTACCCACAAAGCGGAATGTTAAACCAATTAAAAACATTCCATTTTTTATCAGAAATGGCCGGGAGAGTTGAAAGATCATGAACAAGTAATGATTCCATAAGCCTTCGAAATATGAAAATATTCCTGTTGTATAGCATATGGCTCCCCAACCAAAAAGTTGAGGAATTTATTTCCAAGTGCATTTTTTTGTATTTAGATACAAAAAAATAGCATTCAACGATGCTATTCCGTGCACCGCTTGTTCAATAAAAGGCCTTTCAAAACCCGTATCATCTCTGATACTAAATATAGAAAAATCTATACCTATTATTTATGCTATAGTAATTAACTGAAAATTTCAAGATAATTTAAAAATAAAAAAAATTCCCCCGAAAGAATCGAGGGAAGAATTGTTCAGAAAAATACTAGAAACCAAGGATTTGTTTTTCCTTTGAAATTCTTTTTCTTTCACGACGAACAGCTTCATTTTTCATACGCTTCTTTGCAGCAGTACCAGTTTCAAAGTATCTTCTTTCTTTGATTTCACGAAGAAGTCCTTCTTTTTGTCCTTTCTTTTTAAGAACGCGAAGAGCCTGTTCAACATTGTTATCACGTACAAGAACTTTAACCATAATTTCACCCCCTTTTCGAGTAAATTGTTTCTAAAAATTTTATGAAAAGTTCTTAAAAACTTGGGAAAAGTATAACAGAAGTTTTTGAAAATGCAAGTATTTTCTATAAGATAAAAAAAACTCCCAGTTTTTACACTGGGATAACATGAAAAAGAAAAAATTCCCTTTTCAGGGAGAACATGAAAAATAAAATAAATTTACTTGGAGCGGGCAATGGGGCTCGAACCCACGACCTCAACCTTGGCAAGGTTGCGCTCTAGCCAACTGAGCTACGCCCGCAATATATTTCAAGTATTATAGATATATTTTAAATTAAATCAAGCACTTTTTTTATTTTTTTTGAAAATATTTCTATAAATGTTTTTCCCATTCATCTAAAATAAGGGGTGTTATCTTCATAATATCGCCATTTTCATCGTATGTATAACGCTTTTTAACATACTTTCCAGCCATAATTTCAGGTAGATAATCTTGATCCCCCTTACGCATTTTTTCCAATGGGATAGTGTCAATATCCTGCCAAAAAACTTCGACTTCACCTTCACGAGCATGCACATCACCATGAAATTTTGTGCTTTTATAAATAGTCACATTATAACCCATAGGGACAAATTCAACATAGCCGACACGTTTCGGATTTTCAATAGTAAGTCCTGTTTCTTCAAATGTTTCACGACGAACACAATCATCCATTGTTTCGCCTTCCTCCATTTTTCCACCACAGAAATTAACATATCCTTTGTTTATTCCACGAAGGTGTTTAATCATTAAAAATTTGTGATTTTTTGTATCTTCAATTATAGATAAAGAAGCTTGCTTAACCATAAGAGACCTCCACTTCTTAAAAGAATGGTGGGAATTGATGGACTCGAACCAACGACCGACCCGTTATGAGCGGGTAGCTCTAACCAACTGAGCTAAATTCCCACAAAGTATGCCTTATTATAAATCATATTTTATAAAAAGCAAATAAAAAGTTACTTGGAAAATAAAAGATGTAATTATTGTTTGTATATTCAAAAACTTACTTTTTTATGTATCAAAAGAATCTATAGACTTTTAAAGATAAGTTGTTTATAATATGGTCAAATAATAGGAATTTATACTATGAAAAATAAGAAAAATTTTAAAATTTTTGGTTGCAATGACATATTCTCGTTTGAGAAAAAACAAAAGTTTTTGAAAAGACTTTTGACATTTTTATTTGGTATTAAAGTTGAGGGTTTGGAAAACCTTAAAAAAGCTGGAAAAAAAGTTTTAATTATTCCAAACCACACATCTTATCTTGATGGGCTTTTGATTGCATTATTTGTAAATAAGAAAATTACTTTTTCTGTAACAGACAGACTTGCTGATAAATGGTGGATAAAGTTTTTCACATCATTGATGGATTCACGCTTTTTGGATCCTGATAATCCTTTATCAATTAAGACTATGGTGAATGAACTCAATAATAACAAAACTTGTATGATTTTCACGCTTGCAAATATGTTTGGTGGAAGTTCACAAATGAAGTTTTATGAACCTGCTGCCCTTATGGCTCAAAAATCAGGTGCAAAGGTTGTTCCTGTTCAAATTTTAGGTTTGGAACATTCTGCATATTCAAGACTTAAAAGAAAATCTTTGTTCAAACTTTTTCCAAAAGTTAAAATTATTTTTAAAGAACCTATATCCTTTGCAGATGATAAAAATTTAACTTTTAAAGAAGCAAGAACAAAATCGACATCAAAACTTCATGACCTTTTAGCTGATTTAAAATTTGAGGCAAAAGATTGCAATAAGACCTTGCTTGATGCAACGATTGATACAATGAAACTTATTGGAAGAAAAAAGATAATGCTTGAGGATGTATCAAGAAAGCCTATGAGTTTTGGTGAAATATTCCTTAAAAGTTTTATTATAGGTAGATACTTAAATCGTCGTGCTCCACATGAAAAAAATATTGGTATAGTTCTTCCTACATCGTCGGTTTGCACATTATCACTTCTTGGACTTCACGCATACGGCAAGGTTCCAGCAATGCTTAATTTTACAACAAGTCCTATGCAAGTTTTATCAACATGTGAAACTGCTAATTTAAAATATGTTGTAACTGCACATAAGGTTGTAGAGGTTGCTCATCTTGAAGAATTGATTGATGATATAAAATCAAGTGGAATCGAGATTATCTATCTTGAAGATATGAAAACTGGTGTTGGACTTTTTGATAAAATTTGCGGTGTGTTTGCAATGCTTTTTCCAAAAACAGCATACAGACTTACTGCACCTTATGCAAAACCAACTGATCCTGCGGTTATACTTTTTACATCAGGATCCGAAGGTAAACCAAAAGGAGTTCAATTATCACATAAAAATATTCTTGCAAATGTTTATCAGCTTACCACAAAGTTTGATGTTATTGAAAATGATGTGATGCTTAACTGTCTTCCTATGTTTCATTCATTTGGATTTACTGCTGGAACATTTACTCCTCTTGTTTTAGGGTTTAAACTTGCTGCATATACAAGCCCACTTCATTACAAAGCAATTCCTGGTTTTTGTAGTTCTATGCAAGCGACAATTTTCTTTGCTACTGATACATTCCTTGCAAATTATGCAAAATTTGCTAATCCGTATGATTTTAATAGCATAAGAATTTTGGCTGCTGGTGCGGAAAAAGTAAAACCAGAAACAAAAAGAATCTGGCTTGAAAAATTTGGTGTTAGAATTTTGGAAGGTTATGGTGCAACAGAATGTGCTCCGATTATTGCGGTGAATAATTACCTTTATAATAAACCTGGTTCTGTTGGCCGTCTTATGACTGGAATGCAATATAAATTAAAAGAAATTCCTGGAATAAAAGAGGGTAAAGAACTTATCCTTAAAGGTCCAAATGTTATGTGCGGATATCTTGATTCCAAAAAAGTTACTGGACTTATTCAACCAGAAGACGGTTGGTATGATACTGGTGATATTGTTGAAGTTGATGAAGATGGATATGTATTTTTAAAGGGTCGTTCAAAACGATTTGCAAAAATTGCCGGCGAAATGGTGTCTCTTCTTGCTGTGGAAATAATTATTCAAAGAGAATTTCCTGGATTTATCAATGCAATCGTTGCTATTCCTGATGATAAAAAGGGTGAACAACTTGTTTTAATTACAAATTGTCCTGATATTACAAAAGAAAAACTTTTGAATATATTTGATGGTAGGGAAATTACAAAACTTGCAATTCCAAAGGAAATTTTGTTTATGGAAGAACCTCCGGTTTTAAGTACTGGAAAGTTTGATTATGTAAGTGCAAAAGATTTGGTTTTAGCAAAATTAAATTTGAAATAATTTATTCCTATTTTTTATTATTGATTTCTTTTATATAAAAATTTAAAATTTTTATAAGAATCGGATATGGGAGGTTTTCAAATGCCAAGAATTACAAAAAAAATTATTGATGAACATGAAAATATGGAACCTATTATTTCTAAAAAAAGTGGAAATTTTGTAGTGTGGGTTCTTATCACTTTGGCTATTATTGTTATAGTTTATATAAGTCTTGGCATTATAAAACGCGAACGAGAAAGAAAAAGAATCGATGAAATTGTTACTTCGATACAAAATGAAATTTATTTGAAACAATGCCATCTTGATAAAATGTATTGTTGTGGATATAAAGATAAAGAAGCATGTGAAAAATGGAAAAATGCAAACTGTAGTGAAGAAGATGGTTCAAATGAAATAAATTGCAATATTAAGTTTTAAAAAATCCCTCCGAATGGAGGGAATTTTTATTGAACTATTTCTCCTTGTGGTTTTGATGGAGTTTTAAGCAGATTTTCAAAAAAATCACCAACTTCCTTTATAGGTTGAAGAGGTTTTGAAAGTGCAATCTTTAGAACTTCATCCGCTGTTTTCACAGGAATAATTTTCAAACCATCCTTTACAACCTGTGGAATTTCTTCTAAATCCTTAACATTTTCAAAAGGAATCGCAACAGTTTTTATTCCACCACGAAGAGCAGCAAGCAACTTTTCTTTTAACCCACCAATAGGAAGAACACGACCACGAAGTGTTATTTCTCCGGTCATAGCAACATCCTTTCGAACAGGAATCTCAGTCAAAGTAGATACAATAGATGTCATCATAGCAATACCCGCAGACGGGCCATCCTTTGGCGTTGCACCTTCTGGAACATGAATATGTATATCAATTTTATCCCAAATTTTCGAGTTAATACCAAACTGTGCTGAATGAGAACGAACAAATGACTTTGCCGTTTCAATAGACTCCTTCATAACATCACCAAGTTTTCCAGTAAAGACAGCCAATCCCTTACCTGCCATAACAGCAGATTCAATTTGCAAAAGTTCACCACCGACTTCAGTCCATGCAAGACCTGTTACAGTACCAATGCTATCCTTTTCTTCGGATTTACCAAAATCGAATCTTTTTACACCTAAAAATTCAGTAATGTTATCAGATGTAATCTTTATTATTTTATCTTTTTGTGGTTTTTGAGTTTCCTCTTTTAATTCAAAAAGACAATCATCACATTCAACTCTTTCCCCAATTTTTCGTAATGATTTACGCATCATTTTATCTATTTGACGCTCTAATCCACGAACACCAGATTCACGAGTATAGTAACGAACGATATCCCTTATTGCACCATCAGATATAGAAATTTCCGACTTATCCAAACCATTTTTTACAAGAGTTTTTGGTATAATATGACGCTTTGCAATTTCAATTTTTTCATCCTCAGTATAGCCTGAAAGTTCAATTACCTCCATTCTATCAAGAAGTGGTCGAGGAATATTATAACTGTTTGCTGTAGCAATAAACATAACATTTGAAAGATCGTAATCCAAATCAAGATAGTGATCATTAAATGCGACATTTTGTTCTGGATCTAGAACTTCAAGCATTGCACTTGCAGGATCACCACGATAATCATTTCCCATCTTATCAATCTCGTCCAACATAATAAGAGGATTATTGACGCCTGCTTTTTTCATAATAGAAAGAATTTTTCCACATTGCGCCCCGATATAGGTCCTTCTGTGACCACGAATTTCAGCCTCGTCATGAACACCACCAAGAGAAAGTTTTTCAAAAACACGACCAGTTGCCTTTGCAATAGCACGACCAAGCGATGTTTTACCAACACCAGGAGGACCCATAAAACAAAGTATAGTTCCCTTTGAACAACCTACCCTTTTTTGCACAGCTAAAAACTCTAAAATTCTTTCTTTTACTTTTTCAAGAGCATAATGTTCTTCATCCAAAATTTTTTCGGCTTCGGAAATAGATTTATCAAGTTCAGATTTTTTATTCCATGGAAGTGATAAAAGTAATTCCAAATAATTCCTTAAAATAGAATATTCCGGAGATTGTGGTGACATATTTTTAAGTTTTTTAATTTCAGATTTTGCCTTTAGATAAGCCTCCTTAGAAAGTCCAACTTTATCAATTTTCTTTTCCAAATCATCATAATCCTCACCATCATCACCAAGTTCTTTTTGAATAGCTTTCATTTGTTCAGAAAGATAAAATTCGCGTTGATTTTTATCAATGGATTGTTTTACACGGGAACGAATCCTTCTATCCATTTTCATAAAATCAAGTTCTGTTTCAATGATAGCATAGAGCTTTTCCAATTTTTCAGTAATGTTGGATGCCTCTAAAATTTCTTGCTTCTTTTCAACCTTTACATTCATACTCATAATAATAGTATCAAGAAGAAGAATTGGGCTTTCGATTGTTTCAATTCCACTTACATTTTCAATAATAATATCTTTGTTAAATTTGATATATCTTGAAAAGCTATTACGAACAGATTTTGTTAATGTTTCAATATCTGTATTACCTTCAAAATTCAAATCTTCTGGAATATAATCAATGGTTGTTGCCCAATAAGGTTTTGCAATATCAAGATTTGTAATTTTTACCTTTGAAGTAGCCTCTACCAATAACTTCACAGTATTGTCCTGAAGACGAAGCATTTGAACGATATTTGCCTTTACACCGACATCAAATAAATCTTCGCGTTTTGGATTATTTACAAGAGCATCCTTTTGTGCAACAAGAACAATTTGTTTACCGCGTTTCATTGCCTCTTCCACTGTAGCAATAGATTTCCCGCGACCAATGAAAATTGGAATAATCATACTTGGAAAAATAACAATATCACGAAGAGGAAGTAAACAATATTCCTTTTCTTCAACATTTTGTTCAGAAATATTAGTCGTTTGTTCTGTTACTTTGTCTTTGGTTTCAACCATAGCAATATCCTTTTTATTAACATTTTAATAGGAATTCTAGCAAAAAACTTGCATACAAGTCAAGCAAGAGTATATATAGGTATAAACTTAAATACTTTCAAGAGTTTATTCCGAAATAAGTAAAATAAATGTCCTTGGATTAACAACTATTGATGTAGATTTTAGTTTTACTTCTTTGTTATGATCTGATGTATCAAAAACTACACGCCAATTTTTATATGGTGGTTTTGGCACAGGAACAATACAACTGTATTTTTTTGTATCAGCATTCATTATAACAAAAAAGTTTTTATCCGGTGTTGCATTTCCTTCTTTATCCAAATGGAAATTATCACCTGCTTCACCTGAAATTTTAAAAACAAGCGTTTTGTTTTTAGGATTATGCCAATCATCCGTAGTCATTTCCTTCCCAGCGGGAGTGTACCATGTTATATCCTTGTTTCTTGTTCCAGGAATTCTTTGTCCCTTAAAGAATTTTGAACGACGGAAAACAATATGTTTTTTACGAATTTCAATTACCTTTTTAAGGAAATCAAAAATTTCCTTATTTTTTTCAAGAAGTGACCAGTCAATCCAACTTATTTTATTATCCTGACAATAGGCGTTATTATTTCCCTTTTGTGTGCGTTTAATTTCATCACCACCAAGTATCATAGGAAGACCTTGGGAAAGTAAAATTGTAGCAAAAAAGTTTTTAATTTGTCTGTTTCTGATAGTGTTTATTTTTTGATTATTTGTTTCACCTTCTATACCATAATTATAACTATCATTATTATTTTCCCCATCATGATTTTCTTCACCATTTGCTTCGTTATGTTTATAGTCATATGAAACCAAATCATTCATTGTAAATCCATCATGTGCAGTTACGAAATTTACTGTGGACCATGGACGGCGGCCATGTTTATCGAACAATTCTGATGAACCAGTAAATCTTGTTGCCATATCCCCAATTTGTCCGTCATCTCCACGCCAAAAACGACGGGTAGTATCACGGAAACGACCATTCCATTCACTCCAACCAGCAGGGAAATTTCCAACTTGATATCCACCAAGTCCAATATCCCATGGTTCTGCAATTCTTTTTACCTTTTGAAGTATAGGATCTTGGGCCATAGCATCATAAAAATCAGACTCGGTCCTAAAACCATAATCGTTTCTGCCAAGTGATACTGCTAAATCAAATCGGAAACCATCAATTTTCATTTCTGTTGACCAATAACGAAGACTATCCATCGCCATTTGAACAACACGCGTATTGTCAAAATTTAATGTATTACCACAACCAGTTGTATCATCATAATATCTAGGACTGTCCTTTACCAACCTATAATAATAAGCATTATCAATACCACGGAATGAAAACATCGGTCCAAGATGATTTCCTTCTGGTGTATGATTATAAACAACATCCATAATTATTTCTAAACCTGCACCATGATAAGTATCAACCAACGCCTTAAACTCGTTTATGTTTTTTGATGCAAGATAACTTGGTTCCGGAGTAAAAAAGTTCGCAGTATTATATCCCCAATAATTATATAATCCCTTTCGTTCAGGAATTGAACCAAGGAAAAATGCCTGTGTCGGTAAAAGTTCAATCGCAGTCACACCAAGATTTTTAAAATAATTGATAACATTTTTATTTGCTAATCCTTCAAATGTTCCACGATATTTTTCCGGAACTTTTGGATTAAGTTTTGTTGCCCCCTTTACATGAACCTCGTAAATAATAGAATTACTTCTTCTAATTTCAGGTTTTCTATCATTTTGCCATTTGTATGTATCATCAGTCACAACACATTTTGGCATATATTTTGCACTATCCCTTTCATCAAAAGATAAATCTTTTTGTGGATTACGAATTTGATATGGGAAAAGAGCACTTGACCATACAACCTTACCATATAATGCCTTTGCATAAGGATCAATCAGCAATTTATTACCATTAAAACGATGTCCGCGTTCCGGAGCATATTCACCATAGACACGATATCCGTAAAGTTGACCTGGTTTTATTCCTTCTATATAACAATGCCAAACTTCATCCGTATATTCAACAAGTTCAATTCTATGAGTTTCAGTTTTACCCTTTGCATCAAAAAGGCAAAGTTCAACCTTTTCTGCATTCCTTGAAAATAATGCAAAATTGGTTCCACGACCATTATATGTTGCACCAAGAGGGTATGCACGACCTGGTAATATTTTAAGTTTTGACATACAGATATCCCTTATATTTAACTGGGTATTATTATAGCAAAAATTTTGTTATCAGTAAATAGGAATTTATTATAAATATTTGATATCAAGATGTTTTAAATTGAAAATATCTTCCATCTGTTGTAATTGTTGAAGTTGACGCTCTAAATCACGAATTTCTGATGGTTGATATCCACTTTCTGCAGAAGATTCAGAACTTGTTTCTACAACAGGCTTACTTAACTTTTCAAAAGTTTCAATTTCAGTTCCTGACATATCACTTTGTATCATTAACTTTATTTCTGAAAAATTATTTGTTGATGGAAGAAGTGAGGATATAAACATAGATGATACCTTTAATATTGGTTTTGATTTTGCATTTGTTACCCAATCAGGACGCTTATTTTCATTAGGAATAAACCATAAAATCACGACATAAACAACAGCCATTATCAAAATACCACGGAAAAATCCAAAAAGAAATCCTAGTGATTTATCAATACTACTAAAATTTGTTTTATGTAATTTGACAGTAAAAGTTTTATTAAAAAATGATAAAAACATTATCAAAACTACGAAAACAGAAATATATGCCGACATTGCAGAAAACATAGAACTTGACCCAAAAAGTCCAGCAAACTTTGGTTCAACAAAAGGGAAAATAAATTTTGTTAGAAAAATAGTGCCTACCCATACCGCAATAGACACAGACTCCTGTATCAAACCACCATTATATGCAAATACTGATGATAACAATACAACTGCAATAAAAACAAAATCTAAAAATGTAAACATCTTATTTCCTCTGAAGTCATATTCTATCAAAAAATCGGAATACATTCAAGAAAATAAAAGTTTATTTCATAAACATATTAACAATATCTTGAATATGACCGACTTCGATAATCTTAACCCCAATAGGTGCAGAGTATTTTTTCTTTAATGATTTAGGAAGTAATATCTTTTTAAAACCAAGTTTTACGGCTTCCTTTATTCTTTGTTCAGTAAAACTTACACCACGAATTTCACCAGAAAGTCCAATTTCTCCAAATATAGCCATATCTGCAGGTGCAGGGACATTGTTTTTTGATGACATAAGGGCAACAGCAACAGCTAAATCCCCAGCAGGTTCAGTAATTTTAAGCCCACCTGTTATATTTAAGAAAATATCGTAGGAATAAAATTCTTGGTGGGCACGCGCATCAAGGACCGCAGTTATCATAGAAAGACGGGACATATCATAACCAACAACTGAACGCTTTGCATTTCCATAATTAGAAGAAGATACAAGAGCCTGTATCTCTAAAAGAAGTGGTCTAGTTCCCTCAACCCCTGCAAAAACAGAATTACCAGAAATATTTCCACGGCGTTCAGCTAAGAAAAGTGCAGATGGATTTTCAACTTCGGTTAATCCCTTATCCGTCATTTCAAAAACACCAATTTCATCAGTTGGACCATATCTGTTTTTCACAGAACGAAGAATCCTGAAATGATGTCCACGCTCACCTTCAAAATAAAGAACGGTATCAACCATATGTTCCAAAACCCTTGGCCCAGCAAGAGAACCTTCCTTTGTCACATGACCAATCAAAAATAATGCAAAATTTTTTAACTTTGCAAGCCTAATAAGTTCATTCGCACAACTTCGAACCTGTGATATAGTTCCAGGAGCAGATTCAATACTATCAAGAAACATTGTTTGAATAGAATCAATTACAACAACACGAACATCATCTTCTTCTTTAAGTGTTGCAACAATATCACGAATATTTGAATTAGCTGCTAAATTCACAGGGGCATTTTGAAGCCCAAGACGAATTGCACGCATACGAACTTGGTTCACCGACTCTTCACCAGTAAGATAAAATGCCTTTCCGCCATGGTTGGCAATGTATGAAACAGTTTGAAGAAGTATTGTTGATTTTCCAATTCCAGGATCTCCACCAACAAGGACAACTCCACCTGCCACTAATCCACCACCTAAAACACGATTAAGTTCCTTTATACCACATTCGGTTCTTGGAAAATCTTCAACCTTTCCATCTAGCCCCTGAAACGAAAGTTTTATTCCACCAACGCCCGCAGTTAATCCTGTTGGAACAGCACTCTGTTCATCACGAATTTCAATAATAGAATTCCACGAGCCACAAGAATCACACTTCCCAGCCCAACGGGAATATTTAGCACCACAATTTTGACATTCAAATAAAGTTTTTGCTTTCATAAAAAAAATCCTACCTTTTAATTGGTAGGATAATGTTTTTTTTAAGTAATGTCAATTTTAAAAGAACAAATCAACAACTTTTAATCTTCGTATTCATTTTCGGTTGCCTCAAGACAAACTTGGACCTGAAAAGTATCATCAGTATAATATCCTGTCTTTAAATCATCCAAAGAAATGTTATATTCTGCATCAACAACGCCGTGTGCATGCAAATCTTTCATTGCATTATTATATGCTTTTTGACGACAAGTAGTATAAGAAGTTGTTGCATAAATTTCATTTTCATGAGAAAGTAACACATCATTATCCTCCACAGGATATACACCATAAACACCACCAATAATCAATGGTAAAAAATTCTTGTTTTTATCATCCGTTATAATATTAAAAAAAACCTGATGATTCTCAGTATATGTTTTAATCTCATAATCTGTAATTCCTGCATTTTCAATAGCAGATTTTATTTTGTTCAAACCAACAAAATTGCCAGCATCATCATAAACTGCACCTTCTCTTAAGAGATAATCATATGATTTTCGACTTAAATTTTCTGGTAATTTAATAAAACAACTACCACAAGCATAAACACTTGGAGATTCGATGTATCCAGCCCTTACAGGAAGTGATAATGACAACAACAAAGCTAATGCTAAAAATTTTTTATTCATTTGAATTTCCCCTCTTATTTTACAGTATAATAATAGTATATTTTTAGATATTTGTAAATAACTTATTGACTTTTTGTGAAAATCATGTATTATTTCACGGTATTGGGAAGATGGCTGAGCGGTCAAAAGCAACAGACTGTAAATCTGTCGACATTATGTCTACCTAGGTTCGAATCCTGGTCTTCCCACCATTTTTGTGGGAATGTGGCGGAATTGGTAGACGCGGCGGACTCAAAATCCGCTGGTTGCAAGACCTTGAGAGTTCGATTCTCTCCGTTCCTACCAAAACTTTTTATCTTAGTGTCTTCTTAAGTTCCTACCAAAATTTCTTATCTTAGTATTCTCGAAGATTCATATTGATTTTTTTGTCTTAGATTTGTTTTAATGAAGGAAAAAGGATAAAGATATCCTTAACATAGATTAAAAAATATATCAAATTTGGAATTATAAGTATGTGTTAAACAACTTCTACCTTAAGGGCATAGTTGTCCCAATCCATTTTGCCAGTAATAAGCGGAACGATTGAATTTATAAGCAGATGGCTGTCCTCGAAATCCAAAATAATTTCATCACCAATCTTTGGCACAACATTTTTAGGCAAAGAATTAGTAAAAAGGAAAACCGTATCAAGACCCAAAGAAACCTTAACATTATCAATGATATTATCATGCTTTAATTTTGCATCTGTAATCATTTAATTCTCCTATTATAGGTTTTATTCATATTTCTAATAATATTTGAATAAATAATAATATTCTATTTCTATA
>JAGBBO010000033.1 GCA_017938435.1 Alphaproteobacteria bacterium
ACTTATGCAGCGTGCCGTAAAACAGGCCATTTTGGAAGCTGGCATCAATAAAAACGCAAGTTGCCACACCTTTCGTCATTCTTTTGCAACTCACTTGCTGGAAAACGGATACGATATAAGGACAATCCAGGAACTTCTTGGCCACAGCGATGTAAGTACAACAATAATTTATACCCATGTTCTAAATCGCGGAGCCGGTGGTGTAATAAGTCCTCTGGATAAAATGTAAAACTTACCAGTATCCGTGTAAAAATCTGGATACATTCGTGAAAGTGTTGTATACTAAGGAATAAGTAAAATGATGCAAGAATTTACACTGACACTTTTTGCAGTGTAAACTTCTTACAACTGATACGGAGAAATTATGTTATGTGGACGCCCGCACTGGGGCGCTACCGAAGGAGAAAAAATGGGCCTTCCAATTTGGCAGAAAAACAAAATCGTAGTTAAAAATTTTAATAACCCAGAAACAGGCAAAACAGAAATGGCTTTATTAGCATTTGATGGAAAAATGCGAGATAAAATAATTGCAAAATTTAATGAGCAGTTTCTTATTGAAGGAGACCATATAAAAAATGGTGGTGTTTCAAGTCCTAAAACAATGCTTTCTCTAATTGGTGGAGGTGCAGGTTCAGTAGGTTTAGCCGGTGTTACTTCTGGACAATTGTTTATGGCCACAGCAAATCCTGCAACATTAATGCAAATTGGGAATGGTGTTGGAAGTGCCGTTATGGGGTCTTCGGGTATTGTTGCACAAGCTCCATTTTTACCTGTTGCAGGAGCTTTAATGCCAGTTGTAGCTCCATTAATTGCATTTCAGGCTCTTTCAACAATTACAATAATGAAACAGTTTGAAGTTGTAAATGAAAAGTTAGATAAAATTCAAGATACATTAAATACTATTCTTCAAAGAGACGAAGCAACTTTTGTTGGTGAAGTTATAAGCGCTTCTAACAGGATAGCGAATATTGAAAAACAGTTTTCTGTATGTAACCAATTTACAGATGATATGATAATAAGATTAGCATTATTGGAAGATAAAATAAATCCTATTTTTGAAAGGTATAATTATCTTTATAAAAATCAGTCTATTAATTCAACCATGTCTTTTACAGAACTTAAACTCAAGCAAACAGATGCTTTTATGGCAATTATAACTTCGATATTAGATATTAGAATCGATTTATTAAAAATGAAATTAAATATTCAAAATAATCCTGGATACATGGAATCGGCTGCACAGGCTTTTGTGGAAAAGATTGATTTCTATCATGATTTATGGGAAGGTATTCAGAAAAATTCAGCAGAAATAGATGCTGTAGCAAACGATTTAAAAGAAGCTGTATCAAAAATGAATTGGTGGCAAAGAAATATGCCTTCATGGTTATTTGGGAAAAGAAAACAAAGAAAAGAGTTCGAAAATAAATCTGAAACATTCGAAAAAGAAGCTTTAAAACATCAAATACAATTTAATAACCAAGTAGAATCTGCTATCGAACTTGGGGACACAGTAAAAAAAGGTTTAATTCCAGATAATAAAATGAGTTTAATATATTGGAGAGATGAATTAGGAGAACATTCTTATTATACAGATGATTTACTAATAGAAAATGTTGTAAACAAATAGTAACACATAACAAAGCTTCAAAGCCGACAAACCGGTCAAGCCGGTTTGTGATTTAAGCAATTGTTACACGGACGCCCGCACTGAGGTGCTTTTTAGGAGAAAAAATGAATCGATTTAATAATGAAGTGTATGAAGCTCTAATTAATGATTTAATTTATGATTCATTCTATATTGAAGACAGACCATTTAGGGGAAAAATTGCTACTATTCGACAGTATTCTGAAATAATTCTTAGAAAAATATTTGACATTCCAGAAACCGAGCAAGTAACTTTGGGAAAACAAAGCATACAATCACAAATTGATTCGAGAAATAATGCATTACTAAAAAATTCTGTAGAAATAATCCGAAGTTTTGGTAATGATAATACACATACTAAAAATGTAAAATCTCCTACTGCTGAAGATTTTGATAAAGTTATTGAAGCTCTGATGAATTTATATTCATACCTGTTTATTGATTATTTTGAGAAATATAGATTTGGTTCAAATGAAATAATAATGAATACATTTTCTTTACTACCTCCAGTCATTCGAAACATAACATTACAAAATCTTTATATGAACGATAAAAATAATCCTGCAATTATATACAAATTATCATTAGCAATATTAAAAGCACAAGATAAAAATACTGCATTAAAATGGATAAATGATGAAAAAGAACAATTAGAAAAAGTTATTCATATATCAGAAAATGAATTACATGTTATTAAACAAATTCCAGCTCTTTATGATGTTATACCTAAAAATATGTATGAATTTTGCATAAACAAAATAAATGATGTTAATGAAATACTTAATAATAATGGAATTTTGTATAAAACTTTTGAAGAAGCAAAAAGTTATTATGAACAATATGGTCATATAAATGGTAATTCACCTGAAATAATGGAATTTAATTCTATTATGAATTTTTGTTATATTGGCCGCCATAAATTTGGATATCCCAAAGATAAGATATAAAATCATATCAAACATGGAACTTTAGAAAAATAAATACATAACATAGGTTCGTAGCCGACAGCGGGTCAAGCCCGCTGCGGTACAACCAGTTGTTATGTGGACGCCCGCACTGGGGTGCTTGTATTAAGAAATATAAAAATATGCCGATTTTTAAATGAGGTATAAAATGGATATAGAGAAAATATGTAATGAAGTTCTTGATGAGCTTAACCCTTGCTACGATATAGAAATGTCTTTGAGAAATTCTTTTATCACAGTTATAAAATATTTAAATCAATTCCCAGAAAATCTTTCAGTTCGTTCAAAAAATAATATTCCTGACGTAAAAACAAAAGAAGGAATAGAACAATTAGCCGTTTCATATTTTAACGGATTCCATTCGCCTACAGTCCCGAAACTTCCGCAAACTGTACCGGATGAAATGGTAAGTTTTATAATGGAAATTGTTTTCAATCATTCAAAGAAAGAAACGGAAGAAATCAAAATAACACATTTGGAATCAATGGCTTCAGAAAATGCTGTTGGAGCACTTTTGGAAAGATATTTAGATTCTGTTCTAAGAGAAAAAGGTTGGGCTTGGTGTTGTGGAAATTTTGTAAAAGCTATCGACTTTATAAAATTTGACAATGGAGTGTGGTTTGAATTACAGATAAAAAACAGAAGTAATACAGAAAATTCTTCAAGTAGTAAAATCAGAGAAGGCACTTCAATTCATAAATGGTATAGAACAGAAGCAAAAACTGGCGAAACGATGTGGAATAATGTACCAGAGCCTATGAAAGGTTTTAATCTTTCAGAAGAAGGATTTAAAAAGTTTGTAGAACAATACTTGAAAAAGAATATAAATCTAGGAAAAGGAAATTAGGATAAAAAAGTCGTGAAAATCAAGTTTTCACGACTTTTTTCTTTATACAGCAAAATCAAATAAATCTGGTTGTTCTGATTTTTTCAATCGTTTTTCCATAAGCTTTTTTATTGAAACATCATCCGTATATGTGTAACGCGAAAAAGGAAAATCGACAGGTGGCAACTCTAACGGTTGATTTGTAACAAGTTTTACAATCTGCTTGCCTATTGCACAACCTAAGCTAATTGGAACTGCATTACCAATTTGCTTGTAAACATCCTTCATTTCTCCAAAAAATTTCCAATCATCTGGAAACTCTTGAATC
>JAGBBO010000034.1 GCA_017938435.1 Alphaproteobacteria bacterium
AACTTTTTCAAAAAAGTAGCGTGAACCACCATATTGTTTTTCTATATCAGCAAGGCTTTCTAAGTTTCCTGCATAAGTAAGACAGTCAACATTTACAATTTTGCCCTGAAAGTTTGCGTCATCAAAAAGATTTCCTTCTGCCGAAGAAAGTCCAAAAAGATAGTGAATAAAGTTTGAGCCAATAAAACCAGCCCCACCAGTAATAAGAATGTTGTTTAATTTACGTGCCATAAAGAAAAACAATCCTAAAATTCAAATTATTTACATTCATTTTAAACTTTTTTTTACTATAAACAAGTAATTAATAAAACATATTTTATACATTCAAAATAAAAAAATATATAATTCATATTTTTTTTCTGTACCTTTAAAAGAACCCATTATTATATTAGTTGTATATAACTTTATATTACACGGAGAAAAAAATGAAAAAATCAGAAAAAAGTGAAGTTCCATGGCAACAAACACACTCAAAAAATCAAAATTTGCCTTCAACATTATTTGCAACAAACTTTGCAAATAACATTTCTAGTAAGAACTATGTTCTTATAATTGATGGCATATCCATATCAAGAAATACTTACCTTTCTTTATCAAAAAAACAAATCATCCAAGCATTAAAAAAATACAAAATAAAAAAAGTCATAGAAAAGATTTACATTAATCAATTCGGAATCCCCTTAGTCATTCACAGAATAATCGGTGGAGATGTTTACAATTTTGCAAAACTAGTAGGAATTTCTGTAATACCAACAGAAGAAAACAAACAAATGGAAATAGTTTTAAATTATTGCGGATTTGCCTTTGCCGGTGAAAATGTGATTTTTGAAGATTAAAAGTAAATACAGCCCAAAAGATTCTTGGGCTGTGTTTTTTTATGTTTAAAATCTACACATTTTTAAGGTTTGAAATCATTAGATATTACACATTTTTGACCAATAAGAAATTCCATCATTCATATTTACACTAGAAAATGACATTTCAATAAAGTAAAATAAGTTACCCAAATAATCAAGGAAAACAAAATGACATATAAGTTTTTTATTCAATCAAAAATAAAATAGTTCAGACATAACATACTTTCATTATTATACAACTTCCACCAAGGATTCAACGGTGCAATTTAATGCCTTAGCAAGTTTTACAACAGTTTCAGCTTTGGCGGCATTTATATTCTTTTGATTTTGTTCATATTGTTGGATTGTTCTTATAGGGATATCCGAAATTTCAGCTAATTCACTTTGAGATAAACCTGCATCAAGACGAAGTGCTTTTAAATTTGTTTTATTCTTTCGTTTATTATACAATTCTATCATCTTATCACAAAATTGGGATACATCCATTTCATGATATGGAGAATACATTGCCAGAATTTCAGAAATTGGAATATAGTTATTAATCTCCTTAAATGAAAGATTTGTATACCACTGAAAATATGCCAGTGCCCAACCACACCAGTATTCAGAAGATCTGTTTGCAGCAGGTTGATATTTTGAGGCTAATGATTCATCTTTCATAACATCTAAAGCAAGTTCTACACCAGATTTTCCAACAATAACTGTTGATTCTCCTCGTTCAAATTTAGGACAGATTTTAGACTGCAAAAACTTCTGATAAAAAAGAGATAAATCTTCATTAAGATCATAAACCGCAAAATCGAGCATTGAGGCAAGATTATTTTGAGCTTTTGAAAGATAATTCTTATCGTAAGCGTGGATCATCGGCTTTTATCTCCTCATCAAGAATCTGAACAATATACAAGTCTCCACGCTGACGTTTGTTTTTTTCTGCATCAAAATATTGTCTTCGGGCAACCTTATCTCGTAATTCCTTTTTAGAAAACCAAAGAGATGCTTCAGCAATTTCATATCCTTTATAGTAAATTGCATCAAAAGCCTTCTTACTCTTTAAGACAAACTGAGTCCCAAGGTTTCCAAGTTTCATAGCATTTCCTAGCTGCCGAATAGAAATTGCTCCATTTATAAAATCTTGAGCAAATGAAAAATAACTATCATCTGCTCGGTATCCAGTAATAATGTCACAATCTTTATAAGGTACAGTAAAGTTTTTTAAAAGATATTCTTTTGCTTCCTGTGCAAGAGAATTTGTTATATCAAAAATACGATTTTCTAAAAGAACCTCAAGCCAATGAAGAATTGTATATTCGCTGCTGTTCAAATCAAGTAATGAAAGACCTTCTGTTTCTATTTCATAAATATTTGCAAAACCATCATTATCTTTGGATACACCCCACTCTTTTGCCATATCTAAAACTTCAGTACAGTAAAATCCGACTCCATAATCGTTATATTTTTTACCAAATCCAAAAAGAGGTTTTTCAATAATTTTATTTGAACCATGATAGATAGTTTTTATCATGACTATATTATACTCCTTTAGGAGTATAATATCAAGAAAAAAAATGTATTTTCTACCTCGTATTAGCGTCAGGAGAAAACAACCACTACGATTTAGGCGAAATAAACCAAAAAAAGTCATATGAACTCCATCAAATAAAAGTCCAAATAAGTTTATTTCATTTTGATATTCGTTTGTCATGTCACTTAAAAATCTACGAGCATTACTTCTATCATAATTTTGTATTATTCTATTACATTCTAAAAAATTATTGTAATCATGAATAAAATCTATTGATGTCTCGAAAATTGATAAAAACTGTTCTTCTGTCATAGCAAACATCTCCCACATAAGGATGCTGACACAGTAAATTTTTTTTGTTAGCGCCGTATTATTAAATTGTTAGATTTGTTTTGGGAAAGCTTGCCAATTTAACTTATGTCAATGACAGGAGCTATCTTTTCAATCTTTAAAATTTAGTAAATACTTTACAATAAACACCTTGCCCCTATATGATCATTTTTATCTAAATCTAATAAGAGAAATATAATTTTTTGTGATTCTTCTTGCTTTTTTAGCTTCATCAACAATTCTGCCTTATAATACAAAGCTCTCATATACGGATTAAATTCAGTTCCATGAAAACTTCCTATATGATTTTTGAAAAAATTGGCATCATGGATTGTTTCATATCCCTTAATGGCTAAATCTAGATTTTTCATTTTTTCAGAATCATTTAAACAAATTAGACTTTTCAGTACATAAGCATCACAACAATTTTTATCATATTTTAAAGCCTCATCTATTAAATCATTAACTAGCTCTGCATTTTCCATAGGGTCTGGAATATCCCAGGCTTTCCAACATAAGTCTTGGGCAATTTCTTTTGGATTTATTAATAATCTTCCAATTTCATCTTGATAGGGCTCAATTTCATTTTGTTCACCTTTTTTTAATAATTC
>JAGBBO010000035.1 GCA_017938435.1 Alphaproteobacteria bacterium
CACCAGTGATCATGTTTTTAACATAATCAGCGTGCCCTGGACAGTCAACATGAGCGTAGTGTCTTGTTTCTGTCTCATATTCAACATGAGATGTGTTAATAGTAATACCACGTGCTTTTTCTTCTGGTGCGTTATCGATTTGATCGTATGCTCTAAACTCACCAAAGAACTTTGTAATAGCAGCAGTAGTAGTTGTTTTACCATGATCAACGTGGCCAATAGTACCAATGTTTACATGGGGCTTTGTTCTAACATATGTTTCTTTTGCCATAATTAGCTCCTTTTAAGTTAATATTAATATTTAGCCAAAGGATTCTCCATCAGGAATCCCCTGATTTGAAATCACATACGCGATATTCTATAGGAATTCTTAAAAAAAATCAAGGATAAAAAACTTTTTTATTTTATATCTCTCTATTTAATTTTTTCCATCAGTAAATTAAATAATTTACGGCGATTTTTTTCCTGCCTTTTAAGTTTTCTAAGTAAATCTTTGTAGGTTGGAGTTTTGGACATATATGGCAAAAGACTACCAAAAGTTTTTGCATCATATTCAAAATGTACATCAGATGCAAAAACCTTTCCATTACCAAAATTTGACATAAGTATTGAAAGAAGTTATTTATCAATAATAAAATTTTTGGAGCAGATGAGGGGAATCGAACCCCCGTGTCTTGCTTGGGAAGCAAGCACTCTACCATTGAGTTACACCTGCAAGACATGATATGTCATATACCGCAATAATCTATTTGCAAATTAAATTTTCACGGAATAATTTTCAACTTTTTCGCTATTTCCATTTTTTGTTGTAATAGTCCTTTGTTCGCTATAAAAAGTTGGCTTAAAAGAAATAAACATAATTTGTAAAAGGAAAAATAATACCCCTAAACAAAATTCAATATCTGTATTTTTTTTATCCACAATAAGACGTATCTGACTAATAAAACTAGCAATAAGCACAATCGGCAAACAAACAGTTAATTCCATAATATGATGAAACGAACCAAACATCCCCAATCCACAAAGGAGTAAAAATAAAACACCCTTTGCATATTTTTTCTGATAGAACTCATGCATGCCAACAAATCCCAACACAGCACACAAAAACATACTTCTTACTTTTTCGGTATTAAATTTATTTGAAAGTTCTAACATTCCACCCACTCATGATAAAATCAAGGATTAAACTTTGGAGCGGGTGAAGGGAATCGAACCCTCACGGCCAGCTTGGAAGGCTGGAACTCTACCATTGAGCTACACCCGCATAACAGAAAGATATTATATCTATATTTTGCTAAGTTGCAAGAAAAAAATAAAAAAAAGAGTGCCAACCAACTGACACTCTTAAATTTTTACCTAATTCATATTAGAAACGAAGCATTAAACCAACCTTAACCATTGGGAAAATCTTTGAATCTGTAATGATATCAAGTTCATCAGAATACTCATTCTTAGTATCTTCAAGAAGTTTTTGAATAGCTTCATTGTTGCTTGCATCAACTGATCCAACATAAGTATATCCCTCACCATCAGTAACTTTTGTCGCTCCTGGTGATACATTGTTAACAAGGCCTTGAACCGTACTTTTATATTCATCAGGTAATTGATCAATATAACCAGACAAACCTGAAAGACTACCTGCTAACTCATCAATATCATATTCACTTGATTCTGATTTAGCCCACAATGTACCTTTTCCAGAAAGATCTGTTGCAATCTTTGGATTATCAATAAATACAACACCAGCATCAAAATAAAGTTTCAAACCATAAAGAAGTTGGAAATCAAAACCAATACCAGCATAAGGTCCCTTTACATCAGCCTCAACACTTGCCCTTAATGTGGCATCACCGATAACCTTATACTCAATATTATTCATTTCAAATGTTTCATTCAAACCTTTCTTTGTCATATAAGTATCAACTGCAAAATCACCAGTATAATAACCACCACTAATTCTGAAATTGCCAAGGAAATATGTATTTCCGAATGGATAGAAATCAACCAAAGCACCATAGTTTGTTCCAGTAATCATACCAGTAAATTCATTATCTTCAAGTTCGATTGGATTATCTTCTAAATAACTTTCTATTGAACTTTCAAGTGGTTTCCAAGAGTTATAATCAATTCTGAAACCAAATCTATTTTTCCAGAAATTATAATCTCTTCTTGGAATTCTATAGCCTAAATGAGCATTTGCACCACCCAAAACACCAACACCAACACCAAGTTGGAAACCTTCTAATAAATAGCCATCATCTTTTTCTTCATAATTTTGTTTTATATTATCAGGCACTTCACTTTTTTGCGAAAGTTTAGTCGCATCATATTTACTTGTTGGTTTCAAAGCAGACTTTGTGCTTTTCAATGTATTAGAAATAACATCGTCATCATCTTCAAAATCATCAACAAAATCTTTAGTTGTTAAATCAAAAGTAGATTTAAGCGGACTATTTGCAGTCTGAGCAAAAGTTGCAGTTGAAAACAATGTTGCAACTATTAAACTAGATAAAACTTTTTTCATAATAAATTCCTTTCTCTTATTACAATAAGATTTTATACCTACAAAAAAAAGCAAGTCAAGAAAATTAAATTGTCAAAATCTTAACAAAAATTTTGAATTTTTATTTTTTGAAACTTGAATAAAAAAAATATCTCCTTGCCTTTAAATGGGAATTTTTGTATAATTAAAAGTTATGATTAAAGAACAGAAAAAATTTTTCAGAAAATGTGATCATCCAGATTGTGAATTGGAGGGAGAGTATCGCGCACCTAAAAATCGCAATCTTACCGAATACTATTGGTTCTGTTTAAAACATGTCTCCGAATATAACAAAGCATGGAATTTTTATGATGGTATGAGCCAAGAAGAAATAGAACGCGAAAATAAACTTGATGAAACATGGCACAGCCCAAGTTGGAAATTTGGTATCAATCTTGAAAACCTTGCCAAAGAAGGAAGACTTGATGACCCATTTGAAATTTACAATACATATATGCGTCGCGTTGGTGGAGCAAAAAATAAAACTAAAATATATGGAAATGCTAAATCTGCCCTTACTACAAAAGAATGGGAAGCCCTTGGTATTTTGGAATTACAATTTCCTCTTACCGAAGTTCAGTTAAAAACCAAATATAAACAACTTGTAAAAAAATATCATCCTGACCTAAACGGTGGTTCCAAACAAGCCGAAGAAATGTTCAAAAAAGTCGCAGAATCATACAGGATTCTGTTAAAAAAGATTCAAAAATCATAAACTATTTTTTAAATCTTTTATTATTGATTTCAATCTTGCTTAAAACCGCACTATCCAAATCAACTCCACATTTTTCAGCCAAGGCATAAAGATAAATCAAAACATCAGCCATTTCATGTTTCAAAGAACTTTTATCATCCTCTGGAATTGCTGGTTTATTATATACATATTGAGCACGAACTGCATTTGCAAGTTCTCCAAGTTCAGATGCAATTCCACAAACAAGAAGCATATAATCTTCCTCTGCAAAACCCCAAGATTTTCTTGCATCTACGACTATTTTTTGCAAATTTTTATCTGACATTTTAATACTCCTATTTTTTCCCATAATTTTTAACTGTTTCAATATATTTTTCAGGAAGTCCAACATCATACGAAATACCATTAACGACATACCCAATCATACCGGTTCTTTCACGAACTTGTTCTAGTGCAGTTGTAAGTTGTATTTCACCTTTCTCAAGTACATTATTTTCAATATTTTTTCCAAGTTGTTCATAAACATCTTTTGTAATAACATACTGTCCAAAAACAGCATAATAATTTTCTTTATCTTTAATTGTTGCAACAGAAAGATAATCTTCTGCATAATCGACTGTTGGTTTTTCAATAATACTTCCAAGTTTTAAAATTGTCTGTTCTTTATTATCCCAACTTCCAGTCATAATTCCATAATGAATTACATCTTGTTTATCAACTTTTTGCATTGATATAATAGGTTTTTCATATTCTTCATACACCTTTATCATTTGTTCCATACAATTTTTTTCCGACAATGTATGATAAATCATATCCCCAAGAAGTAAAAGAACTGGCTCACCTGATGCAAAATCCAAAGTTTGATATACGGCATGACCAAAACCTTTTTTCTCTTTCTGAAAAACATATGTAATATGATTTTTTAATAACTCTACAAAATCCTCATATTTCTTTTTATTATCAGAAAGTTTATCGTAATATTCCTTTGGAATAGATTTAAATAATGAATCATATAATGGTTTTTCATTTTCATCTATAACAAGACATATATCCTCTATCCCTGCATTCATAAGTTGTTCAAGTAATATAAGGATAACCGGTTTCAAAATTCCATCTGTATCCATCACAGGTAAAAAATCTTTTTTTAAATACTTCGTAACAGGAAACATCCTTGTTCCAAAACCTGCAACTGGGATTACAGCCTTACCAAGTTTTTTTGGTGGTCGTAATGTTAAGGTAAAAGGTTCCAACCCCTTTTCTTTTTTCAAATATTCTACAACTTGCTTTTGGCACTGTTCATCTTTTGCTAAAATTTGAACTGTTCCATCACCTTGTGATCCAACACCCTTTGCACCATAAATCCATTTTTTTAAATTTTCATCAAAAAGGATAGAGTGAAGAATTGGTGCTTCTAATTCAGATGGACACGCTGGCATAACTTTTTTATCAAAATTTTTCTGATATTCTATCATGAGTTTACCAAAAGATTCATTATCACCCTGTTCCATAAATTCTATCGCTTTTGTTACAAATTTTTTATTATCTGGACCAAGGGCATCATGAACATTTTTATCTAACTCGCTTTCTGCAAACGGAAAACTTCTATTAAGATCACCAAGAATTTTTATAGTATTTTTATGACTTTTTAAATCAGCAATAACAAAGTGCATCTCTTTTTTTAAAACCAACGGTTTTACACTTATTTCATTTCCATCAAAAACCATTTCAACTGGTTTAACGCCATAGGCACAAGCCTGATCAAGCCTACCACAACGAGAAGGTGTCCTTTGTTCACCATAATATGCCATAAACATTTCGCCCATTGTATTGCAATTTAACTTATATAAAAGATTAAACGCCCTAGCAACAAGCACACATATAGCAGCACTACTTGATAATCCACTTTTTATAGGCAAATCCATTTTTGTAATAGTAATATGGACACCACCGACATTGTAATGTTCCTTAATATACGATGCCACACCAGCACAATAAGAAAAAAATCCGCCATCTTTTGCTATTTGTTTAAGTTTTTCACAATCCATTGGACAATTAAATAAACTATCTTTGAATTGAGAAATTTCATAATCAATACTAAATTCATCAGACCTAACTGCCCTAGCATAAATTCCCTGTTCTATACCAGTAACAATCGCACAACCAGAAACTATTTCTGAATTTATAGTTTTATATAATCCTGCCCAATCAGAATGTTCCCCAATAAGACAAAGCCTTCCTGGAACAAAAAGATCTATTTTTTCAGAATTATTATCCATTTTCTATCCTAATAATATAATAATTTAACTATAATTATGCTATATCATCCTAACAGATGAATCAATATTTATTTTTAAATTTAATCTATTATGTTTAAAATAATTCTGACAGAAATAATATTATCAAAAGTTGGTTGATTTTTAAAGGAAGCAATAACTCTTGTATTTCCTATATTTTTCTCAGAATATACAACAGCTATTTACTGTTCCTTTTTTATTATTTCCATTACCCCATCAAAAATATTGTTAATACTTATCTGTTCTGAATATTCCTTCAAAAGTCCAGAATACTTCATCTCAAATACACCCTTTTCTATATTTTTAGGGCTTATAATCGCACGAATAGGAGCACCAATCAAATCTGCATTTGCAAACTTTGAACCTGCCCTATCATCAGTTGTATCAATAATAACTTCAATACCAGCAGATGTTAAATCAGCATAAAGTTTTTCTGCCAAAACTTTTGCTTCGCCATCACCAATAGAAATAATATGAACTTTATACGGAGCAACAGCCATATTGAATACAGCCTTTGATTCGTCTTCACTTTGTTCAAGAAGACAACCAAAAACACGGCTTACACCAATACCATAACAACCCATAACAGGAATTTGTTTTTTACCATTTTCATCAGTATATGCCACACTCATTGACTTTGTATATTTATCCCCAAGTTGGAAAATATTACCCACTTCAACACCACGAAGTTTATTAAGTGGTTTTCCACACTTTGGACATACTAAAATATCATCAGCATCTTTATCAGTCAAAACTTCTTTATTTGCACGATAATCACATTCGGAACAAGTATAAATTGTATCTTCACCTATTTCACTTACCATCTGGAATTCATGCGAAATTTTTCCACCCATATCCCCAGTCGGAGCAAGTATATCAATTACATTTTTCATCCCAAGACGATCATAAATTTTATGATAAACATTCAAAATGATATTATAAAAATTATTCAAATCATCCCACGATGTATGGAATGAATAAGCATCCTTCATCATAAATTCACGACAACGAATTAAACCAGCCCTTGCCCTTAATTCATCACGATATTTTGTCTGAATTTGGTAAAGGCAAAGAGAATTAGGAGATTGAGGAAGTTGTTTATAACTTTGCAAAATTGAACGAACATAATCTGTCACAATTTCTTCATGTGTTGGATTTACAACAGCATCAATACCTGCCCTTGTTTTAAATTTCAAAAGCACATCAATACTTTCACGACCTGTTTCTTTCCATAATGAAAGAGGAGAAACAACAGGCATATTCATCTCCTGACAACCCACCGCATCAAGTTCTTCTCTAACAATTTTTTCAATATTTTGTAATACCTTAAAACCAAGAGGCGAATAAGTATAAAGCCCCGCACCAGTCTGATGAATATAACCACCCTTTAATGCAAGTTTATGTCCTGATGTTGTCGCATCAGCAGGAAGCTCTTTTGTCCTTTTAATAAATAAATTTTCTATCTGCATTTATCATCCTTAGTAATTTGTAAAAACACATCTACACCTGATTTTGTTTCAGCATTTTTTATATTATAATTTCCTTCTTTTACACATTTCCAGCAAGGACTATCACTACCCCAACCAATAGAATTACATTTATTTGATAAAAAGTAAGGACAAGCTCTAAGAAAACTTATTTCCGGAGTATCATTAAAATAATTCTTTGCTCTTGCAAATCTGCTTTTCATATAATTTTGTAATTCTTCCGCTCTATACAAAGATGCTCTTAATTCTTCACTTTTCATTTTATAATTCTTCCTTAATTGTGCCTTGTTTATCTTTATAACGGAAAGTAATACGACCCTTTGTTAAATCATAAGGAGTCATTTCAATATTTACAACATCACCAACCATAACCCAAATTCTAAATTTTCTCATTTTTCCAGCGATATGAGCAATAATTTGATGACCATTTTCCAGTTCTACTTTAAACATTGCATTTGGAAGTTTATCAATAACTGTGCCTTTAAATTCCAATAATTCTTCTTTATTTGACATAATTTAACCTTTTTTGTTGTTTTTATTGTTATAATTCTTTATACTTATAGAACAAATTTAATAGATTTGCAAGAGGGATTTATTATGAATTATTTAGACTTTTTCCATTTTGACAATCATCCATTTACAAATGATGAAAATATAAATTATTTTTATCCTAAAAAAAATTTTCTAAAGATTATTGATGAAATAACAAAATATTGCCGTTTCAAAAGTGGTATTTTTACAATAACCGGAAATTCTGGCACTGGGAAAAGTACTATACTTAATAAAATACTATCATCCCTTAAAAATAATGATTTTATTATCTATACAAAGGCAGATGAAAAAACTGAAATTTTAAAGGTTATTGCAGAACGCCTTAATTTTGACAGTAAAAATATCAGTAATATTTTAATTAAACTTTCCTATATACATTCAAACGGCAAAAATGTTATCCTTGCCATTGATAACGCCGAAAACTTATCAAAAGATGAACTAATAAGTCTTAATTCTCTTATCCAAGTTCTTCCTAACTTAAGGGTTATTCTTTGTGGTCAAAAATCTCTTTACAAAAAAATAAACCTATCATCAATAAGTCCAATTAAAAAACATATAATAAAAAATTATAAACTTAAACATTTCAGTTTTATAACTGCTGTAAAATATATTTCATTTATGGAAAAAGAGGCTTTGGCACTAAGCCAATACAAACGCGTAATTTCCAAACCATCCGTATTTTTAATATCTTTGATTGCAAGTCGTAATATTGAAAATTTAAATATTATTACTGAAAAATCGCTAATAAACGCTTTTGTTAATCAAAAAGGAAAAGTTAGAATCAAAAATGTATTTACTACAATAAAAGAAAATATCAATATTGTAAAAGATGATATTTATCATAAAATTCAAAAACTTTTATTTTACATAATTTTAATATTATCTACCTATTACACGATAAAAATCATTACGGACAGATATGACCTTATGAATCATATAGAAGCCCAAGAATCTATTCGTAAACAAGAAAAAGAATTAAGGAATGCTTAAATGACAACTTCTTCTACAGGAAGACGAATTAAAAAAAGTGAAGGCAATAAATACGGTTGGATTCGCAACCTTAAACGTGGCGAAGTAAAATTCAATAAACCAGTTATACTTTGCTTACCTGGTGATGGAACCCAAAATGATAATACCGCAAATGGTATGGCAAAAGAAACTGAAATTGCCTTGGGGCGTATTGGTGTCGAAGAAAACGATATTCAAATACTTTCCGTTCAATATCCAGCAAAAACTTTATATGAAAATCAATTTTCTATGGAAAGACGAAGTTTTGCACAACAACATCTTGATGACAGTGATGAAATTCAAAATCCACAATATATAAAGGATATTTATTCAACCATTCTACAACCACTTATCATAAATTCAAAAGGTCACAGACTATCATTTAACGAAGCACAAACAAAATTTCGAAACCTTACTCTTTTTTCACATTGTCATGGGTCATTTGTTGCTTGCAAACTTATGAACTATCTAACAAATGAAATGAAACAATATGGCTATAGTGAAAAAGAAATAAATCTTCTTAGTGAAGAAATTATCAGTATTGGATTAAGCCCAAGATATGGATTTCACCGTCACGATGGCTCCACAAAATTTGGTTTTA
Organism: Alphaproteobacteria bacterium; assembly: GCA_017938435.1. Taxonomy (GTDB): domain Bacteria; phylum Pseudomonadota; class Alphaproteobacteria; order Rs-D84; family CACZYB01; genus CACZYB01. The sequence continues at coordinate 9,179 of JAGBBO010000035.1, forward strand.
CAATGCTTGATGATTCGTTAGCATCTTATACATACACAATACTAACTGAAAACGCAGGAACTGATTGTGTCGTTTCTACTTTAACTTTGGGAATGGAACAAAAAGATAATTCATATATGTTTTTTTCAGGCGATAACTTAAAATATAAAAATATTGACGAGGATACATTTTTCACTTTGGATTCAAATTTTATGCACAGTGTAGATTGCTATACTAATGATCATTATGTTTACCAAGATGTTGAAACGGATGAACTTAGATCTAAAAATTCAGAAGGGATAAATTTTTCACATCTTATCATCCGAACACTTCAAAATGCAGTTTCCCTTTCAAAACAAAACATAAAAAGAACTGCTGATAACATCATATCCAATGAAACGCCCATAACTTTTAAACAAGGGAGCGATATTCTTAATGTCTGTTACAAAAATATAAAATTCGAAGGTAATAATAAAACATTCGAACAAAACCTTACCGACTATATCAAATGGGTAAAAGATAAAAGGTTTAAAAAGGCTGAAAATAAACTCAAAGCCGAAGGAACAAACGACAATATCCTTGTAAAAATCAGCAATAAATCAAACGGAAAATAATGGGGCGAATGATCAGATTCGAACTGACGGCATCCAGTACCACAAACTGGCGCTCTAACCAACTGAGCTACATTCGCCATACCAAAGAATAACAGATTTATAACCTAAAACTTTTGAAAAATCAAGAAAAAATCAGAATTTCTCCAAAAAATATATAAATCAAAGATAAATATTGAATAATCATAACAAAAAGTTTTAAAATATTTTAATGGGAGGATTCAAAATGAATATTGGAAGAAAACACAAAGAAATTCCTGACTGGATTATCAATGCAGTAGAGGAAAAAGTTATGACTCCGACAAAGGGGGCTAAACTTGCACTTGAAGAAAATAATCTTTCTGAACATAACAAAAAATATAAAAAATATCTTTCATTTTTAAAATCTGTAAAAAAAGGAAAAACCAGATAAATTTTAAATAAAAAAAACAGCCCCAAGAACTCCTTGGGGCAAATTTTTGCTTATACATACCAAAATTATATTCTCATTGGCATCAAAACATAAATTGTAGATTCATCATCCAATTCTTTAATAATTGCAGGGGAAGAAGAATCAGAAATTATAAATTTCATAAATTTGCCTTCTATTTGACCAGCAATATCAAGAAGATATTTAGAATTGAAACCAATTTCCATTGATTCGTTATCATAATCAACTTCCATTTCTTCAACCGCACTACCTGAATCAGGTGTTGATGCAAGAAGTGTAAGTTTTGATTTTGCAATCTTAAGTTTAATTGCTTTTGACTTTTCGTATGAAACAGAAGAAACACGGTCAACAGCCTCACTGAAAAATTTGCAATCGACTTCCATTTCTTTATCATTAGAAGTTGGAATAACTTTTTCATAATCAGGGAACTTTCCATCAATAAGTTTTGATGTAATTGTTGTATTACCGAATGTAAATCTTGCTTTTGTTTCACTTGTTTCCACAGTAATATCAGCAGAAGTATCATCAAGTTGAGCACGAAGTTCAGTAATAACCTTTCTTGGAACAATTATACTTGGCATACCTTTTGCCCCCTCTGGTGAAGCAACATCTTGTCTTGCAAGTCTATGACCATCTGTTGCAACAGCACGAAGCAATTCTTTACCATCTTTTTCCAATGTATGGAAGAAAATACCATTCAAAAAATATCTTGTTTCTTCTGTAGAAACAGCAAATTTTGTTTTATCAATAAGTTTAATCAAATCATCACAAGGAAGTGTAAACTTAAATGGCATTGATGAACTTGTCATAACTGGGAAATCAGTTGCAGGAAGTGCAGGAAGAGTAAATTCTGAATTACCTGCCTTAAGGACAACATTTGAATCATCAGCAGATGTTTTAAGTTCTACATCAAAACCTTCTGGAAGTTTTCTTACAATATCATAAAGAACATGAACAGGAATTGTTATTGAACCCTTTTCATTGATTGAACCTTCCACTGTTTCAATAATTTCCAAATCAATGTTCGTTGCTGTAAATTTTAAATCATCACCTGCCTCAATTTTTACATTTGAAAGAACAGGAATAGTTGATTTTTTTTCAACGATTCTATAAAGATGTGATAATGTCTTAACAAGATTAGATTTTGCAACTGTAATATACATATTTATCTCCTTTTCTTTTTGCTTTTATGGTTTGATTCTAGTCCAAAACATATAGTAAAAGCAAGCAATATTTTTTATTTTTTTAAGGAAACAAATAGTCCTGAAAAATTAACATCTTGGATTATTATATCCACTCATCATAATAGTCACAATTCTCATTCTTTGCAACTCTGAATAATCTTTATTTAATTCTTCATAAAATTTGGAAAATTTACAATACCCTAAACTTTTACAACCAGAAACACCTTTATTCTGATAAATTGTGCAACTATCACAGTTTATAATAAACCTTCTTTTTTTGATATGAGAAGTTTTGTCTTTATAAAACGGTGAATAATATATTTTTTTAGGTTTAGGTAAATTCATAATCTTCTTTCCTCTCTATAAAAAAAGGGTGCAAGGGATTTTCCCTAACACACCCTAATAAAAATTAAAAAACTATTTTCCTACTTTCATAAGATCAGATGCAGAAACTTCTTTTTCTTTTGTCTTCACTTTTGAAAGAACGACATCCAAAACTTTATCCTCAAAAATACCAGCCTTAATTCCTTCAAGAGCCTGAGTATTCTTAGAATAAAATTCAAATACTTGTTGTGCTTGGTTTGGATATCTCATAGCTTCTTGCATAATAGCATTTTGAATTTCATTTTGTTCAATTTTAACTTCATTCTTTTTACCAATATCAGCAAGAATCAAACCAAGTTTAACACGAGAAGTTGCTTGTTTTTTAAGTTCATCTTTTTTCTTTGCTTCTGCTTTTTCATCCATTTTTTCATTTGGATTTGTTTGTTTATATTGAGCAAACATAAATTCAACTTCTTGATTAACCAAAGATTCTGGAACATCAAACTTTTCATCAGCAAGTTTATCCAAAACTTCATCTTTCATAAGATTTTTAGAAGCAGTTTCGTAATTCTTTTCCAAAAGTTCTTTTACATATTGTTTCAAATCAGCCAAATCTTTTCTTTTAAGTTCAACAGCAAGTTTATCATCAATAGCAGGAGTTTTCTTTTCCTTAATTGCATTGATTTTTACTTTGAACAAAGCCTTTGCTCCAGCCAATTTTTCATGACCATAATCTTCTGGGAATTCAACATTTACATCAACATCGTCACCCTTTGATTTTCCAATAAGTTGATCTTCAAACCCAGGAATGAATGCACCACTTCCAAGTTCAAGTGGATAATTATCAGCTTTACCACCTTCGAATTCAACACCGTCAACAGATCCAACAAAGTTGATATCAACGACATCGCCTTTTTTAGTTTTTCTATTGTCTTTAATTTCTTCAAAAACATATCTTGAACTTGCAATATTTTGAATTGCTTCATTAATTTCTTTATCCCCAGCTTTTGCAACTTTCTTTTCAACAGAAATTTTTGCAAAATCTATATCTTTAATTTCTGGAATAATTTCAAAATCCGCAGAAAACTTTAATGGTTCATTTCTTACAAAGCTATCAACTTTTACTTGTGGAGCAACAGCAGGATTAACCTTTTTTTCTTCACAATATGAAACCAAAGTTTCATTGATAAGATTGTTTATAACATCACCAATGAAATGACCTTCGTATTTTGATCTTATTACATCCATAGGAACATGACCCTTACGGAAACCTTTTTCCTCATGATTTTTTGCGAATTCAGCAAGTTGTTCACTAAGTTTTGTTTCAAAAACATCTGCTGGAATTTCGAAAGACAATTCGTATTTTATACCTTTAATTTTTTCTTTTGTTGGTTGCATTTTTACTTCCTTGATTAAGGTTAGATTAACAGTTTATTTAATGGTGCGGGTGAAGGGACTTGAACCCCCACGCCTCTCGGCAATAGATCCTAAGTCTATCGCGTCTGCCAATTTCGCCACACCCGCAATACTCATTTTATGTTGAATATTTATACCACAAAAAAAAATAATTTCCATAAAAAAATTAAAATTTTGAAAAATATATGCTATAATACCATCAGTTTGGAGGGGAAAATGAAATTTGTTTTGTGTATCACATTGTTTTTATTTACAAATTTTACATCTGCATTTGGTGCTAAAAGTCGTTTTTCTGGGGAACCTATTCCTCGATTCGCAGCTATTGCAAAATCACCTACAAACACTCGTGTTGGTCCTGATACTAAATATCCAATCAAATACATATACCAATCAAAATATCAACCTGTAAGGATTGTAAACGAATACTATGGCTGGTATCAAATAGAGGATATAAACGGTGATATTTCATGGATATATAAAACTGCATTAAGCAAGGCAAATTATGTTATGACTTTGCACGATAATACAAAACTTTATCAAAAGAAAAAATTAACATCAAAAGTTGTGGCAAAAGTTGATCGTGGAACAACTTTCAAGGTTTTAAAATGTTCTTCTGGTTTTTGCAAGGTTGAAACATCCTTTAATGGAACATTATTCAAGGGTTTTTTAATTCAAGATAATTTATGGGGAATATAATGAATATTTATTCATCATTAGTTTTGTATTTAATTTTATTTACAATAATATTTTTAATGCATAAGCCTTTCAATATTCATAAATACCAACAAAAATGGGTAAAAATTTTACACAGAACAAGTGAAATAATTTGTTACATCTGGACAATAATTCTTTTCATACAAATGACTCTATTCATAATTGAAAATTTATAAAAAGCCGGATGATTCGTCCAAAAATGTTTCATGTGAAACATTTTTATTTTGAAAATTTCAATTTCAAAAGTTGCCACCCAGAAATAACACAATGTTTAAAAAGTTTTCCAAAATTACTTAAATGCGATGCTCCAAAAGATCTAACTTTATAAACAATCGGAATTTGAACCATTTTAATTTTATATCTATTTATATATGCAGAAATAAACAAATTCGGATACAATGTTCCCTCTGGTATTTTTTTAAGGAGTGGCTTAAATACATCATATCGTAAAAGTCTAAATGGAATATTTACATCTTTTACTCCATACCCAAACAAAAATTTCACCCAAAACGAAGCAAACGAACTAACCACAGTTCTAAGCAAATTTTGCCTATGAAGTCTTACTCCTAAAACAGCATCAACATCATCTTTTAACTTCCATAACTTCAAAAACTCATCAGGCATAATCTCATCATCAAAATCAGCCTGAAAAATCCATTCAGTATCCAAAGAATAGTTGTAAATAGTATTAATAGTTTTGTTATACCCACAATGTTTCAATGGCAAAAGTATAATATTATCATCCATCTTTTTTAAAGCTAACACTCTTTCCCTTGTTGCATCAGTAGAACCATCATCAAAAATCATAATCTTGTAATCAATGGAAAGCGATGAAAGAACCTTTGACCATCCATTTAAAAGTAAATCAACAGTTTTTTCTTCATTATATGCTGGTATAAGGATAACCAAATTATTTTTCATTTTTCAACCTCAACAATGAATGTAAAATCATAAATGGTGCACTAAAAATAAATGGATAAAGATATCTCATTACTTCTTGTGGTAAAGTAAGACTTAAAAAAAAGGAAAACAGAAAAAGTGGCCACATCATTAAACTGTATTTTTTCCCATTTTTTATAATATAAAGTCCACAGAAAAAGACATATATATAAACATAAAATGCCGTCTTCATAAATAAGAAATAAGGATTATCTAAAAAACTATGTTGCAACGATATAAAAAATTCTTTTGCATTTGGAAACGAAGATGTTGTCGCATTATAAAGTAATTTTATCCAATCCCCAACATTATAATAAAACAAATTTTTGTGATAATTATAATACTTATTATCATCAATATAGTTATTTACATTAACCTCTGGATAAAACTTTTCTGTAAAACACATATCAAAAGTCCAAAATATTTTATTAACATCTAAAAAATCTTCCACAAACATAACTGGATGACGAATAAAAACGCTCCACCAAACAGGTAAAAATTTTAAAAAATCGAACTTTTTATTCACAAAATAATCTCCATGACTAAAGTAAAAGAAATGTGGTGCCATCTTCGAAGCATTATACTTCCAAACATTATATGGCAAAATTGTTTCCAATTTTTCTTTTAATTCATCAGAAATATTTTCACTATTTGAAACAGCATATTTCACTTGATGCACCATAACTTCATATCTTTGATTATATATAAGATTTCCCTCTATATACACAAAAATTTGTTTTAATATAAAAAATGTCGAAATCCATAATGCAAAAACCGTAAATCCAAATAATAAAACTTTTTTTAATTGCTTCTTGTAATAAAAACAAAAAGCAATAAACAAAAATAAAAGAGTGATAGGACCATTAAGTTTAAATGCACAAACAACAAATGAACATAAAATTAAAAAGAAAAGTTTTAATTTTGAATGGAAAAATTCATATAATCCATCTTCCAAAATATCAAACATAAAAAGTATTATTCCCAAAAATCCACACGACCACAAAAAATCCCTTCTAATATTTACAATCAATATAATATTTGGAGGAAGAAGTGCAATCAAAAATGCAACAATCCACAATACTTTTCTTGACACACCAGACTTCTGTAATTTAAAAAGTCCATACCCAGAAAGTAGTGATAAACTTAATATCTGTAATATAACTATAGCCACTGAAAAATACGGACCAAATATCATAATTAAAAATCGTTCAAACAAGCTCCACAAAAAAACTTGTTCCCCAGTATAAGAATCAAAAAATATGCTATTTAATCCCCAAACTGTATCAATATTCCATACCCCTGGGAAAAAGATAGTAAGGAAAAAAGTTCCAACCACCATAGTTGGTATAGCATAGTATAATATATTCCATTTTGAAACTTTTACCTTATCCCTATACTTATTAAAAAGTAAAACCTTAATACCCAAAAATAAAAGCATCAAAGTAAAGATAAAAAAGAATCCAATCAAATAAATACATCTAAAAATCATAGTCCAAAATGGTAAAGAATCCTGCACCCTAAATGTATATTCGGAATTAAGCCATTGCTCATAAAACATATTATACGCATCTATTTTATGTTTTACCCCATTTATAAACACATAAAATATACCATTATCGACTGATGGAAAAGTTCTTATTGTAACAGTAGAACCATACCCCAAATAAACAACTTCCTTTGGATTTTCTTTTGTCCCTTCCAATTTATAAAAAGGATTTCCCACAAATTCAACTTTTTCTAACTTAAATTCTGGCATAACAGAATAATTATCAACAATAACATCAGTAATTTTTGCCTCTGCAGTTTTTGACCACTCATTTTTTTCGCCATTAGATACAAGTTTCAATTCAAATGAAGTCTTTGGATAAATTTTATGAAGGGAAAAAGAAAATATAAGTCCAATACTTAAAATAGAGCAAAAAATTACAAAGTTTCTAAAAATCTTTTTACCAATTTTTTTTCTGAATTTCAAAACCAGTTTCAAATATTTTTTAAAATACAAAATACACAAAGGACACACAATCAAAAAACTTTCAATAAAATATGAAAGTTTATCAGATTTCATTTTAATCAAAAAAGCAAAAGAAAATGCGATTAAAATACTTAAAAAATATTTAAAATACGTCATAAATTTATAGTGCATAGTTTTCTCCTAATCCCTGCCAAAGTATAATTATTTTTACATCACATTGCAAGAAAAATTATAAATTACAATTTTTAATAAGATATTTTTTCAATGTTGAAAAAGATACTCCACACTTTTTTGCAATCTGTGATTTTGGAATATTATTATTCAAAAGCCTTTTCACAAGCCGTTCTTTTCCCTTTAATTTATAAAAACTATTTTTACTTCCTTTTGGTCTTCCAAGTTTCATTCCATCGGCTTTTCGTTTAGCCAAAGCCTCTTTTGTCCTTTCAGAGATTCTTTCCCTTTCTATCTGTGCAGAAAAAGCAAAAACCGTCATAATCATCAAACCCAAGGCTGTATTTCCTATTTCCAAATTTTCCTTGATACAATACACTTTCACTTTTTTATCTGCAAAAATTTTTGCCAAAGCATACATATCTATCATACTTCGTGAAAGTCGAGATAATTCCGATACAACAACAAGATCATCTTCTGATAAAATTTTAATCAATTTACCAAGATTTCTTTTTTTAAAATTTATAGTTCCACTAATTCCATCATCAACGAACTCTTTATTTATTGTAATACCCCTATATTCACAATAACGCACGATTCCATATCGTTGATTTTCATAATCTTGCTCCTCCGTTGATACCCTCAAATAAGCATAAACAGTCATTTTTAATTCAAAAATGGAAATTTACAAAATTTCAAAAATATAAACATTTTATTTATACAAAGTCAATTTATTAAAAAACATCTTTTGTTTGCATAAAATCTTAGAATATCTTAGTGTAGGTCCGCGATTGGCAAACGCCTACATTTTCCACCTAAAACAAATAAAGCGAATTGGATTTGAACCACCCAATTAACTAATCGACTAACTATGTAATGAAATTGGTTGCGGGAACCGTAACTTAGATATTCTCGATTTCAAGCGATGTTAGCGAGAAATCTTAGAATATCTTAGTGTAGGTCCGCGATTGGCAAACACCTACATTTTCCACCTAAAAACAAACAAAGCGAATTGGATTTGAACCACCCAACTAACTAATCGACTAACTATGTAATGAAATTGGTTGCGGGAAGTGGATTTGAACCACTGACCTCAAGGTTATGAGCC
>JAGBBO010000036.1 GCA_017938435.1 Alphaproteobacteria bacterium
ATCTTGAACTTTAAAACATTCTTCATCATCTTTTGCAAATGGATTGTAAGAAATGGCAATATGTTTCTTTTCAAAATCAGCATTGAACACTTCAAATTCCGCAAGAGCAGTCATCATTGCGGTTACACGTTGTTGACCATCTATCATTATCTTTTTACCAACAGAAAGAGAGCCATCTTTTAATTTTAAATCAGGACTTTTAGAAATAATTAAATATCCTGTTGGATAACCTTGATACAATGAATCAACCAAATCACGAACTTGCCACCCTTTCCAAACAAAAGGACGCTGAATTTCTGGAATAGCGATTTCATCGGATTTGATGAAGTTTAAGATTTGTTCTACTGTGTAATCGTGTACTGTGTATTTTTCGGACATGGGAGGATCCTATTCATATCTTTGTATTTTGTCTTTTAATATTTCATCTGTAACATTCTTTATTGAATCTTCAAATTCAATACTATTCTCATCAACAGTTTTTACATTGTTATATATAACTTTTATCTCGTCATCAGAGAAACCATATCGTTTTAAGAAAATAGTTTTTGGTTCATCAGAACCATATTTTAAACAATTAATTACATTTAATGCCCGACTATCTGATGTCTTTTTATGATATATGCTTAAAGTTGTAACATACGCATTCAACATGGAAAACTCAACAACTTTATCAATATAATCATAAGTATCATATACAATAGAATCATAATCTATATTTGCGGCATTCATTTCTGCAAAGGACGAACCGACATTCAAAAGCTTTTTATCAGGAATATGCGATGGTGTAGCTGAATAATTAACATTCATATTCGATAAAGCTCTCGTATAATATTCAAGTGAAATATGTCCTACTTCAAATTCTTTTTTTAATATCCTTCGTTCGTTGAAATTCGTTAAATATACATACCTTTTATTTAGAATACGTTTAAAAGATTCACCTTGCATAATCCAAAGCATAATAGTCATTCCTGTATTAAAAATATTTAGTTCACCTTTATACATATTTCTATTAATATATTTCTCAAAAATATTTTTTAATATATTTTGAACCAAATTGCGTTCTTCATTAGAGAAAGTTTTTTCATCTCGTATTTTTGTAGAATTAAAAAAGAGGATATCAATTAATTGCTTCACTGATTCCATTATTTCATCAGAACTTAGTCGTTCTACTCTTGTTTTCGGTTCTGTAAATTCATCTACTATTTCATTATTCTTTTCTGCTTGAATATTTTCCTTATCAAAAACATCTAAATCTTCTATGGGCTGTTCCAACACAGACTCTTTCATAATTTGAGATGATTCAAGAAATCTTTTCCTAAATGTTGGTAAACTACTCTTTTTTACAATCACATAACCATAATCAAAATTTTTTGTATTGGCATTTGTTCTTCCAGCACGCCCTAATAAGTTTTTCATTTGTAAAGATCTTTCATCTTCTGTTACACCATCAAACTTAAACTTGTCTATATAGATTGCATCAAAAGGCATATTGATACCATAAATTAAAGTTGATGTTGAGAAACACATTTTTGCATATCCAGAACGAATGAATTTTTCTAGCCAATACCTTACATTCAAAGGTATTGAGCCATGATGGACAACAATTCCATATTTTAACATCCTTACAATGTTTGATATTTTTTCTTCATTTACATCCAAAATCTCTTCAATATTTGTTATAATTTCATTGATATTGCTGTCTGTAATTTCTGGACATAACTTTATATACCGTTCAAATTTTTCTTCAAATTCACCTGTTACAATAGTATGCTTTGAAGTATAAATTAATACTGTTTTGTTTTCTTTTATAAGCCTTTCAATAAAATCATTATCTTCTGGTAACAGTATTAGATTTTTTTTATGATGTCCATCTTGTTTGTATGGATTAAAACATACATATTGATTTTCATCTTTTATCAAAAATATTTTTCCAACAGTCGATTGTTTAAATGAATCACTTACTCTTTTTTGTTGTAAATTGAATTTATCATAAATTGCTTCAGGATTATCAACAAAAGGATGAGCAAATATTTTCTTTGCCTTTGGATATTTTTTTTCGCTCTTTTTTACAATTCTTTCAAAATTTACACCGCGTCTCCTGTCATCTGCAAGTTGAGCTTCATCAAATATAAACAATCCTATATCAAAATCATATTTATATATTTCATTAACTCTCTCTGGAGTTAAAACAAAAACCCTCTTTCTCGTTTTCAGTTTATTAATATCATCAACAAACTCTAATATTAATACACTACTATCATCTTTATAGTGTTCTCTGAGCAGAATTAAATACTCGCCTATTAATGATCTTGATGGGACCACAATTACAATATCTTTTTTTATATTATCTAAAAGATCTCGTAATAAGTGTGATTTTCCGGCACTAGTAGGAGCAGAAAATGAATAAATTGTATTATCCAGTATATTTTTATATATCTGTGCTTGAATTGGCGTATAAGTTTTTCCTGTTAATTCTTTAATCTTATCTTTGTAAGAATTATATAACAATGAAATTACATCAGATGGGGCTTCTGTTTTATAAAACAATCCAAGAAGAAATAAGATATCATTTTCGTACTTGTCGAATAATTCAGGGTATTTTTCTTTTATGATTGCTAAGAATTCTAGATCTTCTCCATTGATTGGTCCATTATTATGAATTGAATTTATAATTTCATTTATAATTTGCTCCGCGTTAGCTGGATTCTCAAATATTTGTTGGATTTTATTCATTTACTTTTTACCCCTATAAAGTAAATTTCATTCTTCTCACGTAAAAGTTGCTTTATATAATCTTGTTTCAAAAAATAAGTAATATTAAATTTTCTTACCTTTTCTACAATAGAAAATGCAGCCGCTAGATTTCTTTCTCTATCATTATAAACCTTATAAAGGGCAGATTCAGGAACTCCTAATGCTCTTAATTCAATTAAATCTGTTTTATCTTTATTCGGAGTCTCTGTAATAAATGTGTTTATTTGATCAACAGCATTTTTTATTGAAGTTCCATTACTATTATATTTTGCTTCTCCAAAAGTTACTAAATCATTTCCTTGATCATATGTATGAAAATCAAACCCTGGATTGCCACTTTTTTTCTTCCCCCAAATTTCTGACAATGTAATCGGGACATGATCTAATTCAGATTGCAGAGTTCTCTGAGCATTCATTGACACCAAATTCTCTCCAAATTCATCTTTTATGGAGTTTGTTGATTGTGCATCATTAAATATGGAGAGCATCTTTTCAATTGTGGTTTTTGCACATTCTTCAAAGTCAGTTCTTGAAAGTAAATCCAATTTTGATAACCACGTTTTATCATTCAAAATGTTTATTAATTCTGAAGCATTTTGAGATACATCATCTATTTCAATTATAAAAAGATAAGCTTTACATGTTGTTGAGATTTCTGAAATATCCAATTGTTCACTTTTTAATATTTTCATTCAAAAAATACCATACTCCGTTAAAGATTCTTACAATTTTAATTCTTGATATTATTAGTAATCCTTTCTGTCTATCAATTCTCTTCCTCTCCACTTGGTATTAGGTTTATCTAAATATACTGATCCATAAAAATCATAGTTATCATAATTGAGTTCAATATCTTTACTTATATATTCAGATAAAGAACTTGCCCAATTTATACTTTCATGTAAGTTTTCTGTATTTAAGTTTGAAGGAACATCAAATTCTTTAATAATTCTTTTTAATCTTTGATTTGCAGATGGATGAGTTTGATATCTAGATTCCTTACCAGGATTTAAGACTTCGTCTATTTTTTCAATAAATGCTAATGCATGAAACCAGCGAACTGAACCTTCAAACACATTTCGAAATTCTTTTTTTGAATAATGAGGTTTTCTTAAAGACGAAATATCTGCTTCGAATTCTTGTTTTTGATCGATATTAAATACAGGTAGTTCAAAATCCTGATTGATGCCATGTAATATATTTATTTTTGAAACCTTGTTTTCATTTAGATGATTGCATAAATGATGTGCAATTTCATGTCCTGCTATAAACTGTAACTCTTTATTAATAGCACACATAATATCTCGATGTATATCTGCAGGAATAATCCCACGTGGATCTAATTCAAAATCTATGGATTCGTTATGATAATATATACGAGTTGCAATTTTTGCAGAATTAATACGAATATAATCAGGGACTTTATAAGTATCAGAAATAAATGCTAATCCACAAAAATATAAAAAATACTTCAAACTCTCATTCATACTTATAAATCGATTCCCATTCTCTATCCACGCAATTCCATTCACATCATTTTCAAAAATATCTCCATAAGTTATTTTTTTAACGCTTTCTTTATCCCTAAAATCCAAATTTCTAATAACCTTTTCATAATGAATATTCGAGAAACATTTTTCAAAGCTGTAATTTGGGATAAGATCACGTCGCTTAATAAAAACTCGCATGTATCTAACATTATCAGCAACTATATCCGCACGTTTTCTTAATAATATATCTTTTGCGTTTTTAGGATTTTTTATTCTTTTAAGTTCTTCTTCTGTACAAAATGACATAAACCATACAGGATCCCATTTTCCATGTTGAGGAATATTAATATCTGACATTTACAACTCTCCTCTAAATGCTCTAGCTAATATTGATTTTTTTAGCAGGGCGATTTGGTCTAGGACGGTTTGGGCAGCTTCTTTGGCACGGGTTTCTTTTTCTATAATTATATCAAGGATTCGCACAATTTCAACTTGTTCGGGAAGTGTGGGGATTTGTACAGATACCGATGTTAAAAGCTTGAGATTTAGATTTTTTTGTGCAGTGGCAGGTGCCATCGCTTCTAAATCTTTTTGCATATCATTAATTTTATAATACATAAACTTGGAATCCACATTTTCAAATGGTGTAAAACCTACAACACTATCAGGGAAACAGCAATCATATGTTAGAATTGCAACTTTGCCAATATTAGCCGCAATTGTTATACATAACGTATCTTTTGGAAATAATCTGCTTTGTTGAAATCCAAATTCACTTAAAGTTTGTTTATGCTCATATATGTAAATATCTGCATTAGCTATATCACCAGTTTGTATGAAAGGATATTTTCCACCAAATAATTCTGGTGCATTTCTCGGACGATGTTTTGAGCGACCTCTTTCCCATTTTCCACATTCCCCAATCGTTTTCTCCTCCCACGAATCATCACACACACCATTTTCTTTTCGCCATTTTGCTGTGAGTTCCCCTGTAAACGCTTTGTGCAGAATAGCAACTTTGCGTGTTTCAAAACCATCTACCACGTTTTGGGCTTTTTCTTTTGCTTCGTCCAATTTAGCAAACATTGATTCTATGCGATTTACAATGCGTTGTTGTTCGGCAAGTGTTGGAGGAAGAGGGATAAGCGTATTTTTAATTATTTCTTGTGAAATATTTGGCTGAGCTCCACCTTTTGCGTTATAGAGAAAGTAATCTTTTTTCGATTTTAGGAAATTAAATAAAAAATGATTATCTAATTCTTTATGACAAATTGCACAAGCACAGGCTTGATTTGTTGAGGCATCTATTCCAAATATCGCAGTTTTCCCAATTGTTGCACCATACATTGCCATAACAACAGTTTCTTTTGGAAAAATTTTTGCACTTGAATGCTTTATGGCATCTTCCGATACCTTTTCTTCAGAATCAAAAATATATGTTTCATTAAGTTCTCCTGTTTTAATCCATGGAATTGAACCTTGATAATATTCAGGATTTTTTCTTGACGGTGTTCCGCCTGATCCCCAATCCGCCACATCCCCCAACCGACACCACTTCCAACCTTCTGGCAATTCATATGGAGCTTCTATTTCTGTTTGTTCCAAATCACTTTTCATCTTTCCGTTTTCACCTTTCACCCTTTCAATTCTCCGTTTTCAGTTTCTGCTTTTTCTTCTGCTAGTTCTGGATGTTGCAAATAAAAGTTTGCTTTTTCTTTTTCAATTTCTAGTTTTAATTCTTCTTTTGTAGGCATATAAGGCATATATTTTGCCATAAAGATTTGTTTTGAATCGTGAAGAACAGAATATCTTGCAATATCTTCATCTGTTTTTGAACAAAGTACTATCCCGATTGTTGGATTGTCATCGCTTTTCTTTTTTAAATCGTCATACATTCGGATATACATATCCATTTGACCA
>JAGBBO010000037.1 GCA_017938435.1 Alphaproteobacteria bacterium
CACAAACTGTTTAACAACAGGTGTTGCTTCTTGTTCAGCAACAACCGGTAAGGCGACAAGTTGTAAGGCAGGATATGGTTTTAATTCATCAAATGGAACTTGCACTATTTGTGAGGCTGGAACTTATTCACCTGGTGGAACTGTTGGTTGTTATTCTTGTTCATCAGGTTACTATTCTAATGCAGGTGCATCAAGTTGTACAAGTTGTAGTACAAAAAATAAACAAGAATCTAAATCTTGCCCTACATGCTGTGGTAGTTCTACTACAATAAAATTGACTACTCATTACGTGTCAAATTCAACTCATACAGGATGTGTTGTTTCCTATATGGATAGTTGTCCAGAAGTAACAGGATGTGGTCCATGTGGTCCTACAGGACCTACAGGACCTACTGGACCTACAAGTAATGGAAGTAGTTCTTCTTCAGGAGGAGCCCCACATACTGTATATGGAGGTCCAACGCATGGGCAAACATATACTACCCCTGGTGGAGCAGCTTGTGGTGGTACTGGGTGTTAAAATAAAAAATCCCCTCAGTTACGAGGGGATTTTTTTATTATGGATTCCAATGTCAAAGCACTAGGATGACATTATTTAGAATAATAAATCAACCATTTGATGAAGTGGCGGAGGGTACAGGGAGCCGGAGTAGATAAACAAGGGATTTCCCCGCAGTTTATCGTTTACGAGGCGAAAGGGGCCCACCTATGGTGGGAATATCCACTCGAACGACAAACAAAAAGTTTGTCCTGTTAATTAACGACAATACTAAATTCTTTACCAAACATTTATGAAGTGGCGGAGGGTACAGGGAGCCGGAGTAGATAAACAAGGGGTTCCCCGCAGTTTATCGTTTACGAGGCGAAAGGGGCCCACCTATGGTGGGAATATCCACTCGAACGACAAACAAAGTTTGTCCTGTTAATTAACGACAATACTAAAGTCTTTACCAAATATTTATGAAGTGGCGGAGGGTACAGGACTCGAACCTGTGGACCAGTATTACCGGTCACGGATTAGCAATCCGCTGCATTACCGCTCTGCCAACCCTCCAAAAGGATAATAGATTTATACATTAAATTTATCCTAATTTCAAGGAAAAAGTTTACAAATCTATTTATTGTTCAATAATAACTCTTTTAAATTATCTATTGGTATAAAAAGCATTTGTGGTCTATAGGCAATCTCGTAATTTATTTCATAAAGATTGCGACGAAAAACCTCTAAATTAAACCATTCTTTATCAATATCTATTTCATTCAAAAACGCATCTGATAAATTTTTAATAATAGGTTTAATAATCGCTGTTGCCCACAAAAGTTTTTCATTATTTACCTCACCTTTCTCATTAGTGGCAAAATGCTTTGCAACCACCACAGGCAAATATCCACTAATAGAACGATACATCCCCGCAATATCATACATATATGATCGCTTTTCTTTTCTATCCTTAAACGAAAGATTCGGTTCCCCAGCAAAATCAATAAATTTAATATCCCCAGATTTTGTTTCTATTGCCTGCCCAAGATGGAAATCACCATGCACACGCATTAAAATCCCCTTGTTTTTTCTTTTATTAAGAGAAGCAAAATTCGCCCTTAAAAACTTTGACACATACTTTTCCCAATTTTGTAAAGCTTCATGAATATTCAACGCCATATCTGATGAAATACGGTTGATATTACTTTTAATATTTTCCCTTGTCACAAGCATAAAATCGTTTAAACTTTGCCTATATTGCTTAATATAATTCAAAGTAATCGACTGTGTATTAAGAGTTTTGTTCCCAGAAAAAGAAGAAAGACACAAAAGCAAATCATTCGTCCTTTTTCCAACTAAATGCATAAGTTCATAAAGTTTTTTATATTTTGATAACGGAATTACATCAGTATTCGAAACATAAGTATCATCCAAAAGATCCAATAATTTTTCTTTTGAAACTTCCCATAAATCGCCATTATTTGGAACGAATTCTTGAACTATTCCAACAAATGCACTTTCACCATTTGCATTTATCAAAGAAAGATGACCATAAGTTTTTGGAACAACCTTACATTTTGTTTTCATAAGATTATAATTCATTTCAACTTCTGGATTTGCCAATTCAACAAATTCTATTACTCTTTGTTGTTTAAACGCAAAAACATTATTTCCAACAATCAAGGTTGAATTACTCTGCTCTGCCCCCAAAGGTTGAGAAATATCATCTATATGCTTTACAATAAAATCTAAACCATCCCACGATTGATAAAAAAGTTTATATCCATTAGGAAGAATAAAATCTTTATCCAAAGTTATTTCTTTCATAAGAGAAGACCAATAAGTAGGTGATTTCAAAGCATCATAATATTCCTTTCCATTATATTTAATAGATTTTACACCATCAATTTTTTCCACAGTCAACGGCATAATAAAATATTGAGGAGAATTATTTTTTATAACAGCTTTACCAAGAATAAAAAGCTTTTTCCCATTATCAAATTCCTTTGATTCAAGGATTATATCCTCAACCTGATTATTGGTAATTTCATTTTTAAAATTACACCAACGCTCATTATAAATATAATCTAACAATTCTTTATTTTTATTCAATTAAAACTTCCTTTATCATTAAATATATGTTATCATTATACCATAAAATAAAGGGGAATAAAATATAAATATGGCAAATATTTTAAAAAATTTATCCAAGTTTTACGGTATAACTTCCTTTTATATTGATAAAATGGGGATTAAACACTTTACAAATGACAACTTGCGAAAAACTTTTTTAAAATCTCAGGGAATTAAAAATTTTAAGGAAACATCATTACAAAAAGTATTAAAAAATCTTGAAAATTTTCCATATCTAAATGGTTTCGAAAATGTTTATTCTTTCTTTGATAATGAAAAAATTGAAATTCCATTTTTCATAGAAAAAAATCATATTGAAAAAAAAGTTGTTTTTACATTCATAAATGAAAATGGTTTAAAAAAAGAAATAATAAAAAAACTTGATAAAAAACTTATAACACAAACAAAAAAAATTGATGGAAAAATTTATTACAAACTTTTAATTCCTTTTCACAAAAAATTTGAACCTGATTATTACAATGTAATAGCACAAATAGATGAAAAAATTTTTCAAACCTTTCTTATCATTGCACCAAAAAGTTCTTATCTTCCTAGTATTATTCAGGCAAAGAAAAAAATCCTTGGATTAAGTGTGCAACTTTATGCTATTAAATCGAAACATAATATGGGTATTGGTGATTTTTCTGATTTAAAAACTTTTATTACTTTAGCACATAAATATGGATGCGATTTTGTTGGAATAAATCCTTTGGGTGTAATGACATCAAACCCATCATCCGATGTTTCCCCATACCGAACTTTAAGTCGTGAATATATCAACTATATTTATTTAGATTTACAAGAAGTTGATGATTTTAAAAATTCAAAAGATATCCAAAAATATATCAAAACACCTGAATATAAAAAATCTCTTTTAAAACTTAAAAATGCAAAAACCATTGATTATAAAAGTATCTTTAATTTCAAATTAAAACTTCTTAATCTTATGTATAAACATTTTAAGGAAGAACATTTGAAAAAAGGTAGTATAAGGGCAAAATATTTTCAAAAATTTTTAAATACCGAAGGAATAAAATTACAAAATCTTTGCCTATTTGAAACAATACTTGAAAAACAAAATTCCTATTGGAAAAATTGGCAAAATGACTTACAAAATATAAATTCCAATGCCGTCCAAAAATTCAAAAAATATCATAAAGATAGGATAGAATTTTTTGCATACGCTCATTGGCTTTCACATATACAACTTGAAAGCATAAAAAGCCTAACAAAAAAATTAAAAATGAAAATTGGCCTTTATTTAGATATTCCTGTTGGGGCTGCATCTGATGGGGTTGAGGTATGGGAAAAACCATCCCACTTTATGGATAATATTGATATTGGAACCCCTCCTGATACTATAAGGCCAAAGGGACAAACTTGGGGTTTAGTACCTCCTAATCCTCTTGTTATGAAACAAACAAATTACAAAGATTTCCGAAATCTATTACGACAAAATATGAAGTATGCCAACGCAATAAGACTTGATCATTCTTTCAGTCTTATGCGACTTTTCTGTATTTCACAAAAAAATGGTGGTGCATACATAGATTATAATTTCAAGGATATGACCGCAATACTTTGTCTTGAAAGTTATAAAAATAAATGCCTTGTTATTGGTGAAGATTTGGGAAATGTTCCAGATGGTTTTCCTGAAATGATGGCACAACATAACATATTTTCAAATAAAATACTTTTCCGACAAAAGGATGAAAACGGTAATTTTTTAAATACTGATAAATATCCTTATTATTCTCTTTGTCAGGTAAGCACCCATGACCAAGCAACCAGTTGTGGATATTGGATTTCCGAAGATATAGAAATAAATAAAAAATGCAATTTATTTCCAAAGGAATCTCAATACATTGCAAATCTTGCTGAACGGGATGAGGAAAGAGAAGATTTCGTAAAAATTCTTAAAAAAACGAAATCATTTTACAAAAATAACGAAAAAAGTTTTATTAAAAATATTCACGGCGAAAATGTTCCAAAATATCTTGAATATTCTTTCAACATTTACGGCGCAAAAACAAAAAGTGCTATATATCTAGTAAAAACTGTTGATATTTACGGACAAATAGAAATGGAAAATGTTCCTGGCACTGTGGATGAATATCCAAATTGGAGGGTAAAACTTCCTATACTATTGGATGATATAGAATCAGACGGAACTATGCGAAGATTTTTCAAAGAAATAAAAAAATACAGATAAAAAAACGCCCCAACTTTTAATCGGGGCGTAATTTTTACAAAGACTTTTATTCTTATGCTTTGATAACAGAAACAAGTGTTGTTGCACCTTCTGTAAAGATAGACTTTGCAGTAGCTGTTCCCTTACCAAATGTAAGAACAAGTTCATCACCTTCTTTTGCAAAACCAAGTTCTTTTGCAATATTTCTTGAAAGGTCATCAACTTTATCTGAATCTGTTGCTTCAACAACTTTTGGTGTTACACCCCAGCAAAGTGTTACACGACCAGCAACTTTATCTTCTGCTGTAACAGCGATAATAGGAGCATGTGGTTTGTGTTTTGCGAGGTTAATTGCAGTTGTTCCAGATGTTGTATATGCAAATACAGCTTTTGCATCTGTTTTATTTGTAATATCAGCAGCAACAGAAGTCATAACATCACCCAAAGTATTTTCTTTCAAATCTTTTGTGTATGTTTTGATATAGTTTCTGTATTCTGGATCAGCTTCTACTTGTTTGATGATTGATGACATCATCTTTACTGCTTCTACTGGATATTTACCTTGTGCAGTTTCAGCAGAAAGCATAACACAATCTGTGCATTCATAAACAGCATTTGCAACGTCAGATGCTTCGGCACGTGTTGGGAATGTATTATCAATCATTGATTCCAACATATGTGTTGCAACAATAACTGGTTTTCTTTTTTCACGGCAAAGTTTAATCATTCTTTTTTGAAGCATTGGAACCATTTGTGGTTCAACTTCAACACCAAGATCTCCACGAGCAACCATAATAGCATCTGAAAGTTCAACAATTTCTTCCAAGTAATTGATTGCAGCTGTAGGTCTTTCAACTTTTGTGATTAAAGGAGCACGTCCATTGATGATTTTCTTTACATTACGAACATCATCAGGTGTTTGAACGAATGATGCTGTAACCCAATCAACACCAAGTGAAAGAGCAAATTCCAAATCTGATAAATCTTTTTCTGTGTAAATAGGTAAATCAACAACAGTATTTGGAAGATTGAAACCTTTTCTATCAGAAATTTTACCACCAACAATAACTTTTGTTTTAACAGCATTAGCAGATTTTTCAATAACTTGAACTTTCATTTTACCATCATTGATAAGAACGTAATCACCAACTTTTAATGCATCAAGAATTGCAACATTTGGAAGTTGAACACGTGTGTTATCACCAAGTTCTTCGTTGTTATCAAAAGTAAATTCTTGACCATCTTCAAGAATCTCAAATTCATTTTTAAATTTACCAACACGAAGTTTTGGACCTTGCATATCAGCAATAATACCAATTTTTTTACCTAATTCTTTTTCGATTCTTTTAATATTATCGAATCTTTTTTTATGATCTTCATGAGTTCCATGAGAGAAATTAAGACGACAAACATTTACGCCAGCTTCGATTACTGCCTTAAGATTTTCATACTCTTCAGTAGCAGGTCCGATTGTAGCAACAATCTTTGTAAATCTGTAATTATTATCAAGATTTTTGTTATCCATTTTTATATCCTTTTCGTTTATGTTAGTTATTTTTTTTATTTTTTTACTTGAGTTAAGTAATTTTATGGCTAATATAATACATTATATTTTAAGTTTTACAACTTATTTTTATTAACTTTTACAAAAAAAGGAGATGTAAATGGCACAAACAGACGGAATCCGCGCAGATGAACTTTCAAGTTTTATGGACAGAATCGAAAGATTAGAAGAAGAAATGGCTAATATCCGTAGTGATATTCGTGAAATTTATGCAGAAGCAAAAGCAACTGGCTATGATCCTAAAATTATGCGTGTTGTTTTAAGACTTAAAAAACTTGATGAAGCAGATAGATCAGAACTTGATGAAGTAACAGAACTTTACAGAACTGCTCTTAATGTTTAATCTGTGATTTATTTAAAAGGGCCTCCCTAAAATGGGAGGTTTTTTGTTCACACGGATTTTTCTTTTACTTTTATATTTTATATGCTATAATATTTCTCAATCATGGAGGTTATAATGCAAAAATTAAGAATGGGAATTGTTGGCTGTGGTCGAATTTCCGATTGTCATTTTGAAGCTATTAAAAATAATAACGAAACTATGGAAATTGCCGCTGTTTGCGACATAAATCCAACAAATTTACAAAAGGCTCAACAAAAAACTGGGGCAAACCCATATACAAACATTGATGATATGCTTAAATTTGAAAAACTTAATTGTGTAAGTATTTGCACACCAAACGGTTTTCACTATGAAAATGCAAGAAAAGTTCTTAAAGCAGGAATAAATGTTATCGTTGAAAAACCATTAACACTTTGCTTAAAAGAAGGGAAAAAACTTATTTCCTTGGCAAAAAAGAAGGGCAAGCATGTCTTTCTTATTCATCAAAACAGATTTAATCCAACAATTCAATGTGTAAAAAAGGCATTGGATGCTGGTTCATTTGGTAAAATTTATATGATTACATCAAATGTTTTCTGGTATCGTGATGATGATTACTATAAAAATCCTGCATGGCATGGTTCAAAAAAAATTGATGGCGGTGCCTTTATTACACAGGCATCTCACTATACTGACATTATGAATTGGTTTGCAAAAAGTTCTCTTAAATCCATTTACACTCTTGGAAAAACAAGGGAAAGAAAGATTGAAACCGAAGATTGCGGTTCAACAATTATTGAATGGAAAAATAATACTATTGGAAACCTTAACCTTTCTGTTCTTACTTATAATGAAAATTATGAAGGAAGTATCACAATTATTGGTGAAAAAGGTTTGGTAAAAATTGGTGGCGTTGCATTAAATAAAATCCTTGATTGGAAATTCGAAGGCGATGTCGAACAATTCTGTGATGTTTCATACGATGTTGATTCTGTTTATGGAAAGGGTCATACTCCTTACTATAAAAGCATTGCTGAAACATTGATTGATGGAAAACCATTTCTTATCTCTGAAAAAGAAGCTATTTCTTCATTAACACTCCTTTGTGGTATTGTCGATTCTATGGACAAGGGTAAAAAAATAACATATTAAAAGAAAGGTAAAAAATGAAACTTGATGAATTTGGATATATTTCCAAAGAAGAAAAAGAAAAAGCTAAAAAAATATTAAATAGCAAGGATTATAAAATATCAGAATCTGATAAAATGGATTTGGCAACTGATTTATTAAATGTAAATATGAAAAGTAGATTAAATATCATTGAAATTGCAACAATGTTAAATATGCAAACAGATGATAGTTATTATATTCCTTATTCATTACTTATTGGATATTTAGGTTATCAAATAAGTAAAAAAGAACCTGATTTATCTATGACTTTTGATGAAAAAGATGAAATCTTAGATATATCAAAAGATTTACTAAAAGCAAACATTTCTAACAAAGAATTTATTTCAGAAATCTATAATGATTTAAGAACTGGTAAAGATTTTGATATTATGCTTAGCCCAAGAAAAATACGCAAAACATTGGAAGAAAAAAATAACGATAATATAAAAAAAGAAATTTATAACAAGTTATTTAATAAAGAAAAAAATATGTAATAAAAAGGCGGGCATAAAACCCGCTTTTTTTAATTAGAACTACCTTGTAAAATCTGGATCAAACATTCCTTCACGATATTGTGGTCTATCAATAATCGAAGCACGATAGCGTTTAAGTTGTCTTATTTTACTTTTTAACATATCTTCGGAAAGTAAAGCATTTACTACCCTTTTACCAGAAAGTATATCTTCATATACCTGAATTTCAGCTTCAACAAATTTAAGTTCTTCTCTATAATTCATTGAATAATATGTTGGCATTTTTGTTTCCTATCGTTGATTATCATTAAAAATAAATGGATTTGGTTTGCTTGCAAATTCAACTTTTGCTTTTTCAATTTCTTCCTTTGAAAACTTTGCTTCCATTTGCATAGTTTTTTCTGCAATAATATTTTGATAATATTTACATCTCATTGCATCCCCAAGTTCACCAGTCCTCGAAAGTCTATCAATTTGAACTTTACATCTTTCTATTTCTGAAACGAAAAATGAAACTGTTTCTCTTTTATTTTTCTCTTCTGCCTTCCTATCAGCAGAAAGAGATTCTATCAAAAATTTTTTTAATCTAGCATTCATTACATATCTCCTGTTTTTATTAAGATTGATAATTTTATAGACTAAAAAATATTTTAAGTCAAGTATTTTTATAAAAAAATTAAAAAAAAGACTAAATATCCTGTTTCAAAGGAATATTTATAGTATTAAGAACTGCCAAAAGTTCATTTTTTGCAGCAATATGAGATATAGAAATTTCCTCTTTACCTATTTTCAAAAGGTCAAGAATGGTTAAACCCTTTAAAAACATTTCACGGTAAACAACCCTTTCCCCAATACCAGAAATATATGTGAACCCAAGTTTTTCCTGTAATCTTTTAAGGATTGCATCAACTTCACGCTTATTTTTTGCATCTATATGAGAAATACGATTTCTTAGCACAATCCACATTAAATCAGCCATCCCAAGATCAGCACGCTTTTTTTGAATTTCACGAATATTTTCGGTATATTGAGATTCGGAAATAATCTCCTTTGAATTAGGGTCAATATTTGCCAAAACATCAATATCAACCAAACTATCATTAACAGGAGTAACTAAAATATCAGCATTTTTATGTCCAGCATTAGAAAGATGACTAAATGTTCCCGGTGTATCAATAATGATTATATCATATTCATTTTTCAAATCTTGAATTTCCGCATCAAGTTGTTCCTCATCCTCCTCTGAACTTCGTTTATTAGAAAATTGCGAAGGTGTCACAACCAAATGTTCCGGCATAGGCAAATCAAGTTTATTTTCTTCAGCATATCTGACACGATTTTCAATATAATGTGTCAAAGTTCCCTGCCTACCATCCAAATCAATAGTAGCAACTTTATAGCCAGAATAAAGGTATGATACAGCAAGATGAATGGACAGTGTTGACTTTCCACTTCCACCTTTTTCATTACCAACTACAATAACCTTTGCATTTGTCATTTTTGCCTACCTTTTGTCATTATATCATTATTTTTTCTTAAAATAAAGTGCTTTTGAAAAAATTTTTGCAAATTGTAAAGATTATGATATAATTTTTGCATTGCACCCATAGCTCAGTTGAATAGAGCGTTGGTTTCCGGAACCAAAGGTCAGAGGTTTGAATCCTCTTGGGTGCACCAAGTATTTTTTCCATCGCGTTGGTTTCACTTACCACTTTTTATACTCTTGTCTTTCACGGGTGGGCGTGGCTATAACCTATTTATTCTAAACTCCTCGCTAACACCGCTCGTCATTAAGAATAACTACGGTCATAGTCCGGAACCAAAGGTCAGAGGTTTGAATCCTCTTGGGTGCACCAAATTCTCACAAAATAAATATTGAATATAAATAAATTTTCGTCAAATAAAATATCTTGAACTTTACAGGAAAAATAGTATAATTTTTTGCAATCTACTTTAATAGATGATAATAACAAAAAAGAAAGGATTATTAAAATGACAGTAAAAGTAGCTATAAATGGTTTTGGTCGTATCGGAAGAATGACTTTCCGTGCATTGATTGAAAGTGGTAGAGAGGATGTTGAAGTTGTTGCAATCAACGATTTGGCAAGTCCTGAATCTTCACTTCATCTTTTGAAATATGATACAGTTCATGGCAGACTTCCAGTAGAAGCAAAATTGGAAGGTGATATGCTTATTGCTGGTTCACAAAAGGCAAAAATGTTTGCTATCCGTGATCCAAAAGAATATCCATGGAAAGATTTAGATATCGATGTTGTTTTTGAATGCACAGGTATTTTCACAGAACGCGAAAAAGCACAAGTTCATCTTGATGCTGGTGCAAAAAGAGTTTTGGTTTCTGCTCCTGCAAAGGGTGCTGATTTAACTGTTGTTTATGGTGTTAACCAAGACAAAATTACATCAGATATGAGAGTATTCTCAAACGCATCTTGCACAACAAACTGCTTGGCTCCTGTTGTAGAAGTTTTAAACAGATATTTTGGTATTTCACACGGTTATATGACAACAATTCACTCATATACTGGTGACCAAGTAACATTGGATAGAGATTTAAAAGGTAATCTTTACCGTTCACGTTCTGCTGCACAAAACATTATTCCAACAACAACTGGTGCGGCTAAGGCTATCGGTCTTGTTATCCCAGAATTAGCTGGTAAACTTGACGGTGCTTCAACACGTGTTCCAACACCTGATGTTTCACTTGTTGACTTCAAATTTGTTGTAAACAAAGATAAAGTTACAGCAGAAGAAATTAACGAAGCTATTGTTAAAGAAGCTGCAACAGAAAGATACAAAGGCATCCTTTGCACAAACAATGATGCACTTGTTTCATCAGATTTCATTCACAACCCTGCATCATCAACTTTTGATTTAAAAGAAACAAAAGTTATGGGCGACAATTTCGTTCGTATCGTTTCATGGTATGATAACGAATGGGGTTTCTCAAATCGTATGTTAGATACTGCTGTTGCTATTGGTAAATCAATCAAATAATAGTAGTTTAAAAAAAAGAAAAAGGCTCTCTGTGATAAGGGAGCTTTTTTTATTAAAAAATATGTAATACAACAGTATATTAAACTTGTATCCACTTGGATGCGGGACCGTAGAAAGTCCGAAACAAAGATAGGGGCATAAAAAATCTTTTTATGCTTAACCCCACGGTAAAATGTGAGGAGTCCTTGATGAATGTTCAGATATGGAGGGAGAATAAAAAAACATCCCCCACAAAATGGGGGATACTTCATTTCAAATATAATAATATCGTGGCATTTATAAAAGGGCGGAAAAAACTCTCGCCCTTTTCATCCCTCCCGTTTAATCTTTATTAGATTTTTTTGGTTGTGTTGCATATCCATAAAGTAAACAAAGTGCAGCTATACCAACAAGTAAATAAATTATCTTTGCAATAATTCCTACACCAAATAAAACTTCTACTAAATTAAAATTAAATCCACCTATCAATCCCCAATTAAGGGCTCCTATCAAAACTAATGGTCGGCAAACGAAATTCATAATTGTATTCATTTTTTTCTCCTTTTGTTTTGTTAATTAAATGCTTTCGCAATGTTCATAATATCAAATAATACTCTTTGTGTCAGTAGGTATATCTTCGGATAGAAAAATCATTTAATAACAAATATTTTTTTATTTAAGGAGGTTCAAAATGAATAAATTTTTTCCACCACAAAAAGCAATAGAAAATGCTAAACTTGGACTATACTTACACAAAAAATATAATCGTGGAGGTCTTTCCTTATCCCAAGCAAAAGAAAAAGGCATAGACAGTGGACTTACCCGTGCACAACAAATTATATCTGGAAATCCCTTACCTATTGAAATAATTAAAAAAATGTCAAGGTTCAATCGCCACCGTAAAAACTTTCGCCCAGAAATAAAATTAAAAGACGGTGGCCCAACTGCCGGAACTATTGCCTGGCTTTTATGGGGTGGCGACGAAGGTATAAATTGGGCAATACAAAAAAGCAAAGAATATAGACCTATGGAAAAATAAATATCATCATGTTATAAAATTACTACCTTTTAAAAAGGTAAAAACATAAATGAAAGGAGGCACAATGGATTTAAAAGAAATTCAGACTTTTATCGAAAGTGATTATTTAGAATGGAACACCTATTTTAAGAATCAGGATAAAAAAACTGAAGCTTTTGCTATTATGTTAAAAATATCAGAAGAATCAGGCGAACTTGCTCGTGAAGTTTTACGATCTTTTGGTTATGCAAATCAAGAGCGTCTAAATGAACCAAGCCAGCTCGACAATGAACTTGCTGATGTTCTTATCAACACCATGCTTCTTGCAAGATGTTTGGATATTGATGTTCCTCATATCTTGGAACGAAGAATGGAAATGATAAGGGAAAAAATAAAAAACAAAAGCAAAGAAAAGCCATGTGAGGATTGTGGGTGCTAGGCATAATTAAATATGCTCCGTATTAACTTTTAAAGACTTTCGACAGTTCCAAAAAACCCTGATTTTTAGTCAGGGTTTTTACAAATAAAAAAACCTCTCCAAAAGGAAAGGTTTATCAAAAATCAAAACATTATTTTTTTGCTGCACCAACAAGAATCAAAAGTGCACAAATTCCAAAGATTATATTTATGATTTTTACTATATCACCTGAAAAAACCATACTTACCAAATCATAACCAATCGCACTAAGTCCACAATTTAATGCAGCAAACAATACTACTGGTCCACAAAGTTTCAATAATGATTTCATTTTTATTTCCTTTCATCTATGTCTTGTGATTTTATTCACAATTTTATTTTATTAAAACAGAACCTACTAGTCAAGAAAAAAGCCCTTCCCAGCGGAAGAGCTTTTTCTTTTTTCTAAAAACCTTAAATTAAATATCTAGGTTAACAACATTAAGAGCATTTGCTTGTATAAAATCGCGTCTTGGCTCCACAATATCACCCATAAGGGTTGAAAATACTTCATCACATTCAGCAGAATTATCCGCCTTAACTTGAAGTAATGTTCTGATATTTGGATCCATTGTTGTTTCAAAAAGTTGTTCTGCATTCATTTCTCCAAGACCTTTATATCTTGAAACTGTTAAACCAACTTTACCAATTTCATAAATCTTGTGCAAAAGTTCAACAGGAAGAGAAACATCATATTTCTTATCCTTTACAGAAAGAACAACATGACCTGCAAAAACATCCTTTACATTGTTAATCATTTCATCAATACGTCTTGCTTCTGGACTTTGAATTTCTTGATTTCTCAAAAGATGTTCCTCAGTCACACCACGAAGAACTCGTTTAAACTTAACACCTTCTTCAACAAGTTCAAATTTCCAACCTTTGAAATGTTCTTTTTCAAATTCATCCATTCTTTCGATTGTTTTTTGAGCACTTGCTTCTAACACAGATTTATTGTTAGCAGCAGCCTCACTAAACATACCACAAATAGCAGCATTTTCAACAATCTTAAGCGGTGTATATTTTGTGATTGGATCAACAAGTTTTGACATCTTTCTTGCGCGTTCAATCAAATCACGAAGTTCAACACCTGCAATCTTTTGACCATCATCTGATTCAAGAACACCCTCATTTACAATTATATCAATAAGGTAATTTTCCAACGCAGCATCATCTTTCATATAAGTTTCAGAATTTCCTCTTTTAACTTTATACAAAGGTGGTTGAGCAATATACAAATAACCTTTTTCAATAATTTCTGGCATTTGACGATAGAAGAATGTCAAAAGCAAAGTTCTAATATGGGCACCATCGACATCGGCATCGGTCATAATAATAATTTTATGATAACGAAGTTTTGAAATATCAAACTCATCCTTACCAATACCACAACCAAGAGCCATAATAAGCGTTCCAATAATTTCCGAAGAAAGAACTCTATCAAATCTAGCTCTTTCAACATTTAAAATCTTACCACGAAGTGGAAGTATAGCTTGGTTTGCACGATTTCTACCTTGTTTTGCAGAACCACCCGCAGAATCTCCCTCAACTATAAATAATTCAGAAAGTGCAGGATCTCTTTCCTGACAATCAGCAAGTTTTCCAGGAAGAGTTGCAATATCAAGTGCAGTTTTTCTTCTAGTAAGTTCTCTTGCCTTTCTAGCAGCCTCACGAGCAGTAGCAGCTTCAACAATCTTTTCAATAACTTGTTTTGCCTCTACAGGATGTTCTTCAAACCAAGTAGAAAGTTTTTCATTTATAACACTTTCAACAACAGGTCTTACTTCACTTGAAACCAACTTTTCCTTTGTCTGTGATGAAAACTTTGGATCAGGAACCTTAACAGAAAGAACGCATGTTAAACCTTCACGCATATCTTCTGATGCAATTTCAATATCCTTTTTCTTAATAAGGCCATTTGCATTCACATAAGAATTTATACATCTTGTAAGAGCAGCCCTAAATCCAGCTAAGTGTGTTCCACCATCGCGTTGAGGAATATTATTTGTAAAGCAAAGCATATTTTCATGATATGAATCATTCCATTCAATAGATGCTTCCACCATAATATTATCTTTTTCACCCTTAATATTGACAGATGAAGAAATAAGTGCATTTTTACTTCTATCAAGATATTTAACAAAGGCTTCGATACCACCTTCATAGAAAAATTCAACTGTGTTTTCTTGTTCACCGCGTTTATCAGTCAAAACAATTTTCACACCACTATTCAAAAATGCAAGTTCACGAAGTCTTGCTTCAATAGTTGCAAAATCAAATTCTGTTGATGGGAATATTTCATTTGATGGGAAGAAAGTAACTTCAGTTCCCTTCACATCTTCTGGACATTCCTTCACAACTCTAATTGGTTCAACAACAGCACCATTTTCGAATTTCATAAAATGTTCTTTACCTTCACGCCAAATTCTAAGTTCAAGCCATGATG
The DNA here is from genome assembly GCA_017938435.1 of Alphaproteobacteria bacterium. Classification (GTDB taxonomy): domain Bacteria; phylum Pseudomonadota; class Alphaproteobacteria; order Rs-D84; family CACZYB01; genus CACZYB01. The sequence continues at coordinate 15,247 of JAGBBO010000037.1, forward strand.
ACAAAGCATTAACAACAGAAACACCCACACCATGAAGACCTCCTGAAACCTTATATGAATTCTGATCAAATTTACCACCAGCATGAAGTTCTGTCATAATAAGTTCAGCAGCCGAACGACCTGTTTCTTTATTTATACCAACAGGAATACCACGACCATTATCTTTTACAGAAACTGAACCATCAGAATTTATTGTAATATTAACACAATCACACCAACCAGCCAAAGCCTCATCGATTGAGTTATCAACTACTTCGTAAACCATATGATGAAGTCCTGTTCCATCATCTGTATCACCAATATACATACCTGGACGCTTACGAACAGCATCTAAACCCTTAAGATACTTAATACTATCAGCAGAATATTCAGCTTCTGCTTTTTTAATAGCATCCTTATCATGAGCAAGTTTTTCTCTATGCTCACGAAGTGTTTCATCACTTTCCTGAGTATGTGTATCGTGAAGTTCAATAGTTTCTTCTTTTACTTCTTCTATTGCAACTTCATTTTGTAAATCTTGTTTGCTTTTATCTTCAGCCATTTTAACACCTTTCCTTAAAGTTATTAAATAATGACTAAATTTTATTAAAAATTTTTCTTAAAAGCAAGGAAAATCCTAACTTTTTTCGATATTTCAAAACCTATTTTTTACAAAAAAAACCAATTTTTTTGATCGAAAATTATAAAAATCGTTTTAAATGCGTTTTTATGCGTTTTTATTAAAAATTTACTAGACAAAATTAAAGATTCATATACCTTTTTTGCAAATTTTTTGATAATTTTTCTATTGAATATCTAAGCATAGTCCTTGGCATAACACTAGCATACTCATCCAAAAACAATAAAAGTTGATTATATCCTTCATCAGAACTTTTTCCCATTTCCCGTAAAATCCAACCCACAGCCTTATGCATTAAATCATGTTTATGAGAAATAAACTTTTTTGCTAAACTAATCAATATATCAAATTTTCCATTTTTAACTATAATCCAATTTGCTACAACACTCATACGCTCACTCCACAAATGCCCTATATCAGATAAATTATAAAGCAAACTATAGTCATCTATTAACAAACAATATTTACCTAAAATTTTATAAACTGATAAATCAACTAAATCCCAATTATTTATATAGTTTACATTTTTTATATAAAGGTTAACAATTTCCTTTTTAACATTCAAATCTGATTTATTAAAAATCTCTACCATTAAAAGCAATGCAAATAATCTAACTTCATGATATGAATTATGTAAAAGTTTTTGAATTATATCAAAATCCCTAACATCTTTATATTTTTTTACAAGGATTCTAATCGTTGGATTTTTAAGTCCATAAAATTTATCCCCTTCAGCATATTCACCCTTACCTGTTTTAAAAAATCGTAATTGACCCTTTGCAATTTTTGAATTACTTAAATTTTGAATATCATTTATAATATCATCATACATATTTTTTCCTTGCACAAAATTCCTTATAATTTTACCATATAAAAAATAAAAGGAAATAAAAATAATGAAACGATTTATAAAATTTTGTATCGCCGGCGGAACCGGAGCCATAGTAAATATTTTTATATTCACTATATTAAACTTATCAAATGTAAATTATATTTTCAGTTCGTTTTTATCATTCATAATATCGGCAACCACAACATACGAAATAAATGCCTCATGGACTTTTAATGACCGAGGTCAAAAAAAATCAAAAAAATTGTGGGCAAAATTTATGTGTATCTGCACTATCACTTTAGGTATAAATTTACTAACATTATATTTATCTGAAAAGTTTCTTATGCCAGCATTAAATAACTATTCATTTTTTCAAAAAACATTCGAAATAACCGGCTTTTTACTCAAAACCGACATATTGCAAAAAATTACAGCCATCTATTCTCAATGTCTTGGTATTGGTGTTGCAACTATATTTAATTTTATCGGAAATAACTTTATAATTTTCAAAAAAAGAACTAATTCATCATAGATTTTATTTTACCTCTACTAAATGTCATTTTTACAACATTAAGCATAGCCTCAAAAAAAATCTTTTTACTCATCTTGGATTTTCCAACTCTTCTATCTTCAAAAATAATTGGTATTTCAACTATTTTTAATCCAGCCAAAATATTTCTAAATTTCATTTCTATTTGAAAACAATAACCATTCGAAATAATAGTTTTAAGATTTATTTTTTCCAAAGATTTTCTTGTATAACAATTATACCCACCGGTTAAATCCTTAATGGAACTTAAAAGCAAAAATCTTGCATACAACGAACCACCTTTTGAAATAATTTTTCTACCTATTCCCCAATTTTTCACACCACCATTTTTTACATACCTACTCCCAATACAAACATCTGCACCATTTTTAATTGCATCAAGCATATCTTTTATATAAATAGGATTATGCGAAAAATCAGCATCTTGAGAAATAAATGTATCAAACCCATTTTCCATAGCCCACTGAAAACCTTGAATATACGCAGTCCCTAAACCTAATTTTCCACTTCTATGAAGAATATGAAGTCTGTCACCAAACACTTTGTCTTTAATTAAATTATCAACCAAAGCCCCTGTTCCATCCAACGAATTATCATCCACAACTAAAATACTAACATCTGGATTTATATCAAAATCCTTTGAAATAATTTCTTTTATGTTTTCTATTTCATTGTATGTTGGAATGATTATACAAACTTTTTTCAAATCAACCTCTTTAATTTTTAGAAGTATTAAAACAAGCCATACACAAAGCAATTATATATGGAAAACCGAATAAAAAACTCAAATAACAAAGTGTTTTTACAACTTCGACATCTTGCTTTGCTAATCCTCTTTTTTTTGCAATAGAAATAGGTAATTTCCAAATCTCATACGCCACATAAATACAAGCAAAAAAGGCACAAAAATAAAAAATACCAAAAAGAATGTTATTCATAAAAACCTCCCACTTAAATAACAAAAAGAAAAAGATTCGACAACGACTTCCCTATCAAGTGGCGGAAAGAGGGGGATTCGAACCCTCGATACCTTGCGGTATGCACGCTTTCCAAGCGTGTGCAATCGACCACTCTGCCATCTTTCCTTATCATCAAACTAAGAAAATTTTACTTTAAAATTTGAATAAGTCAATAAAAAAGGGAGCCGAAACTCCCATTTTACGATTAAATAATTTTATTTATTTTGCATTTCCTGGAACATCTGTAATGCCTTAACAAGAGAAGGTTCTTCATTTATACTATCAAGCATTTTTGTACATTCTACTTTCTTTGCATCACAATCTTCTTCCTTACATGTTCCACCTCCAATAAGATATTGATCCCCTCCAACACAACGGTATTGATAAATACCATCAGAAATATTTTTCTTTGCAAATGTCGCTTTTTTAACAGGATCACCCCATGCTATACTTTCAAATGGTCCAGAAACTTCTTCCCAGAAAAGATCTTCAAAAATTTTATTCATCCCCTCTTCCGAAATTTTCCATTGTTTAAATAATTCAGGATCTCTAGTAGAAAACCTCTTATAACTATCTACATTATACCTATGACTTTGAAGCCAATTAGACCAATAATTCTTTGTAACACTATCACAATTATTTAAAGTTGCAGTATAGGCAGCACCATCCAAATCAAGTTTTATAAAATTACAAGTTTTAGATGAATTGTATTGACGCGATGGAATTATACATGGTAAAGAATCACATCTCCAAGAAAAATTATCACCAAATACAAATTTACCAATCTTTCCTCTAAGATAACCAGATACACGAACACTAACTGACACATCGTTTTCACGACACACCAAATAATTAAAAAGTGAACTTTTATCAGAATTAGAACAATCATATGAACGAGAACTGGAATATCCTTCTCCATTAAGTGCAAGATTAACAAAATCACTGGTTAATACAGTCACTGGACTACAATAGCTTGCCCCTCTAAATGTGTTAGAAAAAGATAAACCAAAATTACTATTCCCAAAATTATTACTATTCACAAAATCACATTTTTTACACTCTGTTGCACCAGACTGATCATTATATGTTCCAGCAGGACATTTTACACAAGCTTTTGCACCATCCTTTGAATAAGTACCTGCAAAACAAGTTAAACAACTCTTTGTTATTTCATCATAATATGATCCAGCCTTACAAGAACTAGACGCATCTACTTTTTTCTTCTCTTCTTCTTCAGCTTTTTTCTTCTCAGCAGCAATCCTCTCTTCTTCAGCTTTCTTCTTCTCAGCCGCAACCCTCTCTTCCTCAGCTTTCTTCTCAGCCGCAGCCTTCTCTTCCTCAGCTTTCTTCTTCTCAGCAGCAGCCTTCTCTTCTTCGGCTTTCTTCTTTTCAGCAGCAGCCCTCTCTTCTTCGGCTTTCTTTAATGATTCTTCATCATTAACAGGTTCAGAAACAGCCTCTTCCACTACAGAAGTTACAGCATTCACCTTACAATCATTTATACTCATAGCTCCAACCGAAGATTCTGTTCCATCCGGACATTTCTCACATTTAGCAATATAATTATCACCTATAGATACAGCATAAAAATTAGCCTTACACTGTGCAACATAAGCACTATCAAAACCCCAGTCATATGCCTCTTCATCTGTTGCCTTTCTTGCATTTGCATTTGCAGGAAGGGAACATTCACTATCTGTATTAGGGTTAATATATTTACTTTTTCTCCTTTCCATTGGAACACCAATAGGACAAATATCATAATTAGAAACACAAACCGAAGATTTCAAAATATAACCATCATTACATTCAAAATAAACAGCCTCATTTTCATCTTCAATCCATGCAAGTTTCCTAAGCCCAGATTCTTCAGTCCACAATTCTTCATACGCATTTTCTGGTGCATCACATTTTTTTGTCTTCGCAGAATAATAAACTCCATCTACTGCACGTAAAACTACACCAACTTTACAAAAATTCTTTTTTACTTCTTCAACAGGAGTTTCCTCAACAACAGAAGTTTCCTCAACCTCCGTTTTCAAAGATTTTGATGTTATTGTTTTTTTAGAAGCACTTGCCCTTTTTGATGATTTTGATGAATTCGCAGCTGCACGCTTACTTGATTTTGTAGAAGAAACCCCTGATTTTGAACTTGCCGAACGCAAACCCTTCTTACTCGATGATGCCGACTTTTTTGAACTTGCCGAACGCAAACCTTTCTTTGAACTTGCTGAACGCAAACCTTTCTTTGAAGAAGTTTTAGCCTTCGAAGAACCAGACGACTTAGATGAAGCCCTCTTCGACGACCTTGCACTCTTCGTTTTTGCTACAGTAATATCTGACATAAAAATAAATAGAACAATTATATAGAACAATTATAAAAAGAAAAATACTAAATCTTCTTAGTATTTTAAGGGGGTTAACTCTCCCAACACATTCGTTTTGTCTAACCATAACAAACTCTCCATGTTTATATATACACAATATATCAAAATTATATCATATTAAATAAAAAAATGCAATATTTTAATATAAATTTAACTTTTCTTTTTGAATGGATTTGTTGGATGTAAAAACCATCCAATAACAGACATACATTTTTCAACACAGAAAAATACTAACCACATTAAGATAAGTAAAACCGGAACTGATGTATGAATTCTATACCCAAGCCAAAAAATATCCACTGTTCCGTAATTATTGGAAATCCAAACACCAATCACAGAAAACAAAAGAAATATAAAAAAATATTTGAATGCAGTCTTTAACATTTTATCTCCTATTCATTTGCTTCTTTTGTTGGTTCAGTAACCAAAAACACCTTTTTCTTCGGAGCAACTTTTTTCACTTCTACATCATGCAAAGCCTTTTCCAAAGCAACCTTTAAAACTGGTGCCATCACAGCATTTGCAGAAAGTTTAATTTTTGCGTCATTATACCAATTTTTTGCAAAATTAAATCCAGCCTCGGATACTTCTTTCAATTTTTCAAATTCCATAACTGCCATATTCAAATCAGCTTCTTTTAAATATTTTTCAACATTTGCAACAATATAATCTACAGTTTTTTCTTCATCTATTTTGTTTTCAAAATCAATCTTTCTTACTTTCAAAAGTCCCTTTACACGGAAAACAAATCTATCACGAATATTGTCACCTTCACCATTTGGATTATCAGCCATAAACACTATATCCCCAGCAATTTTTTCAAATTCATTTCTAAGTTGAGCATAAGTTTTAATTCCTGTTTCACTATATGGGAAAAGAACTTTTTCCGCCTCCTTTACAACCTTATCCTTACCAGCCACTTCTATCAAAGTATCAAGTTCGGCTTTAAAATTATCACCACGATTTATTGCATCACGAAGAAGTGTTGCCGAAGTCAACATCAAAAGATTTATACCTTTATAAGTTTTATTATATTCCTCCAAAGATTTAATTTTTGATTCAACTTTTTCTAAATCATTTTTATCGAACATAAGTTCACGCACTCTTTGGATATTATCTTTTATATCAAGACCAAATTGTTGAACTTGCTCTTTAATATCAACCTTTTGCAAATCACGAATTTTTTTAATATATGTTTCTAAAAGTTCAACACCGCCCTTTTCCATATTATCAACCTTATTTGCTAAAACAGCAACCTGTCTTTTCTGGTTATCAAGTTCCAAACTTAAAAAACCAATAATCCAAATCATAAGGATAAAAAGAAAGGCAAAAATCACCACCTGAAACACAGAAAATGAAGTTTCCTTTCGTGGAGTTTTTACAATTTCAACTACTGTATCTTTTGTTTTTTCTATTTTATTTTTTTTAAACATAAACATCTCCTAAAATTTAAAATCAATCACAGTATTATTTTTTGGTTCTGCACTTGATGAAAGTGTAGCCGATAATGTTTTTATTTTTGTGGTAATCTGGGCAATCGCATTTGCCAAAACTTCTTCATCCAAAGCATCTTCTTTCAACAAAGAAAGTTGATGTTCCAAATTTGAAATTTTATTTTTTGCCTTTGTAATATCACCAAAAGTCAAAATACAAACCATCAAAAGCAAAGTTTCATTATCAACATCCCCAAACATAGATGATAAATTTTTTGCCTTATTATCAATTTGCTCAGCAATAGAAAGAATTTGTTCTTCCTGCCCTGCACCACAATCCACAGAATAATTTTTTGAATTTATTTTAAAATTAACTGTTGGCATTTTTCCCTCTAAAACTTATTTATTTTATTTTTAAGTGAAATTGATAAATCATGTATCTCAGCAATAGCACGCCTTACCTTACTTTGTTCAATTAACAAAGAATGTTTAAGATTATCTATTTGAATACGATTTTTTTCATCATTTTCCTTATAAAATTCAACTTCTTGTGAAAAATCTTGCGATTTTACTTTTTTATATGCTAAAAAACTCTGTTCCAATTCAGTAACAGAATCTGATAATAGTTGTAAAGAATTACTAAGTTTTTCTTTCATACTTGCCTTTTTTAAAAAAGTTATATATAACTTATATAAAATATACTAAAAAACTAAATAGAATTCAAGGATAAAAAATGAGAAAATCTTTAAGGAAAAATGACGAACTAAGAAATATTGAATTAAAAACAGGTGTAAATAAATACGCTGATGGTTCATGTTTAATTACTTGTGGTGATACACAAGTGATGTGTACTGCAACAATAGAACCAAAAGTTCCTTTGTTTTTGAAACATTCTGGTCAAGGTTGGGTAACTGCAGAATATGGTATGCTTCCAGGTTCATGCACAACTCGTGTTGACAGGGACAAGGCAAAACAAGGTGGTCGCACTGCTGAAATTCAAAGATTGATTGGTCGTTCACTTCGTTCTGTTGTTGATTTACAAAAACTTGGTGAAAGACAAGTTATTATTGATTGCGATGTTATCCAAGCAGATGGTGGCACACGCACTGCATCAATCACTGGTGGATATATTGCTTTATACATTGCTCTTAAAAAATTACAACAAAAGCAAAGATGGACTACCTCCCCTATCCTTGATATGGTTGCAGGTATTTCATGTGGTATTGTTAATGGTGAAATTCTTCTTGACCTTGATTACGAAGAAGATAGTAATGCCGAAACAGATAGTAATTTTGTTATGACAGAAAGTGGTGGTATTGTTGAAATCCAAGGAACTGCTGAAAAAATCCCATTCACTGAAAATGAACTAACAAAACTTATTACAACTGCAAAAGCTGGACTTGCAACTATATTTGAAAAACAAAAAGAAGCTATTCAAAAAATAGATGAAGAACTTGAAGCTGAAAAACAAGCAAGATTAGAAGCAAGACTTGCTATGGCTGCAGAAATAGAAGAAAAAAAACTTAAGAAAGCATTAAAAAAGGAAATAAATGGTAATACATTAGCAGAACCTACTTTAAAACCTGTAAAAATGATGAAAAATTCTTCAAAGAAAAAAACTTCTAAAAAAGTTTTAGATGAAAACGGAGATATCAACGGAAACATAGCTGACAATGCGGAGGTATAATATGTCAAAAAATAAAACTGAAAAAAAATTATCATTAAAAGAACAATATATCGAAAGCCAAAAAAATGCTTTCTTTCGTGAAGTCCAAGAAGATGTTCAAGCCGAACAACTTTCAAAAATTTGGCAAAAATATAAAAACTATATCATATCTATAATTGTTCTTATCCTTGCAATTACTATCGCAAAAAATTGGTTTATCACATATAAAAAAGATATAAGTTTAAAAAATGCAAAAAGATTTGAACAAATTATGTCAAAAGAAAATGTATCTGTTGATACTCGTATTTCTGAATTAAAAGAATTTGCAAACGAAGCAAAATTCGGCTACAAAAATATTGCATATTTCAATATTTATTCAACACAAATTGAAAACAATAAATATAATGATGCAATAGATACTCTTAACGATATAATAAAAAATTCATCAGATGAGGTTTTTGAAAATCTTGCAATAATAAAACTTGGCACAATGCTTTCATCTCTTTCTGGAAAAGATTTAACTGCAATAAAAAAGAACTTATTATATATAAACTCATCAAAACCATTATCTGCTGTTGCAAAATTTGTTCTTGGCTCTATCTATGTAAAAGAAAATAATTTTGATTCTGCAGAAAAGATTTTCGAAGATTTAGTCGATAATATAAATCTTCCAGTAAGTCTTAAATCTCAAAGTTTAACATTATTGAATTACATAAAATCTGCAAAAACAAAATAAAAATATAGGAGGGAAAATAAAATGAAAAAAATGCAAAATATGAAAAAAAAGCTGGGTATTTTATTTTCCTCTGCCTTAATTTTTGGTTGTGAAAGTGCTCCTCAACCACTTCAAGGTAAAAAAATTTCTATATTCAATAAAACCCAAAATCAAAGTATAGAACAAAAACAAATTATACTTGAAAAACCATATATAAACAAAGAATGGACATCAACCGGTGGTAATTCTGAAAACAATATGGGACACATCGCAGGACACAAAAAATTTCACAAACTTTATTCAAATGATATTGGAACTTCTAGTTCAAAAAAACAAATTCTTTATACCCCTGTTGCAAACGAAGATTTAATTTTTACCATTTCGGGAAATCTTCGCTTAACTGCAACAAATATAAATACTGGAAAAACAGTTTGGTTTCATAAATTTTCAAACAAAGATTTAATTACATTTGGTGCTCTTGCATTAAATAATAATGATTTGTATTTAATAACAAACAACGCACAACTTGTTAAACTTAATGCTAAAACAGGTGAAATCATCTATAGCAAGTATTTCAATACTACTCTAAAATCTGGGCTTACTTTTTGTAATAACAAACTATTTTTTACAACAGATAATAATGAAACATTTGCAATCAATCCATCAAACGGGGAAAAAGAATATATCCACAAAACTATTGAGGAAAGTTCTTCTTTTATAAAAGGTTCCACCCCTGCTTGCAAAGATGATAAACTTATCACTACTTTCTCAAATGGTGAAGTTCATATGATTATGGCTGATACATCAACTGCAATATGGCTTGATTCTGCATATAAAATCAATACATCTAATATAAATAACATTTCCGATATCATTGCAAATCCTGTAATAAATAAAGATACCGTAATTGTAAAAAGTTATAATGATATTACAAAAGCATTTAACATAAACGATGGCTCTACTATTTGGATTACATCAAACGGTGGTAAAACGACTCCTATTATATCAAATAATATTATGTTTGATATAGACAATAACAAAATAGTTTTTGCCTCCAATGCAATAACAGGAAATAAAATTTGGGAAACAAAACTTGATATAGGTAAAAATGATATTTTCTTTGATCCTCTTTTAATAAATAATCAACTTATTATCCCTGTATCAAATGGTGATTTAATAAAGGTAAATCCATATAATGGTCAGATTATTGAAACGGAAAACCTTACATCAAAAATCGATGTTTCCCCTATTGTCATAAATGACAAGTTAATAATAATTTCCAACGGAGATTTAGAGGTTTTTAATTAAACCTCTTTTTTATTTTTTCTTTTGAAAAAGTTCAATATCTTCTGCCACCATAGATAATCTAAACTATTTTGAAGTTCCCTAAGATATCCTTCATCCATTCTATAACCATGCATAGTTTTAAGTCGTCTTAACACTTTAATAAACTTTTTATATTCTGGATGCGTTGGGTCCCAACAAGTATATCTTTCATACTCCTCACCCATTTTTGTATTAGGCCAATTTCTATACTTCCAAAAAGCAACCCTTGCTCCTAACTTGTTCCCTAATTTTACAAACTTAGGCATCTCTTTATAATTCAAAGAATGAGCAACAAAAATCAAAGTAAAATCTATATCTTGTTCTTTTGAAATTTTAGATAAGTACTTTAAATTTTTAATAATTTGTTCCCAATGTCCACCACGAACAATTTTTTCATAAGTTTTCTTTGTCGCAGCATGCACAGAAATTTCAATCCTATGAATTTTATTTTCTAAACCAAAATCTTTTATATGTTTTTCATCAAACAAAAGACCATTAGAATGAACTTGGAACTCTAACAAAGGATATGTATCTGTAAGTTTATTAACAACATGTTTCAAATGATTACTTGTAAATAATTCACCGCCACCGTTAAGATAAATCAAATCTGCATTTTTACAAATATGCACAATTTTATCAGCAACCTCATCAAAACATTTTGTTTGCTCTTTTGTTTCCACATCCAAAACATCACGGCATGTTTTACATCTTACATTACAAGACCTAACATAACTTAAATTCACAGTCTGTGGAAACGGAGGATGTAAAAAATTTTCATCTTTTGGATAATCTTCTTTATTAAATCTACAAAATTCGTGCCATTCACCACAAATATCTAAATTGCAATATTTATAGCTCCCATCTAAAATAGATTTTCTAAATTCTGTTGCCTTTTCCCCATACCACATATCTTCAAATGAATCTTTGAAAATATTACCAATAAAATAGTTGTTATTATAAGCCGGACAACAAAAAGAAACATTACCATCCCACTCAATAGTAAATCTCATAAATGGAAAAGAACAATACTTTTTCATCAACTATCCTCCATATTTACTTTTTAACATATTTCAATAATGCTGTCAATCCAGCAGGTGTCATCCCAGGGATTCGCGATGCACTAGCCAAAGTAGTAGGCTTCGCCTTTTTAAGTTTAGCCCTCAATTCCAAATTAAGTCCACCTATTTTATCATAATCAATGTTATAAGGTATCTTTAATTCTTGATCTTTTTTATACGAAGCAATATCCATTTCCTGTCGTTTAAGATATCCTTGATATTTACCCTCAATTTCAACTTGTTTAATAATATTATAAGGATATTCTGCCACTTCTGGAAAAATAGTTTCAATTTTATTCATATCAAGTTCACTATATTTCAAAGCCTCATAAGCATCAGACCCAGCGGCACCACAACCTTCACATTCAACAAGTTTAAGTTTTTTATTATTTAATTTTTTTGATTTCAAAAAAGTTTTAAGATTCACAATCTGTTTCATTTTTTCATCAAAAAGTTTTTTTCTTTTTTCTCCAACACAACCAATCTTTATACCAATAGAAGTAAGTCTTTGGTCCGCATTATCAGCCCTAATACTTAAACGATATTCAGATCTTGCAGTAAACATTCTGTATGGCTCATCAACACCCAAAGTAGTAATATCATCAACCAATACACCAATATATGCCTGACTTCTATCAAGAACTAATTCATCTTCCCCTTTTGCAAAAAGCCCTGCATTTATTCCAGCCAAAATACCCTGAGATGCAGCCTCTTCATAACCACTTGTTCCATTTATTTGACCTGCAAAATAAAGTCCATTTATTCTTTTTGAACCAAGTGTTGGTTTAAGTTCTCTTGCATCAATCGCATCATATTCAATCGCATAACCATAACGAAGAATTTTTACATTTTCCAATCCCTTTATCGAATGTATAAAATCTTCTTGCACATCTTTTGGTAAAGAGGTTGAAATACCATTAGGATAAATAACATCTGAACCATATCCTTCTTGTTCCAAAAATATATGATGAGAAGGATGTGATGCAAACCTAACAACTTTATCTTCGATACTTGGGCAATATCTTGGCCCAATAGATTTTATCTGACCATTATAAAGAGGAGTTCTATCTTTGTTATCAGTAATAATTTTATGTGTCTTTGCATTAGTATAAGTTATATAACAAGGTAGCAATTCTTGGGAAATTTTATCTGTCATATAAGAAAATGCTTCCGGAGGATTATCACTTTCCTGACACTCTAACCCATCATAATTTATTGTAGCCATAGAAAGTCTTGCTGGTGTTCCAGTTTTAAGTCTTAATATTTCAAAGCCAGCTTTTTTTAATGATTCTGTGATTCCATAACTTGCCTTTTCTCCAACTCTACCACCCTTAGTTTGTTCTTCACCTGTATGCATAACACCATTTAAAAAAGTTCCAGTAGTAAGAACAACTGATTTACAATTTATTATTCCATTAGATTTTAAAACAATACCACAAACATTTTCAAATTTATCATCAAACAAAATTTCAACAGCTTCATCTTCTATGATATCCAAAGTTTTCTGCTCTGCTAAAATTTCATTAACTGCTTTTTTATACAAAGTTCTATCAGCTTGAGCTCTTGGTCCTTGAACCGCAGCACCCTTTGATGCATTAAGAACTCTAAACTGAGTTCCTGCTTTATCAATAGCCCTTGCCATAACACCATCAAGAGCATCTATTTCACGAACCAAATGTCCTTTCCCAAGACCACCAATAGATGGATTACATGACATTTCACCAATATTTGTTTTCATAAAAGTAACAAGTGCAGTTCTAAGTCCTAATCTTGCAGAAGCAGAACTTGCCTCTATTCCTGCATGACCACCACCTATGACAACAACATCATAATTCATTTTTTGCCTCAAATTTAATAAAAACACCTTGCTATATTATAGCAATAATCAGAATAATATCAATTATTTTTAAAAATTATCTACTATTTTCTTGTGATAAAAGAAGAGTAATAGCAAATGGAAGTATAGTTATATATTCTTCTTTATCAATCATAGCATCAGGTTTCATACCTGCTAAAAAATCAACTTTTGATTTTTCTTTGTTATAACCAACAGCAATAGTTTTCATTCCTGCATCTTTACCCATTTGAATATCACATGGAGAATCCCCAATCATCACAGATCTATCCAAAGGAATACCAACTTCTTGAGCAATATAATTTACAATAGCAGTATTAGGTTTATCATCAAAATTCTTACCACCTTCTGTTGCTTCAATAATTGAAAAATAATCTCTCATACCGTGCATTTTCATAAATGTTAAAATAGAAGTCAAATCGCGTGACGAAGCAATCGCAAGGGCAATATCTGTTTTTGCTAATGATTTAATAACACTTTTCATATTATCGTAAAAATACATTTGTTTTATATATTGCGTTTCATTGGAAAGTTTTGTAATCAAAGGTTGATATTTTTTCAGATAAATTTGTTTTTGTTCTTCCAAATCCTTACCCCAACCAAAATACTCTTTATCCCAGTTTGTAAAAACATTTTTTACTATATATTCAGAATGAGGAAGATTAAGTCTTTTCATCGCATCTTCCATCAAGATATAAAACATTTCTTGAGATTTAACCAAAGTTTCATCAAAATCAAAAACAGCCAATCTTGATTTTTCAACTGGTTCTTTTCCAAATGAGTAAACTGACACAGCATTAAACTTTTCTTTTAATTTAGCATTTTTTTCTATTGAATTCATTTTAAAACCTTATTATCATAGTTCTATTATTAAATATGACGAATATTAACAAAGGAAATAATTATGTCAAGTAAAAATATTTATCCTGAATCTGTTGCAAAACCAAATTTTCCAGAAATAGAAGAAAAAGTTCTTGCTTTTTGGAACAAAGAAAAAATTTTCGAACGCTCAGTTGATGAACGCGATGAAAAGGACGAATTTGTTTTTTATGATGGACCTCCATTTGCAAATGGACTTCCTCATTATGGTCATGTGTTGCAAAGTTTTGCAAAGGATACCGTTGCTCGTTATCAAACAATGCTTGGAAACAAAGTAAAACGCCGTTGGGGTTGGGATTGTCATGGACTTCCACCTGAACTTAAAACAGAAAAAGAACTTGGCATTTCTGGTAAAAAAGCTATTGAAAATTATGGCGTTGATAAATTTACAACAAAATGTCGTGAAGATGTATTGACCTATACCAATGAATGGAAAGGTATTATTAACCGTCTTGGTCGTTGGGTTGATATGGAAAATTCTTATAAAACAATGGACAAGGAATATTCTGAAAGTATTCTTTGGGCATTCAAAACACTATATGAAAAAGGACTTCTTTACGAAGATTTTCGTATCCTTCCATATTCATGGGCTGCGGAAACACCTCTTTCAAATTTTGAAGTAAACCAAGGTTATCAGGATAAAACAGATAATACTGCAACTGTTAAATTTAATCTTGAAAATGGTTTAACACTTCTTGCATGGACAACAACACCATGGACTCTTCCATCAAATTTAATGCTTGTTGTTGGTCGCGACATTGATTACTCAATTTACGAATTAAATGGTGAAAAATTAGTTCTCGCTACTGCTCGCACATCTGCATATAAAAAAGAACTTGCAAATGCAACATTTATTCGCGAAATCAAAGGAAGCGAACTTGTTGGTTTACATTATACACCACTTTTCCCATACTTTGCAGATTATCGTGAAAAATATGATGCTTTCCAAGTTTTATCTGGGGAATATGTTTCAATCGAAGATGGAACCGGTGTTGTTCATACTGCACCTGGATTTGGTGAAGACGATTTTAATGTATGTAAATCTTTCAACAAAGATTTTCCTGTTCTTTGCCCTGTTGATGGCGAAGGTAAATTTACATCCGAAGTTTCTGACTATGCTGGTATGCAAGTATTTGATACAAATGACTTAATATTTACAAAATTAAAGGAAGAAGGTAAACTTTTCCAAAAATCACAAATTACTCACTCATATCCTTTCTGTTGGAGAACTGATAAACCTCTTATCTATAAAGCAATGAGCTCTTGGTTCGTTCGTGTAGAAAACATAAAGGACGAGTTAATCAAAGCAAATGAAAATATAACATGGATTCCTGAACATATTAAATATGGTCGTTTTGGAAAATGGTTAGAGGGTGCTCGTGATTGGTCTATTTCAAGAAACAGATTCTGGGGTGTTCCACTTCCTGTTTGGAAATCTGATGATCCAAAATATCCAAGGATTGATGTTTTTGGATCTATTGCTGAAATTGAAAAGGCATCAGGTATGAAAGTTGTTGATTTACACCGTCCATACATTGATAAAATTGTATATCCAAACCCTGATGATCCGACTGGAAAATCAATGATGCGTCGTATTCCTGATGTATTTGATTGTTGGTTTGAAAGTGGTTCCATGCCATTTGCATCTTGCCACTATCCATTTGAAAACAAAGATTGGTTTGATAAACACTTCCCTGCTGACTTCATCATCGAAGGAACTGACCAAACTCGTGGTTGGTTCTATACACTAACCGTTTTAGGTGTAGCATTATTTGGTCGTGCTCCATTCAAAACTTGTGTATGCTCTGGTTTTGTCTTTGATGAAAAGGGTCAAAAATTATCAAAAAAACTTAAAAATTATTCTGAACCAACTGAATTTTTTAATAAATACGGTTCTGATGCCCTTCGTTGGATAATGTTATCATCTCCGGCATTAAGGGGTGAAATGATTAGATTATCAAAAGAAGGAACTGAAATTGCAGTATCTTCAAGAAAGGCTCAAATTCCATACTACAACGCATATCACTTCTTTACATTATATGCAAATGCTGATGGAATAAAGGCTGAATATAATACATCATCTGATGAAATTATGGATAAATACATACTTTCAAAACTTGAGGAATTAAAGGAAAAAACAAAAATTTGTATGGATAATTATGATATTGCAACCTTTACAACATTATGTGAAAGATTCCTTGATATCCTTAATAACTGGTATATTCGTCAATGCCGTGAAAGATTCTGGGGAACAAGCGTTTCAAAAGAAACTCAAATCAAGGCATTTAATACACTCTACACTGTATTAATTGATATAACAAAGATTATGGCACCACTTATGCCATTTATCACTGATTTTATTTATAAAAATTTAACCGGAGAAAGTTCTGTTCACCTATCTCTTTATGCACAACCAACTGGTATAAAAGATACTGATTTAATCTCTGTTATGGATACAGTAATTTCTATCTGCTCAAGTGCGAAAACACTTCGTGAAGAAGCAAAAATCCGTAACCGTCAACCATTATCACTTATGACTATAGCATCTCCAAAATCTGAAATGTTAAAACCATATACTGATATTATAAAAACAGAGTGTAATGTAAAAGAAATTGCATTTACAACAGATATTGATAAATATGCAAAAAAACTTCTTTATATTTACACTCCTATTGTTGGAAAACGCCTTGGTCGTGCATTAGCAGAAATTCAAAAAGCTGCAAAACAAAACCAATACGAAATAGTTGATGGTATTTGCAAGATTGCTGGTTATGAATTACAACCAAACGAATTTGAAATAAAGGTCGAAGTTATTGGTAATTTCAAAGGAAAATCAACATCAGATAACTCTGCTGTTGTTTTGCTTGATACAAACATAACACCTGAACTTAAAATCGAAGGAATTATCCGTGATTTCATTCGTGCAATCCAAGAAAATAGAAAAAATCAAAACTTTAATATTTCAGACAGAATAACACTTAAATATTTTTCAACTTCTAATGAAATTATTGATGGTGTTAAAAAATTTGAATCTGAAATTTCTTCAACAACACTAGCAACTGAAATTTCTCTTGCTACTGCACCATTACATGAAGAATTAGAAGATTCAGATTTAACTTTCGAAATAAATAAAATATAAAAAAGAACTGGGATTTAAAAGATCCCAGTTTTTTTTATCTTGTTTTTTGATTATAAATATCTGGAATATTCAAATTATGATTTGAAACAACTTTTTGTAGAAGTTGTCTTAACTTATCTTCTGAAACAAACCCCCTAACAAAATCAGCAACAACACTTGAAATATATTGTTTTTCTTCCATAATAGTTTTGCCTTCTTTTTTAGCAATATCCATAACTGCTTGATTATTAACAAAAGTTCCTGTTTGATATCTCATATTATTCATAACAGCATTTCCATATTCGTCCTCTGAAAATACACCTAAAATCATATAATCGGATTGTTTAATACCTTTTTTATCCAATATTTGACGAAGATAATAATGTCCCAAATGAATAACTTCAATTTTACCATCAACTTCATTTGCAAAATTATCATAAACTTTTTCAATTTTGCCAGTTTTTTTATTAAAATATACAATAAAACTTATAAGTTTCATAATAACCTCTTTGTTCAAAGTTTTAATTATTTATACCAAAATTTTTTGATTTGTCAACAAATAATAATAGTATTTAATCAAAAAATATATTATAATGAAACAAAGGGGATAAAAATGATAAAACAAGAAAAACTTTATTTAATTATAACCAATAAAAACAATGAAAAATGCCTTTTTCTTACACCTCAAACTATTTCTAAACTATTACCTATAAAACCAGAAATACTATATGATGGTGGCGAACATGCCATATTATATCGTAATACACAAGAAACAATCATACTTGACTATCTACCATCATCACAAAGGGAAGATTTAAAAACCCTTTCTGAAATATTAACTGTTGAATATGATGTTAATACAAAAACTATTGTAAACGAATATATTTCAAAAGTTACTATAGTAAACAAGATACCTGATATATCAAATGATTTAGAAATAAAAAAATAGGCATATTTCTATGCCTTTTTAACCTTTATTTTATGTATTTTTTGTTTTGCTAGTTCTGTTTTTGGAAGATTGATTTTTAATACCCCATTTGTAAATTTTGCATCAATCTTATCAATATCAACATCACTTGGTAATGCAACAGTTCTACTAACCATACCATACGATCGTTCGGAAAAATACATACCATCGGTTTTTTCTTCAAAATCGTTGTGTTTTTCACCTCGTATAGTTAGAAAACCATCATCCGACACATCAATATCTATATCATCATCTTTCATTCCAGGAAGCTCTGCTTGAATTTGCACATTATTTTCACCATCAATCATCTCGATTTTTGGTTCAATAAAATCAAAATCCCCAAGTGGAGTTAACGGATAATCCAAAATATTAAAAAAATTATCAAAAGCACGATTTATATTGTGGCGAAGTTCGCCAAGTTTCTTACCATACTGCTTGGATGGAAGATTTTTTCTACCTTCTGATTTGCTATACACCATATTGTACCTCCCTTTTAAAAAAGCCACACTATAGTAAGGATAGCACCAAACAAAATCTAATTAAATAGGTATATCTTCAAAATCCTAGTAATCATCCTCTTCATCAGAATAATAATTTGTTTTTGATACAGAATTTTGTTCATCATTATCCATATCAAAAAACATCTCTGATTCAGAAAGATCGACAACTTCATCATTAACACCCAAATCTTCAATTTGATCATCAGGTTTAACTTCAGTTTTTTTCTTTTTTCTGATAAACTCTATTTCATCATCAATAGTCAAGTTTTTCTTACATTTCGGACAAACAACAACTTCCTTTTTCATATCGTAAAACATTGCACCACAAAAAGGACAAATATGTTTTTTACCCCAGTTTTCTTTAACCATATAGACCTCTCTATTTTAAAGGTTAATCATTTGAAAAATATAAGTCATATATGAAAAAGTCAAGAAAAAATTTACCAACCCTTACAAATACCTTTTACCCTAGCATATTCTTCCTTATTATCATAGGATTGATTTTTATCCATCAAAGCATCTTCTAACTTTAATTTAAGAAGTTTTATATTATCGCTTTCAAACACCATTTTTTGAATTTTATTTCCAATTTTCTTACCACTAACAGGTCCATCAAAAAATATCGGTCCAACATCCCCCGCAATTCGTTTAAGCTCATCTAAAATTAAATTTCCATAATATTTAAGTTCTTGTCTATAAATTTTAATATGCCCCTGTTCATGCTCTTTTATTGCATTGTATTCACAAGTTCCTTCTTGATATTTATCATCTATCAAAACATCTAAATTTTTATAACCTATAGAAAAATTTATACTGGAAAGTATTGCACACACGCCATCATCTATTTTATACTTTTCAAAACCAAAATCATAACCAATACTAAAATCAGCATAAGTAAGACCCAAAGTAGCGCTTGGATTTTTTAAATTTTTGAACTTAGAAATTTCAAATCTTGAAACAGATTTATATTCAACATCCCCGTATTTTATATCTGTTGTAATTTTTGGTTCTTTATAAAATCTTTCACAAATATCATTCGCATAAACATTTGTTGAAAAAAGTAAAAACCCAGTTATTTTTAAACTTTTTCTGACAAAATTACTTAAAAGAGTCAAGATAAACCTCCACAAATTTATCCCCATGAATCTTTCGTAATTCCTCAACCAAAAGCACTTGTTTCCTACCACTATTAAATATTTGAAGGTATGGACCAAGACCTGATAAATCAACATTTAAAATCACAGATTCATCAATAGATGGTTTTCTGAAAAGTATTGCATATTTCAAATCTTTAAATATTTTTCCCTGAATAAATGCCATTTCTTTTGGTGTAAGGTTCCATGTTTCATAATCTTCCACCCTCGCCTGAACATTTCGGAAAAATATTTGTGTCTGACATTGACCACGAATAACCTCTCCTATACCAAGTTTATCCAAAATATTTGGTTGTTGGAATGCAGCTAAATAAGCCTGCCTTTTCTTTCTACCTTCTTGTAATCCTATAACAAAATTCTTTCTAAATTCTGGATTTTGAAGCATAGGTGCAGTTTCATCAATTATAATAAGAGATGGATCCCCTGTTCTACCAGTAATATTTTGGATTCTGTTCATAAGATAACTAACCACTGCCGGTGCCAAAGTTCCATCTTCAAATATATATGTAAAATCAAATGCTGTAAATCTGTTTGATAAATCAAGACTATCATTTTCACTGTTAAATAAACTACCATATTGATTATCATCAACCCAGCGGTATAATTCCCTTCTCATTTTTCCAGCGGGCGAAAAACAAGATTTATAAAGATTTTTCAAAGATCTTTTCTCTGGCTCTAAATAATCAAATGCTGTTGTAACAGCCCTTGCAATTTCCTTTTCACTTGTTGCATCATTAACCAAAGTTATCTCTTTAAGCCACCTTCTTAAAAAAGCCCTATTTTCAGGATTATCATCAATCCTAAATGGGTTAAGATGGGCAATAACCCCTGTCTTTTTTACATCTTTATCCTTGGTATCACCATCAAAATTTACATACGACCCACCTATTGCATGAGTAAATATTTCCGCACCCCTATATCTATCAAAAAAGAAACATTTTAAATCTTTAAATCTTAACGATTGCCCAGCTAAAAATGAATAAAGTGTGGTTTTACCTTGACCTGTTGGACCAATTGCAACAGTATGTGCAACAGCAGTAGGCTCTTCTGATACATGGAATTCAAATTGATATGCAGTTCCTTGATATGTTGGGAAAATAGCAACCGGACCTTCACCCCAATCACATTTAGAAAGACCTTCTGGTTGTTTTTCAAAATTAAATGATGTTGCAACAGCCCTTGAAAGCATTTTATACATTCTTGGATATTTATCATATGTTGGAAATTGAGAAAACCACGAAGCCTGAGCTATCCAACCTTCACGCACAGGAACAATACCATAAAGTCGGCAAACTTTTTCTATTTCAAAAACAGCTTTATCAAGTTCTTCTAAACTATCCGCACTTACAAAAAATGTTTCTGCGTAATTAACCAAAGTTTGATGATCCTCATCTCCCTGCTCTATCAAAGCAAGTGCATCATCAAATTGTCTTAACACATCGTATGAAAAAGTTGTTGAACTTGCCATTTTTCGTTGATTAACCAAAACCATCTGTGCCTTAAGTTTTGATATAGGGAAAAGATTATGAAGCACAGTAATTTCAAAATTTTTCGCAAGAATATCTGAAAGCATTTGTTCATCAACAATATTTGATTGTTGTTTAATACCAACAACAGCCATATATTTTGTTCTGTTACCAGAAGTAAATCTTATATAACCCTTATTACTAAAGAAAATTTCATCTGAAACCAAAAGTTCAGAAATTCTATCATAAATAATATTTTGAGATCTTGGATTCGGCCTACTTATCGGATTGATAATATGAGCAAAGAAAGAAATAGGACTTTCTGATTTACCATCTTCCTTTAACATCTCTGCACCAAAATTTGAAAGTATAGCCTTAAGATTCGAAGATGCAGTTTCCAAATCTTTCATTGCATCTTTTCTATCATTAACAGAAATAACGATATAGTGGGTATTCATAAATATTTCATTCTGAGCTTCGTTCCACTTTTCGCTTATATCTTTCAAAAGTTTATTATAATTATTATCAATTTTTTCCGAATGAATTTTTTCCCTAATTGTAAAAATTCTTGTTTCGACACTTATTTCAGAAAGACTATCTATCCACTTTTTTCTATCTTCTAAAAACTCTTGAATAACTTCCCTTTTTGCAAAAGCAATAGAAGCACCATTAACTTTGAACACCCTAACCAAAGTTCCATTCTGACAAAGTATTGTTTTTTTATCATTCAAAATTCTTTCAAATGGTAAATAGTTTACAAGTCTTGTATCAAAAGGTTTTGGTAAAAACATATTTACCCTATCTGACATAAAAACCACAGTAATCACAGCCAGTGCAATTAAAACAAAAATCAAACCCCAATAATAAGGATCAGATAAATTCGAAACTAAAAGATTTTCTAAATTAAAACTCATTTTTTCCTCTTTTAGGCAGTAAACTTATTTCCATTTTCTTTAATAAGGTTTTTTGTTTTCGCCCTTATATTTCTTCTCGACATAATTATATTATCAATATGGGGTTCATTTTTTCCAATAATAACTGAAACAAAATGAAGAATTATAAAGAAAATTATTGGCACCCACATATAAACACCAAATCCAAAAAACAAAAGCCCCATCATAAAAATAATAGTTAAAATAACATTAAAAATGAATAAACCAAATGGTGCAAAGAAAATTTGCATTGGTTGAGCAACTGATTTAAGTAATTCCTCTTTCAAAATTCCCCCTCTTATAATATAAATATATTATAAGTTTATTATAAAACAAAAGCAATAATAAAACAAGGAATTTTAAGAATTAGCTTTATTTCGTCTTTCTAAACGATATTTTTCAAATCTTATAGTAAGTTTATATCCAACAAATGCACTTATAATAGCCCATGGTAAACAACCTATTGCCATAGAAACACCCCAATCTTTAAGAAGTATTTTAAAAAGCAAAAGCCATTTATCTGAAAAACTTAAATTACCCATAAACGCATCTTTGAAAATCCCAGAAAGTTTTCCATAACCACTTATATCACCAATATTTCCACGCATAATTTGACCTGTGACATAGAAAATATAATAAACAGGAATCATTGTAAAAACATTTGTAACCCATGTATATGCAATTCCAAGAATAAGTGAAAAATCAATATGTAAAACTTTTCTAAAGAAAATCCATGTCATAAACACAATCCACATCTGTATTCCAACAAGTGGAGTCATAGCCCAAAAAAGACCAACTGCAACACCCATTGCCTTAACTTCCGGTGGTAAAGAAAGTCTTGCAACAGGAATCACCAACTTCATTTTCAAAAGTCTTTTAAATCTTTCTTTTAATGTATATTTTTTATGTTTTACCATATTATCTTAATACCTTAACTATTTGATTTTACAAAAATTTTTTAAATATTAAATTCGTTGCCGAAGCCTCTCACGCCTATAACTTCATGGCTGGGGTGGCTGGATTTGACACCGAACCCAGCTGTTCTTGATTTCGAGCGTTGTTAGCGAGAAATCCTAGAATTGCTTGTTCGTTGCCGAAGCCTCTCACGCCTATAGCTTCATGGCTGGGGTGGCTGGATTCGAACCAACGAATGGCGGTACCAGAAACCGCTGCCTTACCACTTGGCGACACCCCAAAACTAAACCAAATTATATAATCAAACTAAAAGATGTCAAGATTAAAAGATTTTATATTGAAAACTGAAATAATCCTATATAAAATACTATTAAAAAGGAAAAAATAATATGAATAAAAATGTTCAATTTACTGAAAATATTGCCGAAAGATTAAGAAAATTATCAAAATTTTCCATGGATAAAAATCTTCGTCCACAATTAGAAAATATTATTAAAAAATTTGGTGGAAAACTTGAACAATATGATAATTTTGCAGGTCTTTACATACTTGATAATGACAATTTTATCATATCATTAGATAAATTCACTTCACCTCTTCGTGATAATTTTTATATCACAAAAGCTCTTGGTGATTATTTACTTTTTGGAAATGGTGATAAAAAACAATATGGTTCTTTTCGTGTTGATGATACAAATTATTTATCTAATTTATTTGCATATAGTTTTCTTACCCCAAAAGATGAATTTTTAAAGAAATCAAAAGAATTTAAAAATTCCACTTTGTTATTAGCTGCATATTTTCAAATACCAACTGATTTTATAGAAAAAAGACAAGAATATTTAAAAATAATATCAAAAAAACATAAATTAATCTATAAAAAGGAAAAAATAAGATAATGACTAAAGTAAATTACAGAATTATTTATGCCGACACCGACCAAATGGGTATTGTTTATCATGCAAACTATTTAAAATATTTTGAAATACTTCGTGGCGAAGTTATGCGTGAAAATGGTCTTACATATCATGATTTTGAAACAATGGGTTTTTCTCTTCCTGTTATTGAATCACATTGTGAATATAAATACCCTGCAAAATATGATGATGTAATAGAAATAACTGGGTTTGTAAGTGAATTAAAAGGGTTAAAAATGAAATTTGAATGTGAAATACATTGTAGTGACAAACTTATTTGCAAAGGTTATACCATCCACACTTGTTTAAATAAAGATGGTCGCCCAATCAAATTTCCTGAACAGTTAATAAAATTATATGAAAAAAGCCTTAAAATTTAAGGCTTTAATTTAATATTTATTCTTGCAAAATCAACTGAACTATCATCTTTTGCAATAGTAAAATCACAATTTTTATCAACAAACAAAGATTTTACTAGCACTTTTTTATCAGAAAGCACAGCCGACTTTTTAAAATCGACACTAATTTCTGAAACATCAAACTCTTGTTTTAAATTTTCAAACAAAGCATCTTCACAAAGAGAAATATAAATTGCATTATTTATATGATGATTAACATCAACATCATCATATCTTAAATCTTTCATTTCTTCAAAATTATAAGATTCCACAGACCCCATTTTATCCAAAGGAATTTCCATACTTTCCTCTAATTCAATTTTTGAACAATCGAAAATATTTTGCACAATCAATGGTCTAAGTCTTTCAAGTCCAATCAAAACCCATTGACTTACACCTTTAATCAAAATATTACCATTATCATCAAATACTTTAAATTCTCTTATTCCTGTTGGACCAACAAATTTACTTGGATAAGTTTCAATAGTAATTTTGTCTTTAAATTTAGGAAGTTTATCAATAATAACATGATATTTTGCACAAACCCAAGCACAATTTTTTTCCAAACATTCTTCATATCCTACCCCAAGTCTGTCTGCATGATCACTTGCCAATTCTTGAAAACAATCAAAAAGATGACGAAGTTTCATTTTCCCAAACTCATTACATTGATAAGTTTTTATTTCAAATTTTTCTTGTAATTTACTCATATTAAAACCTCTTAAATTTATAAAATAATTTTATTTATAAACATAAATTTTGTAAAGAAAAATATAAAATATTATGTAATATTACTTACAAAATTCTTTCTAAATATCAGTAAAAATTCGAAGTGGCTGAGGTATGGTTGGATTTGACACCGAACCCAGCTGTTCTTGATTTCGAGCGTTGTTAGCGAGAAATTCTAGAATTGCTCGTTCGTTGCCGAAGCCTGTAGCAGTAAAAACTTGAAGTGGCTGGGGTGGCTGGATTTGACACCGAACCCAGCTATTCTTGATTTCGAGCGTTGTTAGTGAGAAATCCTAGAATTGCTCGTTCGTTGCCGAAGCCTGTAGCAGTAAAAATTCGAAGTGGCTGGGGTGGCTGGATTCGAACCAACGAATGGCGGAACCAAAATCCGCTGCCTTACCACTTGGCGACACCCCAAAAGATGTGTCTATACTATACACAATTAAAAAAAAAATCAACAATTATTTTACAAACTTAAATCTTTTAATAATTTTTCCATCTTTTTCAATATCTTCTAAAAACATATTTATTGGTCGCACCCATATATCACCAGCACCATACAAAGCCTGATATACAACCATTTCTTCCAAAGTTTCACTATGTTTTGCTATACACAAAACCTTATATTTATTTCCTTTAAAGTGTTGATAAACACCACCAATAATTATTTTTTCACTCATTTTTTTTTAAACTGTTAATAAATTGTTAATAACTTTTACAAATATGTTAATATTTTCACATTTTTAAATCAATAAACATTTTCATTAACATGTTAATAATTTTTATAAAAATTTAAAAATTGTTAATAACTAAAAAAAGAATCCCTATTTTTAGGGATTCATCAGGATGAAAATAAAATTTTTTCTGTTAATAACTTGACTCAAAACTTTTAATAAACAGTTTTCACAAGCCCAACAATAACAATTACTATATATTATTTAATTTTGTGGTTATATTGTTAAGTTCAGACAAATCATTAAACTTTATAACAATTTCACCTTTTTTACCTTTAAGTTTGATATCAACTTTTGCTTTCAAAGTATCAGAAAGATTTTCTTTCAATGAAATTAACTCAGCAGTAAGTTCATTTTCTTCTTCCGTAGCAATTCTTACTTTTTTTGCAGGCTGAACTATATCTTCTGCTTGTTTTACAGTCATATCACCTTTAAGTATTGATTTTGCAACTTTCAAAGGATTTTCTTTTCCTACCAAAGTTCTTGCAATACTGTATGATAAATCGCCATTATTAACCATATCTTGAACTTCTTCTGGTAAAGAAAGAAGTCGTAAAACATTTGCAATATATGAACGACTTTTATTTATTATTTTAGCAATATCCTCTTGTGTATAATCAAAAGTATTCATAAGTTTTTTATAGCCAGTTGCTTCTTCAATAGGAGAAAGATTTTCCCTTTGTAAATTTTCAATTAAACCTATTTCAAAAGTTTCTTTATCTGATAAATCTTTGATTATAGCTGGGATTTCAGTAATTCCAGCGAAATTTGCAGCACGCCATCTTCTTTCACCTGCTATAATTTCAAACATATTTGATTGGTTTTTAATAGGTCTAACTAAAATAGGTTGTAAAACACCATTTTTTTCAATAGAAGAAGCTAATTCTTTTAATTGCTCTTCTTTAAATTTTTTTCTTGGCTGATCTTTATTTGGTATTATATTTCCAATAGAAATATATTTTATATCACCCTGCTCTGCATTTTCATCAACTGTATTTTTAAAAACAGGAACTTCTACTTGTTTATTTTCAAAAAAAGTTGATAAACCTTTACCTAATCTTGATTCTACTTTCATTTTTACCCCTTTTTATGCTACTTTTTTTAGATTTTTTTCTTCATTTTTTGTTAAAAATTCAGCTGCTAAATTTATATATGCTTGACTTCCCATACAATCTAAATCATATAAAATAACAGGTTTTCCATGTGATGGAGCTTCTGAAATTCTTACGTTTCTTGGTATAATTGTTTTGAAAACAAGTTCACCAAAACAACTTCTAACATCTTTTTCAACAAGTTCAGAAAGTTTATTTCTTCTATCATACATAGTAAGTAAAACACCTTCAATTTCCAGTTCTTTATTAAAATTTTGTTGAACTAATTGTATAGTATTCATAAGATGGCTTACACCTTCCAATGCAAAAAATTCACATTGTAAAGGTATCATTACTGAATCCGAAGTACATAATGAATTAAGTGTTAAAAAACCAAGTGCTGGTGGACAATCTATTAAAATATAATCATATTTTGATAAAAATTGATTTTTTTCAAACAAAGATCTTAATTTCAAAGTTTTCTCTTCCATATTAGCTAAATCTATTTCTGCAGCAGAAAGATCAATAGAAGCTGGAATTACATCTAAATTTTTTATTTTTGTTTGTTTTATTACTTCATTAAAACTATTTTTTTCAAAAAGAAGAGTGTATATATCTTGACTTCTTTCATTTTGTTCAATTCCAAGACCTGTACTTGCATTTCCTTGAGGATCAAAGTCTATAACTAAAACTTTTTTATCTATAGTTGCAAGTGCAGTTGCTAAATTTATAGCAGTTGTCGTTTTTCCAACCCCGCCCTTTTGATTGGTTATTGAAATTATTTTTGTATTTTGAAATATACTCATATTTCCTCCTAATAATTTTTTCTATATTTTAAATATAAGTTTTTTTAGAATCTATTGCAAGAAATATTTTACTTTTTATTTTTAAATATTTAAAAATTTATAAAAAATCTATAAAATATTGAAAATTTTTAAAAATTAACTTATTGATTTTACTTAAAAATAGTTAAAATTGTTTCACGTGAAACATTTTTATTGAAAAATAAAATTTTTGTATAAAAGTTTATTTTTTAGAAATATTTGAAATTTTTATGATAAAACCATTTTGTTTTTTAAATAAATCATAATCAAAATTCCAGTCATTTTTTGATTCAATAATTTCTTTATTTATATTTTCACCTTTAAGAAGATACATTTCTGTTTTATCATAAATTATATTTTCACAAAGATTTAAAAATTTATCTAGTGGAGCAAATGCTCGTCCTATTATTGTATCAGCTTTTAAATTTATATTTTCAACTCTATCATTTATAATTTTACAATCTAGATTATATTCTTTTTTTATTTCATTAAGAAAAAAACATTTTCTTTCATCTGATTCAATAAAAGTTATATTTTTAATTCCAGCTACACTTAAAACCATACCTGGAAAACCTCCACCACTTCCTATATCGAATATGTTATTTTTATCCTTTATATAATTATAAAGATTAAGACTATCTTTAAAATGTCTTTCCCAAACACAAGGGATTGTTTTTGGACTAATAAGATTTATGGCTTTTTGCCATTTTAAAAGAATTTTTATATAATTTTCAAAATTTTCTTTTTTAAATTCAGTCATTTTTTTTATGCTTTTTTTTAAACCTTTTTTGTGGTATAATACATATTATATATAATAGAGGGATATAATAAAAATGCAAAATAAAAAAGTACAAAATATTTTTTCTTTAGTTTTTGTGTCGGGTTTTATTTGTTTTTTATCTATGAGTAATATTTTTGAAAACTCAAAAAATACTGTAAAAACAATAAAATATAAAAAAATAGAGAATTTATCAGAAAATAAGTATGGTCTTTTTTTATCAAGTTTACATGCTGATATTGTTGGTGATTTTCCAACATTATCATCAAATTATTTTGAAGCAGTTAAGCAAAATAATAGTGATTTTTTAGGTAAGCAATTAGTTTTGAAATCTATATCTGGTAATAAAAAAGATAATTTGACTTTTGCATTAAAAGAGTATGAAAAAAATAAGGAAAATATTATCCCTGTGATGTATCTTGCAAATGATTATTTTATAAAAGGTAATTATAAAAAAGCATATAGTCTTTATAGTAATATGAAAAAAAAGTCAGATACATTTATTATAAAACTTTTACGTTCGTGGGTTTTAATTGCTGATAAAAAATATGATGATGCACTTGATCTTCTTGAAACAGAAATTGATAATCCTGCATTTCGAAAATATGTTTTAATGCACCTTGGTGCACAGGCTGAAATTGCAAATGATGATGAATATGCTGATGAACTTTACACCGAAGTTTTAGAAAATGAAAAAGCAAATATTTTTGATATTGAAAATATTACAGCTTTTTACTTAAGAAAAAATGATAGAAAAAAAGCTATTGAAGTTTTAAAAAAATATTATGAAAAAACGCCGGATTCAATATCTGTTTTATCTTTATTAAGTAAAGTTAAAAAGAATACATATAAACCAGTTTCTGTTGATACAGCAAAAAAAGGTATGGCAAAAGCATTATTTGATTTATCTTTTATTTTAAGTTCTGTATTTACATCAAGTCAGGATTTACATTTAATGTATCTTTATATGATAAATGATTTATGGCCGGATTTTTATATGGCAAATATTGTTCAAGCTGAAATTTATAAAAAATATAATAATACACAAATGGTTTATAAATATTTAGATAGTATTCCTGAAAATCATTATTTATATCTTATTTCAAAAATAAATAAAATATTTTATGACTTTTCATCTTTGAAAAAAGAAAAAGAATCACTGGAATCTATCAAAAATCTTATTGAAAAATATCCTACTTATACACATCTTTATATTAAACTTGGCCACTATTATCATGATATTAAAAATTATCAAAATGCATTAGATAATTATTTAAAAGCATTATCTTTAACTGAAAATAAAATGTTGCAATCAAATTTATACTATCTTTGTGCTCAAATTTATGATGAAATGAAAAATTTAGAAAAGGCTAGGGTAAATTTTGAAAAATCTTATGGTTTAGGGAATAGGGCGCCTGACTTTTTAAATTATTATGGTTATTTTCTTATTTCAAACGATTTAGATTTGGATAATGGTGTTTTGATGGTTGCAAGTGCAGTAACAAAAGAACCATCTAATTCTTATTATCTTGATAGTTATGGTTGGGCATTATTTAAGTTAGGTGATTTTGATAAGGCAATTACCGTTTTACAATTTGCAAAAAGTTTACAACCTAAAAATCCTGTTATTGCAGATCATTTAGGTGATGTTTATTGGAATTTGAATCGTAAAAGAGAAGCTGTTTTTGAGTGGAAAAAAGCGTTAAGTTTAAAAGATTTTCCTAACCAAGAACCGGTTAATTTTAATAAAATTGAATATAAAATAAATTATGGATTGTAATTTATTTATAATTATAAGCATCAGAAAAACTTGTATGTTCAATATCTTCTATTGGTAATTCCTGTAGAAATATAGAAGGTATGTTTTGTTGCCATTGTCCAAAAACTAATCTGCTTCCTGCATAATATATTTCCACAATTTTTTTTGCCCTTGTTATTCCAACATACGCAAGTCGTCTTTCTTCTTCAACGGAACTTCCTAATTGATCACCCATAGATTTTTCATTCGGAAATATTCCCATTTCCCAACCAGGTAAAAATACAATATCAAATTCCAAACCCTTTGCTGCATGAAGAGTCATCAATGAAACATATTCAGTATTTTCTATGGTTGCTTGATTACTTTCTGTAAATAAAGTTATATATTCCAAAAATTCAGGTATAGATTCAAAGTCGGATTTTATTATACCCATCAATTCCATTATATTTTGAACTTTTGTTTCTGCTTCTACTTTTTTTGAGTTTTGCCACATTTCAAAATAACCGGATTCATGTATTATATGTTCCACAAGTTGTGCTTGGTCCATAACTTTATTTGTTTCAAAAAGATTATCACTTTTTCCACTATAAATCATTCTCCATTTATAAAAATCATCTATAAATTTTTGAAGATTTAAACTGGCTTTTCCTGTTATTTGTTTTGATTTTAACATACGATCGGTTGCTTCGAACAATGAAACTTTGTTAATTCTCGCATATTCAGATATAGCCTGTAGTGTTCTTTCGCCAACACCTCTTTTTGGAACATTTATTATTCTTTCAAAGGAAAGGTTATCTTGTGGATAAATAAGAAGTCTTAGATATGCGATTATATCCTTTATTTCTTGTCTTTCATAGAATCTTAATCCACCAACAATTTTATATGGAATTCCTGCCCTTATCAATTTTTCTTCAAAAAGACGGGTTTGATAACCGGCACGAACTAAAATAGCCATTTCAGATAAAGAATAATTATGTCTTTGGTAATATTCTATTTCATCAACTATTTCTAATGCTTCTTCTTCACCATTCCAAACACCATGAACCTGTATTTTTTTACTATCAGGATCTGCAAGCATAGCAGAACAAGGTTTAAGTTCTTTTCCAAGTCTATCTTTATTTCTTGAAATTAAACATGACGCAGCCCTAAGAATATGTGGAGTAGAACGATAATTTGTTTCAAGCCTTATGATTGTTGCATTATCAAAATCTTTTTCAAATCTTAAAATATTTTCAATTTCAGCACCACGCCATGAATAAATAGATTGATCATCATCACCAACACAACAAATATTATGATGAAAGTCAGAAAGTAATTTTAAAAGTTTATATTGAACGGCATTTGTATCTTGATACTCGTCAACAAGAATATATTTAAATTTTTGTTGAAATTCTTGTAAAATAACCGGATTCTTTTCGAAAATCATAAGTGGATATAGTAATAAATCACCAAAATCCACAGCGTTTAACTCCTTTAATTTTTCTTGATATACGCGATAAACTTCCAAAAGTCGGCCATTTATTGTATCAACATCAATCATTTTGATATTTTCATCATCAAAATAATATCCCTTATCTTTTAATCTTGCGATATTGTCTAATACAATGGCAGGCGACCATTTTTTTGTATCAATTCTAAGTTCTTCTTCCATTACCTTTTTAATCAATACTTTTTGGTCATTTTCATCATAAATAATAAAGTTAGGTTTAAGTCCTACTAATGCAGTGTATCTTTTTAAAATTTTAAGTCCAATAGAATGAAAAGTTCCAATCCATAAACTTTCAGCACCATCACCAATGATATTTTTAATACGGCTTTTCATTTCATTTGCAGCTTTATTTGTAAAGGTGACTGCTAAAATTTGCCATGGTAAAGCCAGTTGTTTTGAAATAATATATGCAATTCGTGATGTTAAAACCCTTGTTTTTCCAGTTCCAGCACCAGACAAAACTAATAATGGACCTTCTGTTGTTTCAACAGCAGTCCTTTGTTCAGGGTTAAGTTTATTAAGCCATTCTGGAACTATATTCATAATAAAATCTTCTTTTACTTTGTTTTACATCTGTTCTATTATATAAAAAATAGTAAAATTTTCAATAGAAAAATAAAAGCATAGTTTTTACTATGCTTTATTTAATATCTCTTTAAATCCTTTATTTGATATTTCATAACAGTATTTAGCCAGTTCTTTTCTGTCTTTAAATTTTGTAATATCAACAGGGTTATGAACTATTACTTCCATAGTAAATGGTGTATGTTTCAATACATTAAATAAATGTTCACCCAAAGTTTGTTCTTTTATATACCATGCGTAATTATGTCTTTCTTCATCAGAAAGTTTTTTCTTTCCTTCATAGACATAAGCAATAGATATTGGTTGAACCATTATTGGATTATCTATTTTTTTACCGAATTGATTTTCAAACATAGCAAACAAAGAACTTTTAAAATGAAGAACTTCATTTCCATCAGTTGATGTTCCTTCTGGAAAAACAACTACTGGAATTTTTCGTTTTTCCAGTTCTTTTTCCATAAAATCAACTTCTTTCATTGCTTTCATTTTGTTTCTAGAAATATATACAGTGTTTCCAAATGTTGCAAGCAAACCAAAAATAGGCCACTTTTTAACATCTTCCTTTGAAATAAAGTTTACAAGAAATTTTGAACCTAATCCAAAAATATCAAGGTATGATGCATGGTTTGATACAATAAGGGTATTTCCTTTTTTTTCTATTTTACCTTTTATAACCCTCGTTTTCATACCAATTATAAAACAGAAAATCTTGAAACAAGCCCTATTATAATAAGGAGCAAGAGGTGTTTTATATACAACAATCAATAATGGAATTACTAAAAATAAAAGCAAAACAAAAGATACTATTCTTAAATAGGCAATAATAGCTTTCATAATTTATTCCTTTTTATTCCTTATTTGCAGGAGCAGTATTTTGTGTATTCACAGCTTGTTTTACTTCAACCTTTGAAAAATCAACAGGAGCAAGAATAAATGGAGGGAAACCACTTTCTCTTGTAAGGTCAGCAACTATACTACGAGCGAAAGGAAATAAATATGCTGGTACTTGTTTAAGTAATATATTTGTATTTTCTTCATTATTATTTTCAGCATTAAGTGCAACCATAGAGCTGTATGAAAGTTCAATAAAGTATAAAATTCCTTCTTTTATTGAATTTTTAACAGTTAAATGAATATTTACTTCAAAAAGATGTTCCCCAGCAGGAGCAGATTTTATATCGAATCCAACTTCTGCATTTGGTTTTTCCTCTATCTTTTCGAAAAAGATTCTTGGTGAATTTGGTGCTTCAAAAGATAAATCTTTTACAAATTGGTTTAAAATTTCAAATTTTTTAATGTTTGTATTTTCTGTCATTTTAATTTTCCTCTTTAAATTTGATTTTTTATACATTATATATTATATATAATATGTAACAAAAACAAGAAAATTTTTAAAGTGGATATTATTATGAGTCAGATAAGTTATTATGATGTGATAGTTTTAGTTTTGTTTACAATAGTTTCTTTTTCAATATATAAAATGTTGAAACCTGAAAATGTTGAAGAAAATGCAAACCCATTTGCAAAAAAAACTATAAAAGCATCTAAAATGGTTAAACTTTTCAAAAATAAAAAAGCATTACAAAATTTTGTTTTTGAAACCCTTAAAAATGAAAGTTTAGATATAAAAGTTCAAAAATTATCAAAACTTGATAAAACCTTTGAACCACAATCTTTTATGTCTTGGGCAAGGGATAATTTTGAATATATATTCAAATCTTTTTATTCTAATCATAACGAAAAACTTAAATTAAAACTTTCTAATGATGTATATAAAGAATTTGAAAAATTTAATAACGAACTTTCTTCTAAAAAACAATCTATTAACGCAGAAATTGTTCGTTTTAAAACTATTATGATAAAGGATGTTAATTTATTTAAAAAACAGGCCAATGTAACAGTTGAATTTGTGACTGAACAAACTGCTGTTGTTAAAGATTCGACTGGAAAAATCTTAAAGGGAGATGATAATCAAATAGAAACAATAACTGATATTTGGTGTTTTTCAAAAGATTTTTCATTAAAAAATCCGGCATGGATTTTAACTAAAACAATAGAAGCATAAAAAGGTAGGGTATTATGTTATTTGAAAAGAAAATTACACTTGGAAGTTCACGAAGAAAACAATCTTTTTCAAAAAAGAAAATTTTTGGTTTGATTCTTTTTATAGTAATAGTATTTCTTTCTATTTGGCAAATGCCATTAAAACAAACAGAAGTATCTGAAAATATTGCATTACCAAAGCCAATAGAAATAAAATAATTTATCTTTTTTTTCTATTTACATTATTGTTTTCCTATGGTAAATTTTTAACATATTAACTCCAAAAGGAAAATAAAAATGGCATATACAAATTTTTCAGAATTAAAAACAGAATTGTCTGTTAAAATGACAAAGGCTGTTGATGTTTTAAAACGCGATTTATCAGGTCTTCGCACTGGTCGTGCGTCTGTTAATCTTCTTGATAATATTATGGTTATGGCTTATGGCGCACCAACACCAATAAACCAAGTTGCAAGTATTTCTACACCAGAAGCAAGACTTATTTGTGTATCTGTATGGGATAAATCTTTGGCATCAGCTGTTGAAAAGGCAATTCGTGATTCAGATTTGGGTTTAAATCCTGCATCTGATGGAACATTGGTTCGTATTCCAATACCTGCACTTACCGAAGAAAGAAGAAAGGAACTTTCAAAGATTGCAAGTGGTTATACCGAACAAACAAAAGTTTCAATTCGTAATGTTCGTCGTGATGGTATGGAAGCTGTTAAATCTATGGAAAAAGAAAAACTTATTTCCGAAGATGATAGAAAATCATACGAAGATGAAATTCAAAAATTAACTGATTCTACTGTTGCAGAAGCAGAAAAACTTTTCGAAGAAAAACAAAAAGATATTATGACTATATAGTTGGAGGTTTTTTATGGAACAAGAGTTAAAGATTCCAAATCATGTTGCTATTATTTTGGATGGTAATGGTCGTTGGGCAAAGAAAAAGGGTTTACCCCGAACTGTTGGTCATGTAAATGGTATGAAGGCTGTGCAACGAACTATTGCTGCATGCCAAAAGTTTGGTATAAAAACCTTGACTGTTTACGGTTTTTCAACTGAAAATTGGTCCCGACCAAAAGAAGAAGTCGATTTTTTGATGAAACTTCTTTTGAGACATTTAATCAATAAGGCAAATAAAATTATTGAAAATAAAATTCGTTTTGTTGTTTTAGGTGATAAGTCAAGATTTTCTCCAGAAATTCAAAATGCAATGAAAAAGCTGGAATCTGATACAAAAGATTTTACCGAATTTACATTTAATGTCGCTTTGAATTACGGTGGCCATGCTGAAATAGTAAAGGCAACGAAAGAAATTGCTCAAGATGTAAAAGATGGTAAAATATCCATTGATGATATTGATGAAAAAATCTTTGAATCTCATCTTTATACACACGATCAATTACCTCCTGATTTAATTATAAGGACCAGTGGCGAACAAAGATTAAGCGGATTTTTGCTTTGGCAATGTTCTTACTCTGAATTTTACTTCCCACAGGTTCATTTCCCTGATTTTAATGAGGAACAATTAAAAATTGCAATACAAGAATATTCAAAAAGAGATAGACGCTATGGAAAAGTTTAAAAATTTTTTTACAAAAACAAATAAAAGATTAAGAATTACAACAGCTGTTATTATGTTGGGTATAGCTTATCTTTTTTCTATGTTTGGTTTTATTGGAATTTGTTCATTAGTTCTTCTTATAAGTTCGCTAATGATTTATGAATTTAATAAACTTTTTAATCCAAAATTGGGTTTTAAATTCATTTGGGATGAAATAAGTATCCTTGGGGTTTTAATTTTATTCTGTTTAAATAGAATATTTTTTCACGCTCCTAACTATTATTTTTCATTTGCCTTGGTCGGACTTTTCTGTTCATCAATGCTTGCAAACATAGCATCTGATAAAAAACACTGGGTTTTGGAAAGTATTACACCTATTTATATAGGTTTTGGTGTAATGTCTATTTTATATGCCTATCTTTATTCAAGTATTATGGCTATTATTTATATGTTCATTATTACTATTTCAACAGATACAGGTGCATTTTTTATAGGGTCAGCATTAGGTGGTCCAAAACTTTGGGTTCGTATTAGTCCGAAAAAGACATGGAGTGGTGCTATAGGTGGTGTCCTTTGTGCATTTGCTTTTGGAACAACTTTTATATTAAATCTTCTTTGGAATGATAATACTGCAGATTTTACAAATTTATCTATTTGGGGTGCGATAAGTTTAATGCTTTCGTTCTGTTCACAATGTGGTGATTTGTTTGAATCATGGTTAAAACGCATTAACGGAATAAAAGATTCAAGTAATCTTATCCCTGGACACGGTGGTTTCCTTGATAGATTTGATAGTATATTATTTGTAGCTCCAATTTTCGCACTTATTCTTGCATTTGCAAAGGTTGGATTTTTAGGGTTATAATAACAATATTTACAATAAAAAAGCCTCCCAAATGGGAGGTATTTTTTTATAAAGCCGGTTTTTATTTTGTTTTTAACCTTCTATCCTTCATAATCTTATTATTCACTTTTATTACCAAAGAGGTATCAGTAAATTTTGTTGGGTGCTTTTTTAATTCTTCCAACGCTTTTTTATAATATAGATTTATTTCTTCTTCGGTTAGTTTTATTTGCTTCATATTATCTTTCTCTTCTAAATTCTTTTTTGCAATACACACAATAATTAAAGATGTTTTTATATCTGCAATACTCGTTATCAAAAGAAAGTTTACAATTTTTTACTGCTTTGAATAATATATCAATCTTTTCTTCTTGAATTTTTGAGTATTCTCTCGAATTTATAGGAGGCATAGCATTATTTAAATCATAGATTCCTTTTTTTATACAAAGATTACAACCAAATCTACTATCCAAATTAACACTTCCTGCACATTTACCATTTTTAAAATTAGGACAAGAATTTTTGTAATTTTCTATGATGCTTCCTTCTTTTTTTCTTATTTCATAATCTTCAACTATGCTATTTATTTCTATTTCTGATAATCTATCTTGTTTCATTTTTATTTCCTTTTTACTTTTATCTATTGTAAAAAATTTACAGGGGCAGGGGATATAACTTTTGTTTTAGTTACACTGCCACCTATAACTTCCTTAATATCCATATTTCTTTCACTTGAACCATTAGATTTAAAACGGAAAATACCATTTATACCGGTCCATCCATTTGGATTTAGTAAATCTCTTTTTTCTATTTCCCCATCTTTTGCAAGAGAGTTAATCAACGAAACCGCATCATAAGCAAGTGAAGCTATTTTAATAGGTTTTCTCTTAAAATATTTTTTATATGCTTCATCAAACTTTCCGGTATATTTTGTTGAAACAGATGGATACCATGCGCCACGGAATGCGCGTTCAGTGTAAATTTTTGGATTTTCAAATTGTGATGTTCCAAGGTATTTTATTCTATCTGGATGAACATCATAATACATAAGCGAAGAACCAATCATCAATACATCATTTATATCATCACCAAAGATAAATATACTTTCATATTCCGGATCGTTTATTGTTGTTTTATGTTCCAATTCTTCTAATGTTTTTTCCAAAAATGAAACTTCATCATCAGTTGAAAGATATTGAGTATTATCAAATGCCTCGGCATATTCTATTGGATTTTCATCACGAAGAAGAACTAGATAATCAAATCTTTCTTTTACAGCTTTTTTGTATTCATTATATTCATTAACTCTGGCTTCGAAATCAGAAATTTCCTTCACAGCATTCATAAGTCCAGTTTTTTTATCAGTATATGTAACTTCTTTTACAACATCACCATCATACATAGAAACATATTTTTTAAAGTGTTTTTTTACAAAATCACCGGATTCAGAGTTAGATACAATGATTCCAAATTTTGTTTTTCCATTTTGTATAGCATATTCAACAACTCGTTTTATTTGTTGTTCCATTAAAAATCCTATTGAAAAAACAGAACTATCAAGAACATTTGCATTTGTTGTAAATGATACAATAGGAGTGTATCCAGCCGACCTACTTGCACCATTTACTTCTTCGGAAAATAATGGACCAACTATAATATCAGCCCCTTCATCTACTGCCTTTTTTGCTAGTTCTTTACCACTATTATATGTTCCATCAGTAGCATAAAATTGTAAAACAGAATTATTCGATTTTGCATCAAACAAAGCCATAGTCGCAGCATTTTTTAAATCTTGTGCCACAACTGGATTTTGCATTTTTGTAGGAAGTATTATTGCAATTCTAAGAAGTCCATCATCTTTTTGTATTTCTTCTTTTTGTTCAGGAATAACATTTTCTATAACAACTTCCTCTTCATATGCAGTATATTCATAAGGTTTCACTTCAATTACATTTTGTTTCTTTGGTTGAGTAATATTTGAAAAATCAAAAAGTTTTCTTATTGGCTCACCAGAATAATTGTTATATAATCCTGTGATATATTCCCTTTCCACATCTTGAATAGGTGCAGTCTTTTTTGTTTCACCAAGTTGAAGAGCCTGAGGCTTATTTATAGCTTTTGGAATCCTATTTGATGTTGAACAAGATGAAATCAAAAGGATTGTTGCAAAAGATATATTTTTAAATACTTTATTAAACATAATTCTCGCTTTTTTTATAAAATGTGTTAGTATAGACTTATGATAAAACAAGGTTTCAAATATGACAAGTAAAATAACAGAAAATAATAAAAATATTTTGCGTGCAGGTTTATATATTATTGCCACACCTATTGGTAATTTATCTGATATTACATTTCGTGCTATTGATACTTTGCAAAATGCTGATTTAATTGCATGTGAAGATACTAGGGTATCAAAAGTTCTTCTTGATAAATATAGTATTAAAACTCCAACAACAAGTGTTCATAATTATAACGAAACAGATAGATTAGATTTTCTTAAATCACAAATTGATAATGGTAAGGCAGTTGCATTTATTTCTGATGCTGGAACTCCTCTTATTTCTGATCCTGGGTATAAAATTTCAAGCCTTCTTCGTTCTCTTGGTTATTATGTTACAATAATACCAGGTCCATCTGCTCCTATTGCAGGGTTGGTTCTTTCTGGTTTTCCAACAGATAGATTTATGTTTATTGGTTTTGTTCCAACAAAAAATAACGAAAAAGCCAGCTTTTTTAATCAAATTAAAAATGAAAAGGCTACAGTTATATTTTTTGAAAGTCCAAATCGTATTCTTGAAACACTTAAAACTTTGGATGAAATTTTTAGGGATAGGAAAATTGCTCTTGTCCGTGAAATTACAAAAATTTATGAGGAGGTTCAATCTGGAACGGCAAAGGATTTAATTTCTTATTTTACCTTAAATCCACCAAAGGGTGAATTTGTTGGTTTAATTCATCCGGCCGATGATACTACAGATATAAATATTGATAAAATAAAAAATATGTTAATTTTGCTTTTAAAACATATGAGTTTAAAAGATGCGAGCGAATTTATTTCATCAACATTTGAAATATCAAAAAAAACGGTATATAATATTGGTTTAGAAATTAAAAAGGAGGATTAAATGAAAAAATTTTTAACATTTTCAGTAATGGGATTACTTTTATCGCTACCTGTTTTTGCTTCATCTGTAGATGATAAGGATATAGAATTAAAAGAACTTAACCAAACAGCAAAAGAAATTGCTTCAAAAAAAGCAAAACTTAATACTACATTTGATCTTTCTGCCTTTTTTGGTGATGAAAAAGAATTAAAATTAAACGAACAAACACTAAAATATTTTGATAATTTATTATCTTGTAATTCTGATAAAACAGTTGTCGATATGCCAACAGGGGATAAGGCTACACAAGAAATTATTGGTTTTGATAATGATAAATGTATTGTTAATACAACTATAAAAGATAAAGTTGTAAAATGTGCATTTCCAAAGGAAAAACTTTCAGAAATTTCTGAATATTATAAACAAACTTTAACCAAAGGTTTTGGTGGTAAATATAATTTTGATTTTGATATGAAAATGCCAGAAATTAACTTTAACGATTTATCAGAAGATAATCTTGATTTTGGTATAAAACTTGAAATGCCAAAAATTAAAATTGATAAAGTAAAATCAGATATTGAAAAAGTAATTGAGGAATCTTGTAAATAAATGGCTGATAAAAAAGGACATATAAGGCTTATATCTACAGGTCAGGTTGCAGAAAACCGAAAGGCAAGGTTTAACTATGCTATAACCGATACTTATGAGGCGGGTTTGTCCTTAACTGGTGCCGAGGTAAAAAGTCTTCGTCAGGGTAGGGCTAATATTACGGATGGTTATGCGACTCCTGATGGAAATAGTATTATTATGAATAATATTACTATTGGTAAATATGATAGTGAAAGTCCTTATATGCCACATACCGAAAAACACCCACGCAGACTTTTGCTTAATAAAACAGAAATTAAACGCCTAATTGGTCTTTATAACAAAGAACATATTACAATAGTTCCCCTTAAACTTTATTTTAATAATAAAGGGTTGGCAAAACTTCTTATTGGTGTTGGTCAAGGTAAGAATTTAGTTGATAAACGCCAAACTATTAAAGAGCGTGAATGGGCTCGCCAAAAAGCCAGAATTATGAAAAAATAAAGTATCGTAATTTTTTTTTCATAATCTGTTATACAAGGAAATCTTTTTAATAATAATATAAAATAGTTTGATAAAAAATCCCCGACCAAAATCGGGGAAAGTTTTTCTTTTTTACACTAAATCTTAATCATTAAATTCAGCATTTGTGTAAACTTTTTGAACATCATCATTGTCTTCTAATGCGTCAGTAAAGTGTTCAATTTTTTCTGCACCCTCACTATCAACAGCAACAGTTAATTTTGGTTGCCAAATAATTTCAGCCTTTTCTGGTTCGCCAAATTTTTCCAATGCTTTTGAAAGGTTTGAAAAATCAGAAATTTCGCAAGTGATGATATAGTTTTCATCTTCTTCCTCAACATTACTTGCACCACCTTCTAATGCTGTTTCAAACACTGTGTCAAAATCACCAACTTCTTTTTTATACATAAAGAAGCCAACATGTTCAAAGTTAAAAGAAACAGATCCTGTTTCACCAAGATTTCCACCATTTTTCGAGAAAATAGAACGAATATCAGAGGCAGTTCTGTTTTTGTTATCTGTTAAACATTCAACAATAACAGAAATTCCACCTGGTGCATAACCTTCGTATCTGATTTCTGAATAATCTCCTTCGCCACTTCCAGGAAGAGCTTTGGCAATTGCACGTTTAATGTTATCGTTTGGCATAGATTCTTTTCTAGCAGCCAATACAGCCAATCTAAGTCTTGGGTTCATATCTGGATTTGGATCCCCAAGTTTTGCAGCAACGGTAATTTCCTTTGCTAATTTAGTGAATAAGTTTCCTCTTTTTTTATCTTGCAAACCTTTTCTGTGTTGAATGTTTGCCCATTTTGAATGTCCTGACATATTTTTAATCCTTTTTTGTAAATTTTATTAAAGTTTTATTTATTATACA
This sequence comes from Alphaproteobacteria bacterium, assembly GCA_017938435.1. Taxonomy (GTDB): domain Bacteria; phylum Pseudomonadota; class Alphaproteobacteria; order Rs-D84; family CACZYB01; genus CACZYB01. Next base: position 57,433 of record JAGBBO010000037.1, read on the forward strand.
TATATGATTTTTTATTGTAAATTACTTTTTGGGTTTTGGTTTTTCCTTTACCTCTGGCTTCTTTTTAGGTTCCTTTGGTGCTAATTTTTCCAAAGCTAAATCCAAAGTAATAGTTTCCTCAGTCGCAACATTTGTTGGAATCGAAGCAAAAACACGATTATGTTGAACATAAGGCCCAAATTTTCCAGTTTTAAAATAAACAACTGGTTTTCCATCATCAGGATGAGAGCCAAGTTCTTTTCCCTTTGGTTTTTCAACAGCTCCCAAAAGTAAATCATGTGCAATCTTTATATCAACATCAAATACAGATGTTGATGCAGGAATACTTTTTGAAACATTACCTTTTTTAACATAAGGTCCAAATTTTCCAATCGCAACAAATACCTCTTCATCCCCATCAAAACCTATCGATTTTGGAAGTGATAAAAGGAATATTGCTTTTTCCAAAGTTAATGCGTCTATTTGAATATTTTTTGGAATAGGAGCACGCATTGGTCCGCGAACATCTCCCTTTACAGCATCACCAAGTTGTAAATAATTTCCATAAGGTCCATTTTTAAGATATACATTTTCACCATTTTCATTTTGTCCTAAAATTTGACCATCATTTGTCTTAGGTGCTGGGTTTGAACCTTCTTCTTCCTCATCATTAAGGATTAAAGGTTTTGTATGTTTACATGTTGGATAATTTGAACAACCAATGAAACCACCAAATTTTCCAAGTTTTATTCCAAGTCGTCCAGTTTCGCAATCAGGGCATTTTCTTGGATCGCTACCATCTTCTGTTTTTGGAAAGAAGTGAGAACCAAGTTCATTATCTATTGCATCTGTGATTTCAGACATAGAAAGTCCATTTGATGCTTCAACTGCATTTTTAAACCCAGTCCAAAATTCACTTAATACATCCTTGTAATTTTTCTTTCCATTTGAAATTTCATCAAGTTCATCTTCCATATATGCGGTAAAGTCATATTCAACATATTTTGTGAAATATTTTTCAAGGAATACTGAAACAATTCTACCGCGTTCTTGTGGAACAAATTTTTTCTTTACCAAATCAACATAATGTCTTTCCTGTATAACAGAAAGAATTGAGGCATAAGTTGATGGACGACCAATACCCAACTCTTCCATTTTCTTAACCAAAGATGCTTCAGAATATCTAGGAGGTGGTTGAGTAAAATGTTGTTCAGGCTTTATTTCTTCGGATTTAATATTATCTCCTTCCGCCATTGTTGGAAGCATTCTGTTGTCATCATCATCCGAAGTTGCATCATCAATATCTTCTTTATAAAGTTTCATAAATCCATCAAATGCAATCATGGAACCATTTGCACGGAACATAGATTTATTATCTGATGTTACAATATCAGCAGCAACTAAATTAAGTTCAGCAGGAACCATTTGACATGCAACAGTTCTTTTCCAAATAAGTTCATAAAGTTTGAATTGATTTGCATCCAAATATCCTTTTATTGATTGAGGGGTTTTTGTTGCATAAGTTGGACGGATTGCCTCGTGGGCTTCTTGTGCATTTTTACTTCTATTATCATAAGATACAGGAGATTTTGGCAAATATTCATCACCAAAATCAGACTTAATCATATCCCTAATACTTGCGACTGCTTCCTGTGAAAGATTAACAGAATCGGTTCTCATATAAGTAATTAAACCAACTGTTTCACCACCAACATCAACACCTTCGTAAAGTTTTTGAGCAATTTGCATAGTCTGTTTTGCAGAAAATCCAAGTTTTCTTGAAGCCTCTTGTTGAAGAGTAGATGTTGTAAACGGAGCGACAGGTTTCCTTGCTTGTTTTTTTCGTTCAATATTACCAATATGATACTGTTCATTTGCCAAAGTATTCAAAATTTCTTCGGCTTTTTCCTTTGTTGGAATATCAAATTTATCAAGTTTACTTCCATTATATGAAAAAAGTTTTGCAGGAAATTCTTTACCATCATTTGTTGCAAATTTTCCATCAATAGACCAATATTCGCGTTTTACAAAGTTTTCAATTTCGCTTTCTCTTTCGCAAACAAGTCGTAATGCAACTGATTGAACACGCCCTGCAGATTTGCAACCAGGAAGTTTTCTCCATAATACTGGTGAAAGTTTAAATCCAACCAAAAAATCCAATGCACGACGAGCAAGATAAGCATTAACAAGTTTATCATCAATATCTCGTGGTTCTTGAATTGCCTTTGTCACAGCAGATTTTGTTATTTCGTGGAATGCAACACGATGAATTGGTTTAGTAAGTTCATTTCTTGATTTTAAAATATCAATGATATGCCATGAAATAGCCTCTCCCTCTCTATCAGGGTCGGTTGCAAGATAAACAGCATCAGCTTTTTTCATATATTTTTCAATATCACGGATTCTTTGTTCTTTGTCTTTCATAATAGCCCATTTCATTTGGAAACCATTATCAACATCAACCGCACCATCATGTGGATCAAGATCTCTAACATGACCGACTGATGGAACAACAATAAAATCAGATCCCAGATATTTAGAAATAGTTTTTGATTTTGCAGGAGACTCTACTACCAAAAGTTTCATTTTGCATACCTATTTGTTTTTTCACTTTATTTTAATATAAAACCCCTTTTTATGGGTGAAAGTCAAGGATAAATTTTTTATATATATAATATATAAAGTAGAGATTTTTTATTTCAATCTTGATTCTTTGTAATCTATTTTATATAATGAGTGCATATTTTTTTAATAAAAAGGATGAAAGAAATGTTAGATATAAAATTCATAAGGGAAAACACGGACCTTGTAAAGAAAATTTGCGAACAAAAAAATGTTGATATTGATATCGATTTAATGCTTAAACTTGATGCCGAGATTCTTTCTCTTAATCAAAAACTTCAAGATTTAAGAGAAGAAAAAAATGCTATTTCTTCATCTATTCCAACACTAAAAGACGATGAAAAAAAAGAAGCAATCACAAAATCAAAAGATTTGAATGATAAAATTAAGGTTTATGAAACCGAACTTGCTACAAAACAACCTGACTTTGATGATATGATGTGGAGGGTGCCAAATATTCCCGCACCTGATGTTCCAGTAGGTAAAGATGATAGTGAAAATGTTATTCTTCGCCGTGAAGGAACTCCACGAAAATTTGATTTCGAACCACGCGATCACTATGATATTTTGGAAATGAATGATTGGGCTGATTTCAAACGCGTTGCAAAAGTTTGTGGTTCTCGTTCTTATACACTTAAGGGGGCAGCATCAAGATTGGAAATTGCACTTCATATGTATATGATGGATAAGTTGACAGCAAAGGGTTTCACAATGATTACTGTTCCATCAATGGTAAAGGAAGAGGCATTATATGGAACCGGTCATTTTCCAACTGGTCGTGATGATGTTTACTATTTACCAAAGGAAAATTTATATCTTTCTGGAACTGCTGAAATCGTTCTTACATCACTTCACCGTGATGAAATTTTAGAAGAAAACCAACTTCCTATCCTTTATGCAGGATATTCACCATGTTTCAGAAGTGAGGCAGGTTCTGCTGGTAAAGATGTTCGTGGTCTTATCCGTGTTCATCAATTTATGAAGGTGGAACAATATGTTATTTGTAAGGCTGATTTAGCAGAAAGTGAAAAATGGTATAACATCCTTCTTGAAACAGCCGAGGAAGTTTTGAAGGATTTAGAGTTGCCATATCAAGTACTTGCATGTTGCACTGGTGATATGGGTGCTGGTAAATACAAAATGTATGATTTAGAGGCCTGGACACCTTCTCAAAACAAATATCGCGAAACACATTCTTGCTCGAACCTTCTTGATTGGCAGGCAAGACGTGCTAATATCCGCTATCGTGAAAATGCAACCGGAAAGGTTAAATATTGCTATACTTTGAATAATACAGGTATTGCAACACCGAGAATCCTTGCTCCATTCTTGGAAAATCATCAAACTGCGGATGGTAAGGTAAGAATTCCAGAAAAACTTCGTCCATATATGGGTGGTAAGGAGTATTTGTAGGATGAAGAAATTTTTGACCTTGGTTGTCGTGCTTTGTTCTTTCGCTGGTGGATGGATATTTGCGAAAGTGTCCGAAAGAAAGGATGTTAGAACTAAGTTTAGCCGTAGACCTGAGATTAGCGTGATGGTGTATCCTGCGGGAAAGGAGCATGGGGGACCTGTTGGTGGAATAATGTTTACAGAGGTTCAGGCGTATGTTGATAATCGCTATTCAAAAACTTTTTTGGTTGATCCAAAAACGGGGAAATTGGTATTTGAGGAGAGGCGGACCTATGATGATCATGATGGACCGACCGGCTCTGTAAGACAGCTTATATTGTACAAGAATGGAAAACCTTGTTTAGTGACAGGCCTACTGATGCAGGAATTTGGTCCACTTTTTGATATTGATAATGAAAAGTATGGTGGATTTTCTTTGTTCAACTTCTATAATAACCAGGAATGTAATATAGAAAATGAAGATGACAAGGAAGACGAAGAATACTAAAAAAAATACAACAACAATAATTTAAACAAACGATAAATACGAAAGGAAAAGAGAAAAATGCGTGCTTTTTTATTCCCTGGACAGGGATCTCAAAAATTAAAAATGGGTTTGGATTTATATCAAAATTTTACTGAGGCCAAGGATGTTTTTGATGAGGTGGATTCTGCTTTGTCGCAAAATCTTTCATCAATAATTTTTGGTGATGATGCGGATGCATTAAATAAAACTGAAAATACACAACCAGCATTATTTGCTGTAAGTATGGCAACATTAAAAGTTATTGAAAATCAAAGTGGTAAAAAAATAACTGAACTTTGTGATATGGTTGCTGGTCACTCTTTGGGTGAATATTCTGCGTTATGTGCTGCCGAAGTAATGCCAATTTCCGTTGGGGCAAGACTTCTTAAAGTTCGTGCAAAAGCAATGGCAGAGGCTGTTCCCGCTGGTCTTGGTGCAATGATGGCAATAATCGGACTTGATATTGATACTGTTCGCAAAGTATGTGAAAAGGCTTCAACCGAAACTGAAAAATGCTCTGTTGCAAATGATAATTGTCCTGATCAAATTGTAATCAGTGGTCATAAATCTGCTATTGAAAAGGCTGAAGGTATTGCAAAAGAAATGGGTGCAAGAAAGTCGGTCATTCTTCCTGTTTCTGTTCCTGCACATTGCCCACTTATGGCTTCAGCAAAGGAAGTTGTGGAAGAAGCACTTTCTGAAATTACATTAAAAAACCCTATTGTTTCATTTGTTTCAAACAGAACCGCTGAAATTGCAACTGATGCAAAAGATATAAAAGAACACCTTGCACTTCAAATGGTAAACGGTGTTCGTTTCCGTGAATCTGTCGATTTTATGATTTCAAAAGGTGTTGATAATTTTGCCGAAATTGGAAGTGGTAATGTGCTTTCTGGTTTGGTAAAAAGATGTACTGACAAGGCAGTTTCAACTCCTGTTGGAAGTGTTGAAACTATTTCTGAATTTTTAAAAACTTTATAGGAGGTTTATATGTTTGATTTAACAGGAAAAGTAGCTTTAGTGACTGGTGCAACTGGTGGTATTGGTGAAACTATTGCAAGAACTTTATACACTCAAGGTGCAACTGTAATTTTAACAGGTCGTAAGAAAGAAGTTCTTGAAAACCTTAAAAATGAACTTGGTGATAGGGCATTTGCAATCCCTGCTGATTTATCAGTTGACGGTGCAACAAAAACTTTGGTTGAGGAAGCATTAAAGGTTACAGGTCGTATTGATATCCTTATCAATAATGCTGGACTAACAAAAGATGGTCTTATGATGCGTATGAAGGATGAAGATTGGCAAACAGTTATTGATGTCAACTTGACTGCGTCATTCAAACTTGCACGCGATGTTGTGACACCAATGATGAAAAATCGTTTCGGAAGAATTATAAATATCACATCTGTTGTTGGGTGGATGGGTAATGCTGGACAAGCAAATTATTGTGCAACAAAAGCTGGTTTAACTGGTATGAGTAAGGCCTTGGCTACTGAAGTTGCAAGCCGTGGTATCACAGTAAATTGTGTTGCCCCTGGCTTCATTTCAACACCTATGACTGATGTTTTATCAGACGATTTGAAATCAAAAATGTTGGAACAAATTCCTACAAAACGCTTTGGAACAACAACCGATATTGCAAATGCGATTGTTTTCTTGGCAAGTGACGAAGCATCGTATATCACTGGTCAAACAATCCATGTAAACGGTGGTATGTTAAGAGTTTAGTTTTTAGTTATTAAATTGAATACCTTCCTTTGTTCGTGATGGGAATAATGGAAAGTAAGGTTATTTGAAAAATTATTTTTTAAATAAGTTATTAAGTGGATGTTTTTCTTCCACTGCTTTTTTAAGCCTGTCCGTCATTATATGGGTATATATTTGCGTTGTTGCAATGTCGGAATGTCCCAACATTATTTGCACGGCTCTTAAATCTGCACCTCCCGCAACAAGATGCGATGCAAACGAATGTCTGAATACATGGGGAGATACTTTTGCAGGATCAATACCAGCGGAAATTGCAATATCTTTTAAATTTTTATAAAAAATATCTCTTGTTTGATGTCCACTGGTACCCCTTGATGGAAATAAAAATTTTGATGTTTCACCATCTTTAATAAAAACATTTCTAACATTTTTATATTCTTCGTATAATTCTAAAGCTTTTTTATTAAGTGGAACAAGTCGTTCTTTTGACCCTTTTCCCATTACTTCCACAAATTCATTTTTAATAATGGATTTTAATGGCAAAGAAACTAATTCACTTACTCTTAATCCCGTTGCGTATAAAAGTTCCATTTGAAATTCAAGTCTTATTCCCCGAGCAGTATGTATTTTTTTTGCAGTTTTGATTAAAAGTTCAATCTCTTCTTTTGATAAATATTTTGGTAAAGATTTCCCTATTTTAGGTGAAAAAATCCCGTATGTTGGATTTTTTTCAATAATATTTTCCGAAAGTAAAAATATATAAAACGAATGTAATGCCGATAATTTTCTTGCTTGAGATTTAGAAGAATATTTATTTTCTTGTAAATAGGAAAGATATTGTTTTATATCTGCTTTTTGTGCCGATTCTAAATTTTTAACATTACATTCAGTATTAAGGAAATTTTGAAATTCCTCTAAGTCGGATAAATAAGACTTAAAGGTGTTCTGTGATGCACCTTTTTCGGCAATCATCATTTCCAAAAATCTTTTAACATTATTTTCCATAAAAGGTATTTTACAACTTTTTGAAATATAAGGCAAATAAAAAAGCCTGATTTTCATCAGGCTTGATATTAGTGTTTATCGAAATAAAGGTTGCCTTTTTCTTTTAGTGTATGTCTTGTAAAACCTTTATTTGTAAATATTTCAACACACTCATCAACCATTTTCGGATTACCACAAAGGAATACATGAAAATCTTCAGGTTTTATTTTTACACCGAAATCTTTTTCCACAGTTCCATTAGTAATTAAATTTTGAGCATGTCCCCTATATCCGTTCCATTCCATACCTACTTCTTGATCAGCACGAGAAACAATAGGATAATAACGGAAATAAGGCGATTTTTTTTGAAGTTCTTCTAATTCACCTTTAAATCCAAGTTCATAAGTATGTCTTGCACCATGGATAAGAGCAACTTGTCTTTTTCCATTAAGGATTTCATCTTTATGTTCCCTTATCATACTTACAAATGGAGCGATTCCAGTACCAGTACTTATGAATAAAAGATTTGCATCTTCCTCTACACCATTAAAATTCATTAACCCAGCAGGTTTTTCACCCATAAATATTTCATCCCCAGGTTTAAGGTTGAAAAGTCTAGGTGTAAGTCTTCCATCTTTAACTAAAACTATATAAAATTCTACTTCATCTTGACTAGGGGCAGAAGTGATTGAATATGCTCGTCTATGCCATTCGCCATCAAGATTGTTTGCATCATCAGGAAGAGCAAGCACAGCAAATTGACCAGCTTTAAACTCAAATTTATGCCCATCTTTAAACGAGATAAAGAAAAGCTTTATTTCAGGAGTAATATCCTTTATATTTTTAACAACAGCATTATATTGCATCGTAAAATCCTTTAATTATTATATACTGGATAACATATAATAGCTTAAATCTTTAAAAAAATCAATTGCAAAAAATAAAATAGTGTGTTATACCTCTACACAGATACAAAAAGCTATAAAAATCAGAAAATTGAGGGACTATTTAAAACTTTACAAAAAAGTTCCAAGATTGGTTTTTATAATTTAAGGAGATAAAAAATGTTAGATAAGATACCTATGACTCCTGCTGGACTTGCTAAATTAGAAGAGGAGTTAAAAAATTTAAAATACAACGAACGCCCTGCTGTGATACAGGCTATTTCCGAAGCGCGTGCTTTGGGTGATTTATCTGAAAATGCCGAATATCATAGTGCAAAGGAAAAACAAGGTTTTGTAGAAAGCCGTATTTCTTATTTGGAAGGTATTATTGGCTCTGCCGAAGTTATTGATCCAAAAAAGATGAGTGGTGATACTGTTCGTTTCAGTGCTACTGTTACAATAGTTGATGTTGAAACAGACGAAGAAAAAGTTTATCAAATTGTTGGTAAAGAAGAAACTGATATTCAAAGTGGTAAAATTTCTTATGACAGCCCAATCGCTCGTGCCTTGATTGGTAAGGAAAAGGGTGAAGAAGTGACTGTTCAATCTCCAAAGGGACCAAGAGATTTCGAAATTACCAATGTTGAATATAAATAAGGAAATATTATGAAAAAACTTATCCTTTTATTTTTATTATGTGGTTTTGTTGCATCATGCGGGGTAAAGGGGGACCTTTCAAAACCGGAAAGTGCAAAATATAAACGAACATACCCAAAATATTAGGATAGGTTTTTTATCTTTTGTAAAGCTCTTGACTCTTATTCAAAATTTTACTATATAAAACTTATAAATAAATAGGTTTGTTATGGAAAAAAATTCTTCTAAAAATATGCTTTCAAAGTCAGTGAATTTTTCACTTTCAGGTGGACTTCCTGCCTCTGTTAATGATGGCGGAATTTCGGCATATATAAATATGGTGAAGAATATTCCACACCTAAGCCCAGAAGAAGAATATGATTTGGCGGTAAAGGTTCAAAAAAATCATGATTTGGAAGCTGCGGAAAAACTTATTAAATCAAATTTATTTTTGGTTGTGGCAACTGCGTTTGAATATAAGGGGTACGGACTTCCTATCTCCGATATAATATCCGAAGGCAACATCGGTCTTATGAAAGCGGTGAAAAAGTTTGATCCGGATAAGGGATTCAAACTTTCAACTTATGCACTTTGGTGGATAAGGGCGACTATCAATGAATTTGTTCTTTCGTCATGGAGTTTGGTAAAAATTGGGACCCAAGCTGCACAAAAAAAACTTTTCTTCAGTCTTAAAAAAATTAAGGCAAAGTTAGGTATTTATCACGATTCCGACCTTACCCCTGATGAAACAAAAAAGGTTGCTGGCGAACTTGATGTAAGCGAGGAAGATGTTATTGAAATGAATCGTCGTGTTGCAAAAGATAGTTCCCTTAACAAGGTGATTTCCGATGATGATGAAACGGAAACAATGAATATGTTGGTCGCAGATACACCTGCACCAGAAGAAATTACGGCGAATGATGAAATGCGAGCATTAAGGACAAAAATGCTTCGTGATGCAATGGCAACACTAAATCCACGCGAACAACTTATCCTTTCCCGTAGAAGGTTGACCGATACGCCGTCAACACTTGATGATTTATCTGTTGAATTAAAGGTAAGTAAAGAACGCGTTCGCCAAATAGAAAGCAGGGCGATGGAAAAACTTTCCCTTGCACTTTTAAAAGAAAAGAACCGGCTTTTTGGGAAAAATTAATTGAAAATATCAATATAGATAAGATTAAATGCTACTATCAAAACCATTGCAAAAATACCCCATCCAAATCCGATAAAAAATCCTTTAAAAAATAATGTAATATGATTATAAAAATTTAACTTTTTCATTCAAAAACCTACCATACTAAAAAACAATACAAAAGATACAAATACAAGCATCCCAACATTAAATCCAATAATACAACCTATTCTAAAAGTAAGATTTTCTTTCATTACACAATATCCGTAATTGCTCTGATGTTTCCTTCACGATTTATCTGAACCACACGAACCTTTTTACGCATTTCTTCCAATGCCTTTTCTTGGTTAAGGTTAGGGAAGGTGTGAAGTATCCTGTCCACAAAAGCCTTGTATGCACTTTCTGGTGATTCGGCATGAATAGTTGAATAGAAATGTTTATGTCCTGTATTCATAAGTTCCCAAATCGCACCGGCATTTTCGGTTGAAATTTCACCACCCATAATTGCATCAGGTGTCATACGAACAACCAAATCAATTACATCCTTGTATGAAAAGTAATTTGTTTGTTGTGTTCGTGATAAAAGCAAATGAACATGGTTTTTTTGTGGAACAATCAACTCACGGCTATCCTCAACAGTAATAACGCGAAGATTCGGCGAAAGAAGTTTTAATATATTGTTTAAAAAAGTAGTTTTACCAGTCGCCGTTGCACCACTTATAAGCAAATGTTCCCCACTGGCAATAATTTGCATCAATCTTTCGTATGGATCAGAAGATAATTCTTTTTGTTGAGATTTAAGGGTTGTTAACTCCTCCCCCTTTACCAAACCATAATCGGAAAAATCAAAGTCCACAGTTTCCTTTTTAGTTCTAATAGCAATAGCAATTCCACCCTCTATATCATCATTATCATAAAGGACATTTTTGCCTGCGATTCCCGAAAAACGCTCATCATTTGGAAGTGTTGCATATACAACCGGAGTTCCCTCCACCGGATCAAATGGAACCTCATACGAATTTGCAACAATATTCATTATATCAACAAGATAATCCTTTGAAAGGTTTTTATCATATTCCATTACCCATGGAATTTCGCGTTTTCCACGAAGTCTAAGCCATACTTCGCCAGCTTTATTCACAGCAACTTCCTCGATATTCGATTGTGAATACCAATTAGAAAGATATTTTAAAGTAGAAAGTAAAACTTCGTTTGCCATAATTCCCTCACAAGTAATATTTATACACCAAATTAAAAGAATAAACAATAAAAATTAAATAAATAGTTGTTGTTTATTCAGTGAAATGTTAATAACTTTTCCAAAAATTAAATTTATCCTTTAACAAAACTATTTTTTTTGGTATAATATAGCGATGTGAACAGAGAGGTAATATGATTAACCGTAATAAAGAATTGTCTGATGAAGAAAAAAAAGAAATACAAAATACCCTTGATGTGATTGATATTTCTATATATGACCTTCTTGTTAAAAGGCAAGAGTTAAAGGCTGAAATTGAAAATAAAAAAATATCAATTTCTGATTTATTTGCTGATACTTCTGTTTCTATTCATAAAATAAGCGAACAAAGAAAATGTGATAATAATATACTTTCTTTTACCGCTGGGATTTTAAATGCAAGTAATCTTTTAAATAAAAATATTGAAATAGGGATACAATCAAAAAAGGATGCACAAAATTCTTTTAACCGTATTTCACAAAATATAAACACACTTTTTTCTTTTACAAAATCAATAAAATACAAAAGTTATTCAAAAAATTTATCTATTATTGATGCTATTCCAACTTATCCTAATTTGCTTGCATCAATTCCTGCAACAAAAACAACACCAAAGGATGTTTGGTGGATACCGCTTCTTACTAATGAAAATAAAAACATAAAAATTTTTACTAAACTTCCATTTATTGAAACAAATGATGAAGTTGAGGAATATTTAATTGGTAAAATAAATTCATATTATGGATTTGATAGAAGTATTATTGCAATTGCAACATCAGAAAATATTACTGACAGTTGGCTTAAAACTGCACTTCATAAAATAAATATACCGCTTTATAAAATTATAGATTCTACTGCTATTTTTAATGGAACAGTTTTACATCTTATTGAAATTTCTCATACTATCGAGTCTGATAAGGATACAATTTTCTCACTTAACGAAACATTAAATGGAATAAATATTCGTATGGCAGGATATGTTGGTGGATATTTTTTACCACAGGTTGAAAAAGATAAAATTGTTGATTTTAAATTTACTAAATAAAAATTCCTTTATTTTCTAAAAAAATATAGTATAAAGAAGGTATGTTGATAAAAAAGTATAATATTCTTTACAAATTCTTGGCTATCCATTTTTTAAAGGCATTTGGATTAGTCTTTTTTTGTATTGGCGGCATTATTGCATTATTTTCAGTAATAAATAATACAAAAACTTTTGCAAGCAAGGCAGTAAATGTTCCATTTTCTGTGACGGCACAGTTTGCTTTGTTAGATGTGTTTTATACTTTGAATACAACACTTCCATTGTCTGTCCTACTTGCAGGAATTCTCACATTTTGGAGATTATCTAGAACATCAGAACTTACAGTAATAAGATCTATTGGACTTTCTGTTTGGCAGTTTATAACGCCTATATTGGGTGTATGTATTGCACTTGGTATGCTTAATATGATGGTTTTAAGTCCTATAAATTCTGCATTACAACAACGCATATTGAAACTAAGTTATAAATACGAAGTAAGCCATTCTAATCCTCTTCTTTTTTCACAACATGGTTTGTGGTTAAAGGAAAAATCTGATTTTACACAATCTTTCATAAATGCTGGATATATAAAAAAGGATGGAAATTCACTTTCTGGTAAAAATATTGTTATATATGTAACTGATTTAAAAAATAACTTTTTAAGAAGGATAGAAGCAAAGTCTGCAACATTAAATAATAAAAATTTAGCATTAGTTGATGTAAAAATGGTTAATCCAAAACTTGTTACCGAAAGGTTTGAAAATTATGATTATCCAACAAGTTTGACTGTTGATAGAATAGAAGAAAATTCTTCGGCTCCGGAAACTTTTTCATTTTGGGAATTACCGGGATTTATAAGTTTTTTTGAAGAAGCTGGTTTTTCGGCACGAAAACACCGTTCATATTTTTATACATTATTATTTATGCCACTTACACTTTGTGCGATGCTTTTGATTTCATCAATATTTTCTATTTCACCAAAAAGAAATCAATCAAATCTTGTTTTCAAACTTTCTGGTGGTGTATTAACAGGATTCGGTATTTTCTTCCTTGAGCAAGTTATAAGGGCTATGGGTGCATCAGGAAGATTACCTTTATTCATTTCATCAATAAGTGTTCCTATCATTGCAATATTATTATGTATTACAATTCTTCTTTATCACGAGGATGGTTAGTATGATGAAACGAGGGGTTATATTTTTCATTATAAGTTTTTTCTTTTCCGCATTATCCTATGCAGAAAGTATGAAGGTTAATTATACGGTTATTCCTATGGCAAATGGATTAAGTGGGGATGTTGAATCTTCATCTTATTTTATAAAAAATGTTAATGGTGGGTTTCATAATATAATTTCAGAAATAACAAAGGATAGTGGTATAACTTTGAATTTTTTAAGTTACAATGATTATTTTTCTGCATTGCAAAATACAACTATTTATTCTCCTAACAATAACCCTGAAATTATGCTTGGGGCTACTTTTTCCGAAGATATAACAAGATATGTTGATTATGTGTCTGTCCCTATTTATAGCGATTCTGCAATGATAGTTTTTAATAAAAAAACATCAGATAAAGATTTAAAATTTTCTAATATATTAGATGACGATTTAAAAAATATAAAATCCAATATTGTTGTCATAAAAGGTATCAATATACCTTATCTAAAAGGAAAAAATTTTGAAGAATATAAAACTGTTAATACCGCAATGGAAGAAGTTTTTAGAAATAATAAAATTCTTATATGCCCAAAGGCCTTATTTGATAAATATATACAGAAGAACAAAGGAACTGAAAACATAAATTTTTTACAATCTGTTGAATACAAAGATTCTCCGATACATTATTTCATTATATTGAACAAAAAATCCCTTATTTTTAAGGAAAAAGTTGATGAAAATCATTTTATCTCAGATGTTATCTTTGAAAGATTACAAAACCTTATAGATAAAAACGAATTATCAAAAATTATAGAAAATAAATAACCTGTTGCATAAAAAAAATTTATATTATATTATTTAATTTCGAGAGGAGAGAGAGTTTGAAATTCCGCATTTTCCCATTATTGTTTCTTATGACTTTTGCATTCAGTCCGTTTGCATACTCTCAGGCTGAAATAGAAGAAACAGAAGAAATTGAGGAAGAAGATACTCTTGATGAAGATGGTGAAGAGGAAGAATACGAAGATTATATAGAGGAGGGCACAACCGAAATCATCAATTCTGATTTAAATGATAGGGTTAAATATTTTGATATTGCCGGTGTTATGATTGGTCAAGATTATCCTAAAGTAAAAGAAGTTTTAAAAGAGCATAAATACAAATTGGTAAATGTTGAATATGATATTCCAAAGTATTTTAGATATAATTATGATGCTCTTTGTCGTAAAAGAAATATTTTTATTCCAGAAAATCTTAGGGCTTGTATAAAGGGTTTTGCTAAAAAGGATAAAATGGAATATGTTTCAAAAGTTAATTATAAAAAACATGATACAAAAGAAGAAATTACCATATATTTTACAAGTCCAATTACTGAAAATAAAGTTTGGAAAATTGATTATAAAAATGATTTGAATATCAAATATGGCGATTCGGAAAATTTCCAATATCAAAGGGAAGAGCGTCGTCGTGCCTTTTGGTATTTTGTGCTTTCAAAATATGGTGAACCAAATGTTGAACCAAACAAATGGATTCTTGATACTTCTGATGATTATAGCACTAATCTAGAGGCTGGATTCGGCACGCTTACTCTTTCTAATCCAAAGCAAAATGCCTTTGATATACTTGAAGCGGCAAAGCAAGCCCGTCGTGAATTCAAATATACCGATTATACTTTTTAAAACTTTATGTAAATTCAATAATTTGCTTGACTCTTTTCCATAAAAGATATATTATCCAAACAATCTTTGCTTAGGCAAGGGTAAATACACATACTGGAATTGGTTTTCTCTTGACTTTCAATAGAATCCGTTTAGTCCGGTTTTCCGGTAGTCCAGTAGAGGAAATAACTAATAAAAACGAAAGGATATAAAAATGGCATTTCCAAAATTTACTATGAAAGAACTTATCGAAGCTGGTTGTCACTTTGGCCACCACACAAGAAGATGGAACCCAAAAATGGCACCATACATCTTTGGTGTAAAAGACAAGATTCATATTATTGATCTTCAAAAAACAGTTCCAATGCTTCATGCTGGACTTATGGCTTTAAGAAACACTGTTTCACAAGGCGGAAAGGTTTTGTTTGTTGGAACAAAAAGACAAGCTCAAGATATAGTTCGTGAAGCAGCTGGTGTTTGTGGACAATCATACATCAACACACGTTGGTTGGGTGGTATGCTTACAAACTGGAAAACAGTTGTAAACTCAATTAAAAAACTTAAAAAATTAGAAGCTGACATTGCAAATGCAGAAAAACTTGGTTTAACTAAAAAAGAAGTTTCAAAAATGGAACTTGAATATAAAAAGTTGAATGCAGTTTTGGGTGGTGTTCTTGATATGAACGGTGCTCCTGATATTATTTTCATCATTGATGCTACAAAAGAAGCATTAGCAATCACAGAAGCAAACAAACTTGGTATTCCAGTTGTTGCAATTTGTGATACAAATGCTGATCCATCAAATGTTGACTTTGCAATTCCAGGAAATGATGATGCTATCAAAGCAATCAAACTTTATACAGATTTGGCTGTAAAAGCTATACTTGATGGTCTTGAAGAACAACTCAAAAAATCAGGTGCAGATCTTGGTGCATCATTAAATCCAAAAGTAGAAACAAAAAAAGGGGAATAACAAATGGCAGAAGTAACAGCTAGTTTAGTAAAAGAATTACGCGAAAGAACTGGTGCTGGTATGATGGACTGTAAAAAGGCCCTCGTAGAAGCAGACGGTAACATCGAAAATGCGATTGATCTTTTAAGAAAAAAAGGTCTTTCAAAAGCTGCTAAAAAAGGTGATAGAGAAGCATCTGCTGGTGTAGTAGCAGTAAAAGTTGAAGGTAACAAAGGTATTGTTGTAGAAGTAAATTCAGAAACAGACTTTGTTGCAAGAAACGAAAAATTCCAAACTTTTGTTAAAAAAGTTGCTGATGTTGCATACGAAGCAAACGGTGATGTTGCAAAAATTATGGAATCAACAATCGATGGCGTAAATGCAAAAGACGAACTTGCAAACCAAATTGCAACTATTGGTGAAAATCTTAACATCCGTCGTGGTGATTTTGTAGAAGTAAATAACGGTGCAGTTATTTCTTATGTTCATAACAAAGTTGCTGATGGTGAAGGTTTAATCGCTGTTTTGGTTGCAATAGAATCAACTGCTGACAAGGCAAAAATCCAAGAAGTTGGTGATACAATCGCAATGCACATTGCTGCATCATCCCCATTATTCTTGAACATTGCTGATGTTGATCCTGCTGCTCTTGAACGCGAAAAAGCAATTTTCCGTGAAACAGCTTTGCAATCAGGTAAACCTGCTGAAATCGTTGAAAAAATGATTAACGGTAGAATTAACAAATACTATGAAGAAGTTGTTCTTAATGAACAAGCATTCTTTATGGAACCATCAAAGAAAATCAAAGATGTTGTTGCATCTATTGGTGGTGACGCAAAAATTACAAAATATGTTCGCTTTGCTGTTGGCGAAGGTGTTGAACACAAAGAAGAAGCATAATTTTGTTTTTATAATGGAAAAGGGCTGGTTTTCAAACTGGCTCTTTTTTTTATTTCAAATATGTCTTGCAAAACTAGAAATTTTTGATAAAGTTAATTTTATCTTTTGGGTGTATAGCTCAGTTGGCTAGAGCGTTACGTTGACATCGTAGAGGTCGGTGGTTCGAGCCCACTTACACCCACCATATAAAATTATCTTGAAAATTTTTTATATATAATATAGTATTTAAACAGATACAATAAAATGTATCTAGTATCAGAGATGATACGGGCCGTGACAAGCCTTTGATAAAACGAACGGTGTAGTAGCATCGTTGAATGCTATTTTTTTTTGCTTTGAACTGGCAAACTACACCTAAAATTCCTCAACTTTTTGGTTGGGGAGCCACTTGTTATACAACAGGAATATCTTCATATTCCAAAGGCGGTGGGATCATTAAGTTCGTTTTCTGATTTGTCAACTCTCCCGGCCATTTCTGATAAAAAATGGAATGTTTTTAATTGGTTTAACATTCCACTTTGTGGGTAAGATTCTGATAGTGCTTCTTACCCTCCCTTATGGGCGAAGTTTTCCATGTTTACTTCGTCCTACCTTGGGCGGATTTTTGTAGTTTTTCCGCCCACCCTCTTTTGAGGAGGTAAAGGGAAAAAGCAAAGTCAACAAAAACCAAAAAAATAAAATTATGGAGGGAGAATGAAAAAATTACTTCTAATTGCTCTGTCGCTTGCGAATGCTCCGGCATATTCCGCAACATCCGAGCAAATAACAAACGCACTTGCAAAATATTGCATCCCAAAACCAAACGACAGTGTTGATGGAACAAAAGTTTGTGGAACCGAATTTGAAGGTTATTTCCAATCTGGTTCAGCCTGTGGTTGTCACGCCGATGATACAAAATATATGAAATATAATTCTTCGTTACGAAGATGTGGAATTGTTTGTCCGGCTG
>JAGBBO010000006.1 GCA_017938435.1 Alphaproteobacteria bacterium
AGGTGCATCAACAGTTCTTTCTGCAACTGCAATTTCACGAGCAAAGAAAGATAGTGAAATGGCAGGAAATTGTGAAAGTGTTTTGGCACAATAAATTATCTTAATCAAAAAAAACTCCCCATCTTTCGGTGGGGAATTTTTTATCTGTATTTTGTTTTAAGTTTTTTAAGTTCCATTGCCATTTGCAATTTATACAACTTATCAAATTTGGGATTTGCATAAATATCAATTTCTTTTTTCCAAGCATCAATATCTAAAATATCTTTTATTTCTTGACTTCTACGCTCCGCAAAAGTAAGAAGATGGTATCCATCAATATCCCTTACATCAACATTTGCACCAAATTTTAAAAGTGTCTTTATTGCGGTTAAATTTCCCAAAACAACAGAAAGATATAATGGTGTTCTTTCATCATCAGTCTTTGCTTCTATATTAGCACCATGTTTCAAAAGATATTCAATAGCCTCGGCATTATCTCTTGCTGCTGCATAATGAAGATAAGACCAACCATGAGGATCAGCATCATTTATTTTTATAGCACCACTTTTAACATTTTTATCAAATTCTGACATATCCAAAACATCAACTCGTGCAGATGTAGCAAACATACTTTGAGCATTGGGAATAAGTGAAGAAAATGTACGAAACGAATTATTCTTTGTATCTTTGTTTTCGTAGTTTCTTAGTATTTGTTTAGTGTCTGTTATCATATTATACACTCCAATTTTTTCTTTATGGAATGTCATTTTATAACAAAAAAAATAATTTGTCAAGTGTTTTTTAATAAAATATTATTTTTAGCGTTTTTTTTATTTGGCATAGACTAAAAAATGTGATATACTATGTTTTGAGTTATGGGAGAGATATTATGAAGAAAAGTCTTAAAAATTTAACTTTTACCCTACTTTTAGTAGGTTTTTCAACACCTTTGTATGCAAGTGCATGGTCGTGGAGAGCTTGGAAAAATGAAGACGAAGAACTAAATTTTCGCGGTCCATCGGTAAAAAAAGAAGCATACAATTCAATAAAATCTTCGGGTTCGTTGTGGGAAAATGAAGATGAAGAATTGAATTTTAGAAAGAATACTCCTGTAAAAGCAGTGGCTCAGGAAGAAAATAATGTTACAAAACAAGCACCTGTTATTTCTACAACACCTGAACAAAAAAACAACTATCGTAGTATGGCAAGGGCAAAAAACACATACAATATAAATAAAGTTGATAGACGCTCGTATGCCGCTGTTGATTATGGTGCAATGCAAAATGAACGAAATATTGGTGATGTTGAAGTTTATAATTCTATAAATAAATGGAAAAATGGTCAGGTTACTATTTTCTGGGAAAATTATCGTGGCAACAATATTCGTATTGAAATGTTAAGAAACAATAGTGATTTGAAAGAAATAAGATTGAAATTTGTTCAATCACAAAATATGACATCTGATCCAGATGGTTCTATTTCTGATATGCTTAACATTGTTGCAAATCAAGTTATGAAAAGAACTTGTGGTAAAAAAGCAAAACAATCAATCATACTTTATGAACGTCCATCAGTTGAACTTGAAAGAGAAACTGCTGCTGATGATTATAAGGTAATGGCAAAAGGAACATCTCTCAAAGAGTATGGTTTTAGATGTATTTATTAAAAAATAAAAAATAATGCTTGATTTTTTATTTTAAATAGTGTTTAATATCCATATCTTTTTTAAAAGATGCCCAAAAGTGGGGGTGTAGCTCAGCTGGTTTAGAGCGCTTGCCTGTCACGTAAGAGGTCGAGGGTTCGAGCCCCTTCACTCCCGCCACTTTTTTAAGAATAAATAGGGCTTTAAATTGAAAAAAAATCAAAAAAAACAATCTTTATTTACTACTCTTGGGTTTTCGCCTAAGTGGTGCGTATTTGTCGTTTTTATTTTGTTATTATCAGGCTCTATTCTTGGGCTTTTGGTTAAAAATAATGGGCCTGTAACAAAAAAAATTCCTACATATATGCTGGCAAAAGAAAATAAAGTAAATGAAGTTGAACTTTTACCGCAAGAGGCTGATAATACTGCTACATTAACGGAAGTTGTAAATACCGAACAAAAAGTTGATGAAGAAGAAGGCATTATCACTCCTATGACAACTTTATTTGATGAAAATAAATTACCTGTAATTGGAAAGATTACGGGACCTGTTGTTGCATTAGTTATTGATGATATGGGGGTTGATTTAATTCATACCCAACAAATGCTTAAATTAAATGATATATATACTGTTTCTTATTTGACTTATGCACCAAATCTTCAATCACAAATTGATATGGCTAGATCAAAGGGTAAAGAAGTTTTGCTTCATGTTCCTATGGAATCTGTACATAAAATTTTTGATTATGGTCCAGAAGTTTTACTTACAACAAATTCGCGAACTGAAAATTTAAAAGTTCTTTCTTCTATGCTTGACAGAGCATCTGGATATATTGGTATAAACAATCACATGGGAAGCAAATTTACTGCGGATTTACCTATTCTTTCTGCTGTAGTAGAAGAATTGGCAAACAGAGGTTTGATGTTTCTTGATTCCAAAACTACTCCAAAATCTCAGGCTGAAAATATTATTGCACATATTAGATTACCTTTTGCAAGTCGTGATATATTTATTGATGACAGTAATAAGCCAGAAGATATAGAAAAGTTTTTACAAAAGACTGAAATTTTAGCAAAGAAAAAGGGGTTTGCCGTAGCAATAGCTCATCCTAGGGCAAATACAATATCTGCATTTGAAAAATGGCTCCCTACCCTTAAAAACAAGGGAATAACTTCTGTTCCTCTTTCTTATATAATAGACAATTTTAAAAAATAGACAGAATACTTGACAAACTAAAAACACTTTTATAAAATGCCTTCAAAATAAACAAAATGAGGTATGTTATGAATATAATAAATGAAAAGGATGGAATTAGTTCCGTTGAAACAGAGGCATTATTTTCTGCAAACAAAAAAGATATGAAAAAATTTTCTTTTATCACAAAAATAAAAGATAAAATAAATATGAAAAAATCAGAAAAAATTTTAAAAAAAGCTGATGTTTGTAAGACATTAGAAAACAATCAACGATAAAAATATATTGCATAAAATATTGTTTTATTTTATAATAAGTTTGTTCCATTAAGGGACAAAATAATAACGAAAACAAAAGACAAAAGAGTGGCCTTAAAAACCACTCTTTTTAATTTAAAAACATATTACTAGAATAACATAGTAGTTCTTAAACTTGCAACTGTTGCAAAATTATGTGAAGCATCGGTTGCTGGATAAAAATACATTTGAATATCAGGTGTAATAGTCATCCAATTTCCAATACCCCATGCCCAATAGGCTTCTATCACTGTTTCATAATCGCGTGTATTATCTTTACCAATTACATCAATATTGGCTTTGTTTACGGCAACTGCTGTGCCTATTTGATCAAGAGTATTTCTTCCTAATGGATTATTATATACACTACCTAATACATAAGATTGTTCAATTTCTGATGGAGAATTAGTTGCACCATTTATCCTACCAAATATAGTAATATTCTCATTTACGGCTTGTTCCATATTTATAGACCAACCATTTGATGTGCCAGGTTGTGCATCGACACCTGGTTGATTATAAAAAAGAATTGAGTATTGTCCCATCCCCAAATCTTTTATCATAGGACTATAGGAAAGTGATGCAAAACTTGTATATTCACCTTTACCAAAATCAGATGAACTTATAGATGTTCCAGTAACATTATTTGCATCTTGCATACCTATATTTATTTCCCATTCTGGATTGATTGTAAATGTTGCATAGGCACCCAGACTTGCAACCGGATATGTTGAACTTGCATTCTGAGAAAGTGCATAATTAACAAAGTTTATTTGTTGGTTTGAATTATAGGTTGTTCCATCAAAATTATACATTGGGAATTGACCTATTGTTAATGACAACCAATTTAAGCCTCCCCAAAATTGTTGTGTATAACTTAACTCATCAAATGAATTGGATTTTGTTGTATAATCATTGATTGATGACAAAGCCCCTATTCTATCACTGATATCTTGTCCATCTGTGGAATTCCAATATCTTGTTGGTGTATATGAAGCATTGATTGTTCCAGAACCATATTCATTATTAAAAAGTTGCCATGTTATACTTGGATATGCCTGAAATTGCAAAGATGTTCCCTTACCACTAGGGGCTCCTCGTTGAGCCAATACAGACAAATCAAAAACATATGAAAAACCTGTATCATTTTGAAGTTGATTTTTCCATTTTGTATATTCATCATACCATGGACTTGGTTTTGTTGTTGCAACAGTTTTTGTTGCACCTTTATGCGAAGCAGAAGATGTTGGCATAACTGCTGTGAATACTTCTTCTTCCTCACCAATCATTTCATATTCTTGTGCAAACGAATATTCAGGAAGCAAGGCTACACTTAACATTCCAAGCAATAAATTTCTTTTTAATTTATTCATATTTAATCCTTTCATTATATATTTATAACACCACGAATAAAACAATATAAGGCAATCACACTTACACAAAGTATTATTCCGACTATGTACTTTTCATTTTTAGAAAAGACTGAATTTTTAAATGAAATTTCTTCTCTTGCCCAAACATAGAATGGAATACCAAGTGCAATAAAAATAACTGCCATTAAAAGATAACTTAGCCCAGCGGCATAAATAAGCCATAATGCGTATATGGTTCCTATTATTGAAGTAAATAGTGCTGATGCTCGACCTATACCTTTTGTGTTATCAAATTCTCCATCTTCACAAATTTTCCAAAGATAGCATGTAGAAAATAGGTATGCAGGTAAAACCATAACTCCGGTAATACTTAACATTGTATTCCAGGCATTATTGGAAAAATACACTAGGAGCATTGCTAGTTGCATAACTGAACTTGTCACCCAAAGAGAAACACTTGGCGAATCGTGTTCGTTATTTGTAGCAAATATTTTTGGGAAAGTTCCATTTTTTGCCATTGCAAAAGGCATTTCTGCAACTATCATTGTCCATGCCAACCAACTTGCAAGAACAGCTATAATCAAACCTATATTCATAAGCCATGCACCCCATGGACCAACAACTTCTTTTAATATACCTGCTGTTGATGGATTTGCAATTTTAGAAAGTTCTGTTTGATTTAAAAAACCAAATGGAACAACAGAAAGTAAAACATAGATAATCAAGCAACCAAGAAAGCCTAAAAGTGTTGCCTTTGATACATCAGATTGACTTTTTGCTTTATCAGAAAGAACTACTGCACCTTCAATACCAATAAATGACCAAAGTGTGACTAGCATTGTGCTTTTTATTTGTGAAGAAAGAGGTCCAAGATTTTGTGTTGTTCCAAGAAGACCTTCGCCCCAGAAATCAAAATCAAATGTATCTATATTAAATACAAAAAGTAATATTAAAATAAATAAAAGTAATGGAACTATTTTAAAAACTGTAGCAATTAAATTTATCAATGTAGCTTGCTTTACTCCTTTTAAAACAAGGAAATTAAAGCCCCATATTAAAATTGATCCACCTATTATTGATGCCAAATTATTTCCTCCGGTAAATACACCAGGGAAAAAGTAATCAAGGGCATCCATTGTTATAACTGCATATCCTACATTTCCAAATATCTGGCAAAGCCAATAGCTCCAACCTATATTAAATCCCATATATCCTCCAAAACCTTCGTGTGCATACATATAAATTCCAGAGGTCAATTTAGGTTTTACTGTAGATAAAACTCGAAAAGTATTTGCTATGAAATACATACCAAAGCCGGTGATTATCCATGCAAGAATTACTGCACCAACTGATGCATTTTGAGCCATATTTTGTGGAAGACTGTAAATTCCACCACCAATCATTGAACTGATAACAATACCGGCAAGCCCCATAACGCCAAGCATTGTTTTTGATGATTTTGATTTTAACATTGTTTCCTCCTTTTCTCAATGGGGGAAAAATATCCCCCATTTATTTAATAAGATTGTTTTGGTGTTGCTGGATTTGCATATTCAAAATTCAAAAATCCTAATGCTGTTAAGCAATAACCAAAATTTTGTGTAATATTTAAGTAATTATGATAAAATTGAAATTCACTATGTTTATCAACATTTCTTAACATAAGTTCGTGGTTCAAGGATTTTGTAAGCCACATTTCAGCATGGGCCCTTGCTATTTCATCTGTGATATATGTGTCAAAATATTCAACATATTCTGCTGCCCAACCACCTATGAAGTTTCCTTGTTTATCTTTTCCCCAAACAATGCCAACACCTGTTGCGATTGCCTTATGTTCTTCCCTTTTTGCACCATTACCTGCCATAATCACTTCTAATACTGCACCATGTTTAAATTGATCTTGGACTTGTTCCACTGGGACAATATTATTGAAAAGTTCCGGTGGTAAAACAGATGTATATGGAATCACATTAAAGTTTTCTATTTTTGCTTGAAGTAATGCACTATCATAGCAAAAAGTTTCAAATGGTTGTGGTGGAATTCCATCGTCTGCTTGACCTGCTCCACCAGTATGAAAAGCCAAAGTTGGATAACGAGTTCCTGTTGTCATTTTATTCTCCTTTTTTATGTTTTATTGATAATAGAAATAGAATTTAAAAAATTCTACAACTTTAATTAGAATATATGAGAATCTCTGGCTTAGCAATGATATTAAATTCCTTTGAATATATACTTTTTATAAAAAATATTGACTTTTTAAAATGAAGTATTAGATTATCATTTATAATGATTGGAGGATATTATTATGGATAATGATATTATAAACTTTTTTAATCAACAATATGCTTTGTATAAAGATAATAAATTAAAAGATGAGGAAGCAGTTGAACTTGCTTTCTTTGATATGAAAAATAAGTTTGGTGGGGATTTAGATTTACCTATACTACTTAAACTTCCAAAACTTTACAGTTATTTGGTAAAAAATCCAAAAGGTGAAGAATCATATTTTCACTTTGGAAAACAAAATAGTCAGATTTCACAGCTTAATGCTGCTCTTTCACAAAAATATCTTTAACCAATTTTTACACGACTTAGCGATAATACAGGAAGAAGGTTTATCACTTCTTCTTTTGTGTATCCGATAAAGTCTTCGTATGGAACAAGAACATATTTGTTGGCAACAGTTGCCCTTTCTAACTTATTATTGTTTTTTGTATCAATAATTGTGTTTAATTTCATCTTTACAGGTTCAAAACGCGATGGAGCAAGAAATTCTATTTCATCACCCTGTTTAAATGAATTTTTCATTTCAAGAACTATACCATCAGGTGTATGATTTGAAACACAAGCTGCATATCTCCAATTTCCGTCAGAACGAGTTGTTTCATAATTCATCGCGTGATGTGTAAGATGTCCATCAAAGAAACCGTATGTGTATCCCCTATTTTGAAGAGTGTTAAGTTCATTCATATATGGAACATAATTCCAATTATCTGGAGAATTATAAAATGCATCTATTGCATGACGATATGCACGGGCAGTTGTTCCTGCATAATATTCAGATTTATTTCTACCTTCTACCTTTAACGAATCAATTCCAATAGAAAGTAATTTATCAAGTTTTGGCATTAAACATAAATCACGAGAATTCATCAAATATGCACCACGATCATCTTCACATACTTCGATAAATTCACCTTTTCGTTCCTGTTCTTCCAAATAAAAATCGAATAATTTCATAGTATCAGAATTTATATCAATACCAAGTTTTTTCGCCTCTTCTTTTATTGTGCCTGTTTCAATAAGTTCTTCACGAGGACGAGCGTAAAGTTTATAATTCCAACGGCAACAATGAGCACAATTTCCCTGATTAGAACTGCGTTCAGTCAAAAAATTTGAAATAAGGCAACGGCCAGAATAACTCATACACATACTTCCATGAATAAATGTTTCAAGACGCAAATCAGGAGCAACTTTTTCTCTTATTTCTTTTAATTCTTCGAATGAAACTTCACGACCAAGGACACAAAGTTTTGCACCTATATCATACCAAAACATTGCTGTTTCATACGAACAAACATTCGCCTGGGTTGAAACATGAAGTGGAAGTTCTGGAAGATGATTTCTCATATATCTAAATACACCAGCATCTGCAACTATTGCTCCATCAGGAGATAATTTTTTAAGTGTATTAGCAAAATCAGGAAGTCTTGCAATATCACGATTATGAGTGTAAAGATTAACTGCTAAATAAATCTTTTTTCCAATGCTGTGTGCATATTCAATACATTCAGCCATTTCATCAAGTGTAACCTTTGCCTTTACACGAAGGCTCATATCCGGAGTTCCAGCATAAACAACATCAGCACCATACATAAATGCAGTCTTTATTCTATTATATGATCCACCAGGAATTAAAAGTTCTGATTTTCGTGTAAAATTTGACATAATTCACCTCTTAATTTTCTTGTTTTAACAATATAAAAGCACATTTTGATTCAAAAGTAAAATAAATTTTAAAATATACTTGCCACAATCAATTTAATGATATACATTATTCCTTAGTTATAAAAAATAAAAGGAGTAAAAAATGTATGCTAATTTTAAAAGTTTTCTTTTTCAAATGATACCTGGATATTGTGTATCAGATTTGGTTTATTTGGGTGTTATTGTTTTCATAATTGCTGGATTTTTATCAAGCAAAAAATGGACTCCTTTTTTTGCAAGTGTTATTTTTGCCCTTGTTTTCAAATTACTTGATTTACTTGTTTTGAATCAAAGTGCAAATATCCTTGTTGAACAATTTTTACATATGATTGTATTACCTTTTGCATTAACAATACTTTATTCAAAAAGATCATAGTTGTATGGGGGAAAGAAAGTAAAGAAACTTTCTTTTACAAATGAGAAAAACATTTTTAAAAATTTCAAAATTTTTAATGGCTTTGATATTTGTTATATCAGGGCTTTGTGTTTTATCT
Source organism: Alphaproteobacteria bacterium (assembly GCA_017938435.1). GTDB lineage: Bacteria > Pseudomonadota > Alphaproteobacteria > Rs-D84 > CACZYB01 > CACZYB01. Next base: position 8,967 of record JAGBBO010000006.1, read on the forward strand.
CAGAATGCAACCGCGAAACTTCCTAATGTGATTTATGCACAAGATGTAAAAAATTATAAAAAAATTTTTGAACTTCAAGAAAAAGGAAGATTTAAAGAAGCTGATAAGGTTATTAAAGATATAAAAAACGATATATTGATGGGGTATGTATTACACCAAAGGTATATGAGCCCTTATTATAAAACTCCATTCAAAGAAGTGAAAGAATGGCTTTTAAAATATTACGATATGCCTAGTGCAAATGATATTTATAAACTTGGACTTCAAAAAGGTGCTAAAAAAGAACTTAGAAGACCTAAAAAAGAAGCTAGACGAACTCAATATTTTAATGATGACTATAAAAGTGCTTATCAAATGATTCAATATTCGTATAGACATCTTCCAAAAAAAGAAAGAAATGAAGTTAATTATATGCTTAAAATTTTTAACAATAGATTGAAGCGTGGATATACAAAAAATGCTAGACAGATTTTGGAAAACCCAAACAGCAAAAAATATTTTGCAAGAAATGATTATTTAAGAATGGAAGCATATCTTGCCTTTACATACTTTTTAAACAATGAAGATGATATGGCTATACTTTGGGCAAGAGAACCTGCTGAACAAATTAATTTTTACCTTGCAAACTGGACACTTGGTCTTGTATATTGGAGGCAAGGCGATTATATAAAGTCTAGGGACTATTTTAAAAATATTGCATTCACAAAACAAGTTCCAGTAGATATGCTTACGGCTAGTGCATATTGGGCATACCGTGCAAATGAAAAAATTGATGATGAAGAATTAAAAGATGATGGCGATATATTCCTTGAAACCGCATCAAGTTATCCAAAAACTTTTTATGGAATATTGGCAACCAAAAAATTAAATAGAAATTGGGAAATTGAATGGGAAGAACCTTTGCTTACCATCCAAAATGCAAGGGAAATCAGTTCGTGGCAAGGTGGAATTCGTGCACTTGCTTTGCTTCAACTTGATATGAAAGAGGAAGCAAGTCAGGAGTTAAAGTTTTTGATAAACACTGCAAATAATGATTATTCTGATGATCTTATCAATGCTGTGTTGGCAGTTGCTGAAATTTCAAATATGCCTCATCTTTCTATAAATGTTGCAAATTATATTAAACAATATGCAGATAATACGACTTTTGCAACTTGTACTTATCCAACTATTGATATTGAATTAAAAGAGGGATGGAGCGTGGATAAGGCTTTGGTAAATGCTCTTATTAGACAAGAATCAAGATTTAATCCAAAGGCAAAATCCAATGCTGGGGCGCGTGGATTGATGCAAATTATGCCTGCAACTGCTTCATTTATTATGAGAGATTCATCTCTTAGAAAAAAACAAAAATCTAAACTTTTTGAAGAAGAACTTAATCTTAAAATTGGTCAGATGTATATTGAATATTTGCTTTCATCACCTATAATAAATGGAAATCTATTCAAATTCTTGGTTGCATATAATGCTGGACCTGGAAACCTTAAACGACAAATGGATAGAATAAATAATCCTGATGATGACCCTTTGTTTTTTATTGAATCCATTAACCTTAAAGAAACAAGAATTTATGTTGAACGCGTTATGGCGAACTTTTGGATTTACAGAAATAAATTAAATCAAACTTCGGAATCTTTGGATGATGTTATAAACAATATGTGGCCTATTTATATAAGCAAAGGTGATATTCCTATAAATAAATATACAAATGAAGAAATTGAATATTTAGAGGATTTCCTTGAAGACAAAGAAAAAGAAAATATCGAAGAAGAGGAATCTGAAAACAATACTGAAAATAATTTAGAAAATGGGAATATGTCCGATATGGAAAATCCTGAAATATAAGAGTATCTATGGTTAGAATAAATAAAGTTAAACAAATTTCATTTGATATTGAAAAATCATTTATGCAAAGTGATGATGACATCATTCTTGGTGTTGATGAGGCTGGGCGTGGATGTTTGGTTGGACCTGTTGTTGCTGGGTGTTGTTGGATAAATCAAAATAAATTCCCTTATGAAATACTTTGCAAGATTGATGATTCAAAAAAAATTTCTGAAAAAAACAGGGAAGATATTTTTCAAAAATTATCTACACTACCTGATGATGTTTTTATGTTTGAATATGATGCTGTATCATCAAATGTAATTGATGAAATAAATATTTTACAAGCATCGTTGTTGGCAATGAAAAACGCGTATGAAAAACTTTTACCAAGATTTAAAAAATTACCAAAAATAACATTGGTTGATGGGAACAAAGCTCCTCTTATTACCCCATGTCATACGGTTATTTCTGGGGATGCAAAATCTTATTCCATTGCTGCAGCATCTATTGTTGCAAAGGTTATGAAAGATAGACTTTTAAACGAAATAGGTAAAGATTTTCCGGAATACGAATTTGATAAAAATAAAGGATATGGAACGAAATCACATCTTGAAGCATTAGAAAAATATGGCATAACAAAATACCATAGAAAAACTTATGCTCCTGTAAAAAAATATATTAAATAATTTCATCAAATTTCAAATCATTTATCCATAAAATTGCAGTATGAATTTTTTTATTTGGATAAATTTGAGTAAGTGCATCCTTGTATTTATAAAGTTGCTTTTTATAAGACAATGGCATTTTATCGGTTGCTTTATCAGTTTTATAATCAATAATCCAAATATCGTTATTATAAAAAACGACCTTGTCCACACGCAAAATTTTAGAAATATTATTTTCTGATGTGATAATTTCGGTTTCGCTTAGACTATTTCCATTAAAAATAAAATTATATTTTGGATTTTGGTAAAGTTCTAAAACATTATTTTTTAACAGATCGACATCTTGAAATTTTGAATTAAATTTTTCATATCTTGAAATTTCAAAATCTATAAACTTTTCTATATCATCAATTTTATTTTTTGAAAGATGTTCCAAAATTTTATGAATAAATTTTCCACGAGAAAGTGATGTATCTGTTTCATTATTTTGCAATGGAGATTTAGGTTCTATCTCAATATTTTTCTTATTTATATCATCAATTTTCTCGTTAAAAAATTGTGGCAAAATATTATTTTTCTTTGTTGCAAGAACAGGAGAATTAGATAAAATTCCATTTTCTTTTTCACCTAAAACTAAAGCCTTGTCTTCTGTAAAAATATCATTTGCAAAAATTATTGCATCATCATTTTCTGATTTAGTTTTAATGTTTTCAAGCAAACTTTCTTTTATACAAGAATACCAACTTTTTTCATTGCCTTCCTTTTTATTTTCTGCACCAAGGACATATAATCTATCCCTTGCTCGGGTCATTGCAACATATAAAAGTCGATAAAACTCCTCTTGGTTTGCTCTTTTATTTACAGCATAAATATTTTCAAAATAATTAGATATATTCTGGAAACCACTAACTTTATACATTGGAAAATCTTCGGACCAAATAATTCTATCTTTTGAAGAAGATAATGTTGCATTTGCATTGTATAAAAATACGATTGGTGCTTCTAATCCTTTTGAACTATGCACTGTCATAATTCTAACGGTATTATTTACTTGCTCCATATTGCGTTTAATTTCGACATCATTTAATGAAAACCATTCATAAAAATCTGATAATGATTTTCCAAGTTTTAAATTATCGTATGAAAGACATTGAGATAGAAAACCATTTAAAATATCAATAACTTCTATACCAAGACGAGAAATAAAATTACTGCGTTTATTTTGAACTTTTAATACATAATCAAAAAATTCAAATGGTAGAGTCTTTTTAGAAAAAGAAACAAGATGTTTTAAATCATCAGCAATATCTTTATATTTTTCATTTTCGCAAATAACTTCGAATAATGTTTTATCCTTTCTATCATAACAAAGGGTAAATAAATCATCATCGGTTAAATTATAAAGTGGTGATTTTAAAACTTCGGCTAGTGATAAATCGTCATAATTAAATAAAACAAATTTCAAAAGGGAAATTAAATCTTCTACTGCAATATTATCACTTAAAGAAAGTTTATCACGACCAGCTAAAGGAATATTGTATGTAAGTAAAGCCTTTGTAATATTATCCGCAAATTTACGGGTTCTTACCAAAATCATAATATCTTTTGGCTCAATTTTCCTTATGTATTTTTGACCATCCTTTACACCATCAGAAATATATTCATTATCCAAAAGATAACGAATTTTTTTAGCCAAGACATTTGCCATTTCAATACTTGAATTAAAGACTGTAATATTTTCAACAGGCGGCTTAAAACAATTTTCTGTTTTATCTTTGATTTGTTTAATAAGAGGCATTACTTCGACATAGCCATCACTATCATTTCTGTTCGGAATATGTTCAATTTTTTCGTCTGGAAGAAGGACCCCTTCTGAATTTTTAATAACATCATCAACTGTATTCAAAATATTTTTGCATGAACGGAATGAAAGATTTAATGGCAAATCATAGAATGGATAATTTTGACTTGTAATTTTTTCTTTAAAATGTTGTTTGTATTTCTCAAATAATTTGATATTTGCACCCTGGAAACTGAAAATAGATTGTTTTCTATCACCAACAGAAAAAAGACTTTTTACATTCTTTTCAGTCGAGCCAGTTGTAAAAAATTCCTCTGTTAATTTATCAACAATTTTCCATTGAATAGGTGAAGTATCTTGTGCTTCATCAATTAAAATATGTGATATTCCACCATCAAGTTTATATAAAATCCATGAACTGATATTTTCACGATCAAAAAGTTTTTTTACAGTTGTAATCAAATCGGTGAAATCCATTACACCGCGTTTCTTTTTTAAATTATCATAGATGTGATTAAGGGTTAATCCAAAATCCAAAACGGCACTTGTTGCTTTGAATACCTTAACTGAATTTATAAAACTTATAGATTGAAATAGTCGTTCACTTTCCCTTGAAATATCATCAACAAAACTTGGATTTGCAAGAATTGATTTTTTATTTAATATACAATCTTTTGGAATAGAATTATCTGCATTTAACAAAAGAGTTTTGTATATATCAAATTTATTTTCAACATTATCTGATGATAAAAATGCAGAAATGATATCAAGTTTTTTTGCAGATGTTTTTCCATTATCAAGTAGGAAAAGTCGTTTTAATTCATCAATAAATCCATCGGGAATATGTGAAAGAACATTTGTTTTGAATGCAACTTCATCATCAATAAAACTATCTATTGCAAAAGGAAATGTATTAAATATTTTTTTCTTTAATTCTGAAATAATACCGTCCTTTGTTTTATATTTTGATAAAAGTTCAATAAAGTGTTCACGACCATTTATTATACTTTCAATCATAGAATCAAAATCACTTTCCGGTGTGTTTTTCATCAAATAATCAAAACTTTTAAACACATCAAGATAGTCAATATTTTTATCACTTTTCAATGTGTGAATAAGTTTTTGATATGCTTCGTTTAATAAAATTTTTACATCAGAATCTTCAATAATTTTAAAATGAGGAGTAATGCCCGCCTCTATTGGAAAACGTTTTAAAACAGATTGGCAAAAGGCATGGATTGTATAAATTTTTAATGGAATTGGATTATCAATAAGTTTTGAAAAAAGTTTTCTTGCCTTTAAAAATAAATTATCAAAATCTATATTTTTATCAGTTTCATCCAATAGTTTTGTTAAATCCGTTTTTAATTCTTCATCTGAAATGATAGCCCAATCCCTAGCCTTTTTATAAATACGATTTTGCATTTCAATCGCACCGGCATTTGTGTATGTAAGACATAGCACTTTGCTTGGATCGACATCATTTAAAAAAAGTCGCAAAAGTCTATTGATAAGAACAGTTGTTTTTCCAGTTCCAGCACTAGCCGACACCCAAACTGATAATTTGGGATTTGATGCTATTTTTTGATTTTCCAAAGATTGTTCTTTTTCCATCTATTATCTATCTGGTTCAGAAATTATTTTTGTAATTTTAAGAGGTGTTTTACTATTATGTTTGTCTTTTTTAACATCTTCATCCATATCTTTAAAAACTTGCTTTATATCTTCAGAAATTTTTTTTCTTTCTTCTTTTTTTATTTCTGCCATCATTTCACGCAAACCATCAAGTTGCTTTTCTCCAAAATGTTCATTTTTTTTAGGTTTTGGTGAAGACTTTTTAAAATCACGATATTCTTTTTGAAGTTGCAATCCAGCCTCCCAAAAAGATTTTGCCTCGCCACTTTGAACACGAATATCAGCAAAATCGATATACATATTGAGAATATCCCCCTCTGCATGACGGAAAAGGTTTCTTATAATATTAAGTTTTTGATCATAAGTTAAATTTTCGTATTCTGTTAAGTTTTCTTTCATAATAAACTCCTTTGCGTTGGATTATATAAAATAATTATAGCACAAAATAAAAAAATATGCTATACTATTTTTATAAAGAATGAGAGGGGTAAAAAATGCAAAAACAATTAACAAATCAAAAATATTTAAAAGAAAGACTTAACTTTTTTCTAACTGAAACAACAAATAAAACTCCACGCAATGCATCTGTAAAAGATTGGTATGTTGCATTCGTTAATATGATTAACGACGAACTTGTCGATATGGCGGATATTACCGAACACAATATTCTTAACGGAAAGAATAAAGTTATGGCATATCTTTCCATGGAATATTTGATTGGAAAACTTTCAAATCAAACTCTTTTGAATATGGAAGTTAAAGAAAGTTTTAGAAAAGTTTTTGCATCGTTTGGTGTTGATTTAGAAAAGGTTTTAGCATTGGAACCTTCTACACAACTTGGAAATGGTGGATTGGGACGACTTGCTGCATGTTTTTTTGATTCACTTGCAACACTTTCTTATCCTGCTTTTGGTTATGGACTTTTGTATAGATGCGGAATTTATAAACAACTTATAAAAGATGGAAAACAAGTAGAAGTTCCTGATTTATGGATTGAAAAACAAAATGTTGCCTTGGATAAAAGAAAAGATATCTCTTATGAAATAGGTTTTGGTGGAAAATTAAAATCTGCATCAAAATTGGAAGATATGGAATGGATTCCAAATGAAAAAATTAAAACTTTTGCAAATGATATTTTGTTTGCTGGATATGGTAATGAAAATGTTTTAAGAATACGACTTTGGGAAGCAGAGAGAAAAGATAAATCATCACCTGATTTGAAAAAAAATATTACAAATATAACAGACTTTTTATACCCACCTGATGGAACAGAAGATGGAAAAAGACTTAGACTTAGACAAGAATATTTACTTACTTCTGCATCAATCCAAGATTTGTTTGAAAGGTTTAAGAAAACAAAACTTGATATATCAGAAATTGATAAGTTTTTGGCTGTGCAATTAAATGATACACACCCTACTTTGGCGATACCTGAAATAATAAGAATTTTAATGAAAGATTATAATTTTTCTTATGATGAAGCGTATAAAAAAATGTATAATATTTGCGCATATACAAATCATACTCTTCTTGCAGAAGCATTGGAAAAAATTGGTATTGATTTGTTTAAATCAGAACTTCCTTATCACTTTGCAATAATAGAGAAAATAAATTCTGATTTTATGGAAATAGCAAGACAAACAGTGGCGGATTTTAAACTAAATAATCTTGAAATAGTAAATTACAAATATGGATATATTAACTGTGGAAATCTTTGTATCGTCGCTACACACAAAGTAAATGGTGTTGCCGCACTTCATTCGAAACTTTTGAAAAGAAAAGAATTTCCATTGTTTAATGAACTTTTTCCAAGAAAATTTATAAATGAAACAAATGGTATAACTCAACGAAAGTGGCTTTTGGAAACAAATCCAAAACTTTCAAATTTAATTACCAAAAATATTGGTGATGAATGGATTACAAATTTGCCTCATCTTAGAAAACTTTTGAAATATAAAAATGATTCAAATTTTTTGGATAAATGGCAAAAGGTTAAGTATGAAAATAAATTGGATTTAATGAATCTTATAAAAGATGATTTAGGTTTAAAACTTTCACCTGATTTTATGGTAGATTCACAAATAAAGCGTATGCATGAATACAAAAGGCAATTCCTTAATATTCTTCAAGTAATTGATAGATATAACAGAATTGTTGATGGTGATATAGATGGTCTTCAACCTAAAATATATGTATTTGCAGGAAAGGCTCATCCAAACTATACCGTTGGAAAGGAGATAATTACCCTTATCAATGATGTTGCAAAAGTTGTCAATAATGATAAACGCTGTAAAGACTTGCTTAAGGTTGTATTCATACCTAATTATAACATTGATAAAGCACAAATTATAATTTCAGCAACCGAACTTAGTGAACAAATTTCAACAGCAGGAAAAGAAGCAAGTGGAACTGGAAATATGAAATTTACACTTAACGGTGCATTGACTATTGGAACTTTGGATGGTGCAAATGTTGAAATAAAAAATAAAGTTGGTAGAAAAAATATTTTCATATTTGGTCTTACTGCAAGAAAAGTTTACAACATAAAAGAACGAGGTTATGATGCACAAAATTTGTTTAATAAAAACCCAAGAATTCAAAGAATTATTCAACAAATTTTAACCGGTGCATTTTCAAATGGTGATACCGAAAGATACAAAAATTTGATGACTGCATTTTTCAATCACAATGATGAATATATGCTTCTTGCTGATTTCAATTCTTATGTAAAAACACAACTTGAAATTGACAAGGCATACGAAAATCAAAAACTTTGGTGGAAAAAATCTGTTATAAATACTGCTAATTCTGGATTTTTCTCATCCGATAGGACAATAAAAAGTTATGCCAAAGATATTTGGAAAATTAAGGAAATAAAAGAGTAAAATGAAAACAATAAATACTATTTTTGCACTTAGTTCAGCGTATGGTAAAGCTGGGGTTTCGGTTTTTCGAATCTCTGGGGAAAGTTCGTATGAAATACTTTCAACACTTTCAAATGGTAAAAAATTTCAACCTAATGTAATGAAATTTACAAATATTTATCACCCTAAAACTGGTATTTTACTTGATAGTTGTATGGCTGTATTTTTTAAAGGTCCTGCATCATATACTGGTGAAGATACTGTTGAACTTTACACACATGGAAGTATTGCCGTTATTGATAGTATTTATGATGCCCTTTCACAATTTAAAAATGCACGACTTGCGGAAAAAGGAGAATTTACTAAAAAGGCATTTTTAAATAATAAACTTGATTTAACACAAGTAGAGGCGGTTGCTGATTTGATAGATGCAGAAACAGAATCACAACGAAAACTTGCACTTTCAAATACAAATGGTAATGCGTCAAAACTTTATAATTCATGGCGTGAAAGATTGGTAAAAATTCTTGCTTGGTGTGAGGCGTCGATTGATTTTTCTGATGATGAAATGCCAAAAGATGTAGTTCAAAAAAATGATAAAGATTTACAAAATTTAATTACTGAAATTGAAAAACATATAGAAACAGCAAATTCTGCACAGCTTATAAAACAAGGATTAAAGGTTGCGATTATTGGAAAACCAAATGTTGGAAAATCTTCGATATTTAATAAAATCATCGGTGAAAACAAAGCTATTGTTTCAAATATAGCCGGAACTACACGAGATATTGTCGATGCAAGTTTGGATATTGATGGATTTAAGGTAAATATTTCCGATACGGCTGGACTTAATGAAAAAACAAACGACAGAATTGAAAAAAAAGGTATAAAAAAAGCGATTGATACTGCAAAGAAAGCTGATATCAAAATTTATATGATTGATGGTATCCGTTCATTTAATGAAAATATGGTTGATGATGACACCATTGTTTTATTTAACAAGATTGATAAAAAACAAGTTGCCAATATGCCAAAAAATATAATTCCTATTTCTGTGAAAAGTGGAGAAAATTGGAATAAGTTTTGGAATATTTTTACAAAAAAAATAAAATCAAAAATGCAAAATTCTGCGGATGTGACATTAACTCAACAAAGATATAAAAATGCCTTAAATAATTGTATTGAGTTTTTAAGAATGGCTATCAAAGAACAAGAAATAGATTTGAAGGCTGAAAATCTTAGATTGGCAAGTGATGAGATAGGAAGCATTACTGGAAAAATTTATTTCAATGAACTTTTGGATAAAATATTTTCATCTTTTTGTTTAGGAAAATAAAAAAAATTCCATATTACGAAAAATGGGAGGGAAAGAATCCACGACTAACTCTTTCCCATTGGGAGGGAAAAAGCACACGACAAAACTTTTTCCCATTATTTTTTCACAGGAAAAGTTATCCGGATCATTGATACGGTCGGGCGAGTTCGCAAATCATGACTATAGAAAATGACTTCTAAGGCTTTTAGAATTTGCAATAAATTCCTGTTGTATAACCTTAGCTCCCCAACCAAACAGTTGAGGAAATAGCCGTCGCTATTTTCAAGAACGAAAACAGCAACTAACGATGCTATTACATCGCTATAGTCTTTAGAGCCTGCGAAAGCCCCGCATCATACTGATGCCGATATAACCTTTGCTATATCAAGAAAAAGTATAATTGATATTAGGAAAATTGTAAAGTGAAATATTACAAATAATCACTTTTTGAACTAATTAACATATCACTATGAACATAACAACATTCAATCAAGCCAAATCCTAAAAGTAATGTCATCATAGCAGTTCCACCATAAGATAAAAGTGGAGATGGAACACCAACAACAGGAAGAAGCCCCATAACCATTGCCGTGTTTATAAAAAAGTAAATAAAAAAGTTTGCAGCCAGTCCCAAAGTCAAAAGTTTTCCAAAATTATTCCTACTTACGAATGCGACACGATAACATTGCCATAAAACTGCAATAATAAGTGCAAAAAGACAAAGACAACCAAACATTCCAAATTCTTCGGCAAACATAGTGAAAATAAAATCAGTCTGTTTTTCAGGCAAGAAATTTAGATGACTTTGCGATCCATTCAAATATCCTTTTCCCCAAAATCCACCAGAACCTAATGTTATTTTTGATTGTGTAATATGATAACCGGAACCCATAATATCCTTTTCTGGATTCATAAAAATAATAATCCTTTGTTTTTGATAATCGTGAAGGCCATAACTCCATATAACAGGAAAAGATAATAAGACAACAAGTAAAACTGCACCAAATTTCCATATTTGGACGCCAGCTATGAAAAATACTATTGCTGATACCAAAACAAGTGTCATTGCAGTTCCAAGATCAGGTTGTTGAAGCACAAGTCCAACAGGAAGCAATACTAAAAATGCTGGAAATAAAAGGTAATAATTACTCTGAATTTCATTTATACTTAGTGCTGCAAAATATTTTGCCAATGCAAGGACAAGTGCAATTTTCATAAGTTCAGATGGTTGTATTTTTATAAATCCAATATTAAGCCATCTTTGTGCTCCCATACCAACATGGCCAAAAAACATAACACATACCAAAAGGAAAACTGATACACCATAAATCCAATATGCATACTTAACCCAAACTTTTAAATCAATAACTGCGACAACAAATAAAATACAAAAACCTATTAAAATTTTTGGAATTTGTGAAAGTGCCCATGGTGTCCAACTTCCATAACTTATCAAGCATTTATACGCATCAGGACATTCCGCTTTTCCTGCACTATATAAAATCATAATACCTACACAACATACACATAGGATAAGAAATACCAATTTCCAATTCAAACATAAAAACTTTGAAAAGATATTCATTCTATCACTTTTTTTCATAACGGAATAGTCAAGCATTTTCATCCTCCCTATAAATAAAGTTCCAAAGTTTTCATCATTAAATCACGAGCAATAGGAGCCGCAGCACCAGAACCAGACATTCCGTGTTCAACCACAACACTTACTGCATATCGTGGATTTTTGTATGGAGCATATCCAACAAACAAAGCATGGTTTCTATATTTCCATGGCAAATCTTCTTGTCTTATAACACCCCTTGCTCGCTCTTCACGGGTAATTCGTTTAACCTGTGTAGTTCCAGTTTTTCCAGCCATATGATTCCCCTTAAAATCAAAATATGCAGTTTTTCCAGTTCCATTTGGTTTATTCACAACTGAAAACATACCTTTCTTTATCATATTAAGATGATGAGGATCAATATTCATTGATGGAAAAATTATATTTGCATCGTTTTTATTTTTTATAATTCTTGGCTTTACTGCAAAACCACCATTTGCAATTCGTGAAGTCATTACTGCAAGTTGCAATGGTGTTACCAAAGTATATCCCTGTCCAATAGATGCAGTAATAGTATCACCAGTATACCAAGCCTCACTTTTGTAATTTCGTTTCCATTCACGACCAGGAACTTGACCTTTTTTTTCATTTGCAAGTTCAATTCCCGTATAATCACCAAGTCCAAATTTGTATGCCATATCTTGGATAACATCCATACTTACCTTTGTTGCCAAAGTATAATAGAAAATATCGCATGAATGAAGAAGTGATTGTTCCAAATTCAAAAATCCATGTCCCGCAGTATTCCAACAATGGTATCGGCCATCACCATAATCCATATGTCCAGCACAATTTATTTTCGTATTAGCATTAAGTTTACCATCAGCAAGTGCAGCCAATGCCGTCATCATTTTGAATGTTGATCCAGGGGAATAAAGACCTTCAATAGCCTTATTTATAAATGGATGACGCGGATTTGTGAAAAGTTTTTCAAATTCCTTTGATGAAACATCCTCATCCAAAAAAATATTTGGATTATATGATGGAACAGAAATCATCATCAAAATATCACCATTATATATATCCATCACAACGGCACTTGCACTTTCATCTTTTATCCTGTTATATGCATATTCCTGTAATCGTTTATCAATAGTAAGATTTATTCTAGTTCCAGGAATCGCCTTTTTCTTTTTATCATCCAAAGTTTCAATAACACGACCAGTTGCATTTACGACCTGAATACTTTCACCGACTTCACCACGAAGTTCCTTATCCATCAATTTTTCAATACCAGCCTTTCCTGTTTTAAAGTCAGGTAATTGCAAAATAGGTGATGGATCAGATTTTAATTCTTGTTCGGTCACATCAGAAACATAACCTATAACATGTGCAGCAATTTCATCAAATGGATAAAAACGGCGTTTCCCCTCTTCCACATAGACACCTGTAAAATCCAGATTGTTAACCTGAATTTTTGCCATTTCATTCCAACCAAGATTGTTTTTTATAAATACTGGGAAAAATGCACGTTTTCTTTTTACATTTTTAAGGACTTTTTCTTTTTCCTTTTCTGTTAATGGAATAAGTTCAGAAATACGATTTAAAATTTCATCTACAGTCAAACCTTGTGCTGTGACTTCTTCTGGAATCATTTGAATACCATAACTATTTACATTTACAGCAAGTTCAACACCGAATCTATCAGCGATAATGCCACGAGGAGGAGGTAAAAGTTTTATCCTAACACTGTTTTTTTCAGAAAGTTTTTTATATTTTTCACTATCTAAAATTTGAAGTTGGTAAAGACGCCCTGCCAAAATAGAAAAAAGGAAAAGTTCGCCTCCTGCAACAAGAAGCGCACGACGATTGAAAACCTTAATCAATTCAGCATCACGCATTGTATTTACTTACCACCCTTTCATAAATTTGATTTAATGGCCAATAAAATATTGGATAACAAAGAATTAAAACAGCCCAACTTAACAATATATTAAAGAAATTTATATTTTCGATAAACATACTGGATATAACAAAATATTTTAATAAAATAAGCACAAGTGTAGAAATGCAAAATGCCAAATATGAAAATGAAAAAGACTCATCAAGTGGGAAAAATTTTTGGTAAAATACAACAAAATATATGCTTAAGAAAATAAACATATTAAAACCAAATTGAGTCCCATCCAAAAAATCTTGGATAAAACCAAAAAGCATAACAAAAATAAAATCAAAACATTTTACCTTTTTCATACCCCAAAAAAATATTGGAATAAGGACAAGTGTTGCCTTTACATTATAAACAGGAATAAATACAAACGAAAGAACAAGTATAAAAAAACTACTTAACCAAGGAAGTTGCTTGGATAAAAAGGATTTAAGCCATTTATACTTGCTTTTACGAACCAAATTGAACCTCACTCTGATATATTAGTTTCTATAAGAAAATTTTTTATCCCATCAGTATGAGATGTTTTGATTACCTTTATATAATCAATGTTTGATTTATGAACAAAAGGTTGAATAATAATGCCGTTATCTTCACTTATGCTACCAATAATACCAACAGGAATTCCTGCTGGTAAATTACCACCCATTCCAGATGTAACAACGACATCACCTATTTGAACAGGTTCCTGATTTTCAAAATGCACAACTTGTGGATAATCAGTATTATCACCAATAAGAAATGCACGCGTTTTTGTTCTTTCAATTTGAACTGGGATTTTTGAATTTGCATCAGAAATAAGTATCATTCTTGAGTAATTTGTTCCAACAGAATTTATTTGACCAACCAAATATCCATCGACAAGAACACCTTGGTATTTTTTAACGCCTTCTTTTGCACCTGCATCAACCAAAAACGAGTGAGTAAAACCAGAACCAGAAGAACCCAAAACTCTTGTAGAAAGAAGATAATTAACTGCATTTGTTTTAAAGTTATTTAATTTTCGAAGTTCCTGATTTTCGACTTCTATTTGTTTGAAATAGTTAAGTTGTTCCTTTAATTTTGAAATTTCAGTTCTAAGTTCGTGATTTCTTGCATCTACATCACGAAAATTTTTTACATCAACAATAAACGATCCGACAAGGTATATTGGATAAGAAATGACCTTTACAAATGGCGACATAACATCGGCGACAACGCCACTTGTCCTATTTAAAATAACATTGTCCGGTTTTCCAATGAATATAAGGATAAATGAAAAGACAATAAACATTATGACAAAAATCTTTCGCACAAGTTTTTTTATCATTTGTATTTTTACTGCTTTTGATGTACTTAACTTATTCAAAATGGCCCCCATATTCAATGCCTTATATTTATAGCACTGTAATTTTAAAGAGTCATCATTTTTTTTCACTTTTATCAAAAATTTAGTTCTTTACAAATAGCAAAAAAATTTATAACATTTTGGAAAATATGAAAAAAGTAGAACGAAAACATAAAAATATCAAGATTGTGCCAACAAAAAAGCCTAATTTGTTGGCTGGATTTTGGCATTTTCTTATTCATCAGTTGGATGTAAGGTGGAATTTTTTATCAAGAAAATTTCTTAAATCTGAATTTATCCCTGTTTATATTGCTATACTTATATTCATAATTATTGCGATTATATCTGGAACTATGGTGTTTTATGATACTAATTCTCACATTACATCATACAGAAAAATGCAACAATTATTCCTTGATTCAGGGTATGATTTGGAAAAAATAAGAAACAAAGAAATGGATGTTCCTCGAATTTTTATAAAATCTTTGCCTGATGATTTTAATATGATAGAATCGCCAAAGGAAAAAAAGGATTTATTTATAAAATTCCTTTTACCTCTTATTTTAAAGAAAAACGAAGAATTAAAAATTAGTCGTGAAAAATTATTGAAAATACAGGAAAAAATTGAACAAAATAAAAAATTATCTGATTATGATAAATCTTTTTTAGATTATGTTCAGCAAGAATATAAAACGGAAACTGGTGATATAAAGGATATACTTGTAAAACTTGATGAAATTTCTGTTTCTATGGCATTGGGGCAAGCTATACAAGAAACAGGATGGGGAGAATCTAGATTTTTAATAAAAGGAAATTCTATATTTGCAGAATGGACTTGGGGTGGCGAAGGTATGCTTCCTAGGGCAAGAAAAATTGGACTTATTCATAGAATAAAGACATTCCCTACCCTTTATGATTCAGTAAGTAGTTATGCAAATAACCTTAATAGAACCAGATATTATGCTGGGTTTAGAAGAATGAGAGCAAGACTTCGTGAACAAGGGAAGCCTTTGTTTGGACGCTGGTTGATGAGCTCTATGGTTCACTATTCTACGGAAAAAGACAGGTATATTCTTGATGTAAAAAGAATAATTAGGGATAATCATCTTGATGATTTTAATGAGGTGAAATTACAACCGGATACTTCACCTTGAAAAAAAATGGGAGATAAATATGTTTAAATCACGACAAAATAAAAAGCGAAAATTAGTATCTATTATTGTTCCTGCATACAACTGTGCGAAAAGTATATCTAAAACTTTGGACAGTTTGCTTGCACAAACATATAAAAATATTGAAATAGTTTGTATAAATGATGGTTCAAAAGATTCAACATTTTCTATCCTTTATGATTACAAAAAAAGTGATAAAAGGGTCAAAATTTATAATAACAAACAAAATATGGGAATTGCATATACAAGAAACCGTGGCGTAGAACTTGCTCATGGCGACTATATTATGTGGTGTGATGCTGATGATTGGTATGAAAAAAATATGGTCGAAGAAATGGTTATTCCAATGGAAATGGACTATATCGACTTTGCGATGTGTGAAACAAATGTCGTGCATGATGAAAATTTAACAGAACGACTTTTGCTTGAAAATTTTAAATTTATTATTCAAATTCCAGACAATGAATTACAATATGTATCATACAAAACTTTTTTGGAAATGTCTTGTGTCCTTTGGAACAAAATTTTCAGAAAAAGTATTATTGATAAATATAAAATAAGGTGTGCCAATACAAAATATGCCGAAGATGAAAATTTCCTTTTTAAATATTTGGCTATGTCGAAACATTATTATTGTGTTCATGAAAAACTTTATAACTATTTAAGAAATGAAAGCGGAATTACAGGTGGAAGACTTGCTAAAAAAAGTAGCGACACCCTTTCTGCTATTGAAGATGTAGAAGATTTTATACACAAATATAAAATAAAAGATTATTACAATATTGCAGAAAATATTTCCAATAATAAAAAGGAATATTATGCAACTTTGTTAGATAAATCTATGAATCTAGAAGTTCTTGGATTGAATAGTTTAGTAAAAAATATTGAAACTAGTTTACCAAAAGATTTTCATATATTTTATGCTGTAGATAATAGTTGTATTGAACCTTTTATTGTATCAATAACTTCTGTTGTAAATAATGCAAATAATAATGAAGTTTTACATTTTCATATTATATATCGTGAACTTGATAATATAAAAATATTGAAAAATGAACTTTCATTTAAAAAACATACTGTGGAATTTATTCAACTTTCGAAAAAACAAATTTCAAGATTAGGCGATTTTAAAAATGATATTTCAACATATAAATATTTCATACCTGAAATTGCTAATGAATTGGATAAATGTCTTTATTTGGATTGTGATACAGTGGTTTTATCATCTCTTGATGAGCTATATAAAACAAAACTTTTGAAATCGTATATGGCAGTGGTTGAATCTGCTATAGATAGTGAGAAAAAATCTGAAAAAGTTAATTTGTTAAATATTCCAAACTATTTTGATTGTGGTGTTATTCTTATGAATCTTAAATTGATACGAGAAGACGACCTTGCAAACAAATGGATTGTTGCAAGAAAAAATATTTACAAATATTTAGAAAACCCTGATTGCGATGTAGTAAATCTTATTGTAAATAACATATTTACTATGTTGAAACCTCAATATAATCTTCAAACTGAAATTTTTGAAAATCCAAAACCATTTTGGTGTTATACAACAGAAGAAAAAGAATTTGCAAAAAATAATCCTGTAATTATTCATTATTCCGGAAAAAATAAACCTTGGAATTCTGTTTCATCACATTTATGGAAGGATATTTATTTTAAATATTTAAAATTGGCACCGAAAAAACACTTATGCTATTGGAAAAATGTATAAAAAAAATCCCCACCTAAACGATGGGGAATTTTTATACAAAGAAATTTTATTCAATACAACAATTAACTGCTTTTTTAACAGCTTCTTTTAATTTTGAAATTTTAGTTGTTTTCTTTTCTTCTTTTGAAATAGATTTCGAAGATTTTACATCTTGGTTTGCAATTTTAATATTTGAAAGATGTTCTTCGATTTCCTTAACATCTATACCTGCATCCTTTACCCATTCAACATCCTTTAAATTTATTGCATTCGTATTTAAACCCCAGAAAAGGCAATAAAGTTCGTATGCTTTATCAAATAAATCGTATGCCTCTTTTGTATTACCCATAGATTGTTGTTTGGTTCCAACTTCCATCAAACGATATGCAGCACCAAGCAAGTGTTTTGAAATACACCAAACTTCACCTTCGTATGCTTTTATCATTTTTTGCATCAATGTTTTACGCATATCGCGAATCTCTTCAATTAAATCATAGAACGAAGTCTTTCCAGTTTTTGCACCTGAAAAAATCAGATGTTCTTCGATAGAAATTAAGTTCATAATTGCAATAGATAAATCCTGATCGGATGATAAATCCTTTGGA
Organism: Alphaproteobacteria bacterium; assembly: GCA_017938435.1. Classification (GTDB taxonomy): domain Bacteria; phylum Pseudomonadota; class Alphaproteobacteria; order Rs-D84; family CACZYB01; genus CACZYB01. The sequence goes on from JAGBBO010000006.1 coordinate 27,389, forward strand.
TTAACTTTTTTCATATTATCAATTTTTTCAACAAATGCTTTTAAACTTTTTTCTCTTTTATTATCCTTTTTCATTACTCTTTCCTCCTATGGTAAATAATTAAAAATTATTGATGTTACAAGTAAAAATACAACAGCCATTACAACCTTTTCAAATGGAAAATGTGCATGACCTCCATTTGCGGTTTTCATTTTTTGGTAAATAAACTGAGAAAGCCAAAATGCAAAAGCACCAGAAATCATACTTATCAAAAAGGCATCAATACCAAAAAATGTATCAAATTTATACTGAACAAAATTATACATAACTGGAACAAGACATAATGTCATCAATCCCCAAAAAAGTTTATAAAACTTAAAGGTCCATTTTTTATACTCAACAAATTTAATTGTAAAGTAATATGTCATCAAAAGAAGTCCACCAATCCAAACGCCAGTTGCATTATCTGATATTCCCAAAGCCCTTGAGATACCAAGGAATGCACCCATAGCAACAGTGCAAACTGCACATGCCGGATTTGCCCTTGCAACAGATGGAATTAACATAGATATCAAAAATAATAATTTAACCATTTTTACCTTTCCTTATATAAATTCAATATATAACAATTTTATATATGACTGTAAAATTGTCAAGTTTTAATACCCTTCCTTTATCAAATCAAGAATTGTTTCCTGATCAGTATATGGAATATTTTTTGTGCCAAATGTGACATAGTCTTCATGCCCTTTTCCAGCAACCAAAATAACATCGTCAGGTTTTGAAATTTCCATTGCCTTTTTAATAGCATCACGACGACCAGTTTTTACCTCTATCGCATTAGGGCAATGTTTCAAAATTTCATCCCTTATTTTTTGTGGATCTTCACATCTTGGCGAATCATCAGTTAATATAGGAATATCGGCATATTTATTTGCAATAGTGCCAAGTTCAAAACGACGAGTATTTGCTTCGTAAATATCACCACAAGTGCTAAATACATTTATAATTCGACCATTTTCCTTTAACATAGGGCGTATAGTTTTAAGAGTATTTTCCAAAGCTTCTCCCTTATACGCAAAATCGACATAGATACTTGCCCCTGATTTCGTTTTTCCCATATATTCAAGACGACCAAGTGCATTTCTAACATTTCCAAGGAGTGGAATTACCCTTTCCCAATCAGGTGTTGTTGCCGCAACCATACCCAATGCACACATAAGATTGTTAAGTTGGAATGAACCAAGAATTTTTAAATCCAAATGGTATTTTTTACCAAACAATTCCACATCTGCAATTTGTCCTTCCAAACTGGTTTGTTGAGATAAAATTTTAAGTTCAGTTCCGTTTCGTCCGTATGAAAATACCCTGACGCCTCGATTATCACAAATTTGTTTTAAATAATCGTATTCTGGAACATCTGCATTTAAAACAGCAGTCCCTGTAATATCAAGATTTTCACGGAAAAGTTTTGATTTAGATTTTAAATAAGAATCATAACTTCCATAAAATTCAAGATGATCAGTTCCAAGGTTTGAAAAACCTGCGGCTGAAATTTTTATATTTTCCATACGAAGTTGATCAAGTCCATGGCTTGATAATTCAATCGCACCATGTTCAACACCTTTTTCCTTAAAATATTTCAAAAATTTGTATGCTTCACCATTACCAGGTGTTGTATGATCGGCATCACTAAACTTTACAATTTCCTTTTTACTGTAAACATTTTCCACAATCATACCTATTGTGCCGATACTTATTGTTGGGAATGAAAGCAATCCCCAAATTTGTCTTGTAAAATCGACAATAGATGATTTTCCACTGGTTCCAGTAATTGCACAAATAACTTCGGGTTGCTTTTTATCATAGAAAGTAAATACCAAATCAGCCAAAGCCTTTCTTGGATTTTCGGTTCTAACTATGAAAATATTTTTTTCCTTTATCAAAGACAAAGTTTTTTCATCAAATTCGTATGATGGTTCAACGACAATAGCTTTTGCTCCTTTTTGAATAGCATCATATGAATAATTAGCACCATTTTGTGCAAATCCTTTTATACCAACAAAAATACTTCCATCGACAATAGTTTTGGAATCACATGAAACAAGATGAATTGGTGTATCGGTCGCACCATTACATTCGTATCCTGCTTCGGAAAGAAGTTTATTTAGCGGTTTTGAAGGTAAGGCAAGTTTGTTTCTAATAAACTCTTTATCCTTTTCATACATAGTTCCACAAATTATAATTGAATCCCAATCGCGTGATGTATCAATTATTTCATTGATAGCTTCGTAACGATTTGGAATTACCCTAGCCTTTGGGCAATATTTAAGCAATGTTGAACGAATATTTTCAGGATTTTCAGTTCTTGGATTATCATCTACAATTACAACTGTATCTGCATACTCATTTAAAACTTTACCCATTTCAATACGACGAATTTCTGGTCTATCTCCACTGCAACCAGCAATGCAAATAAGATTATGTTTTACATGCGGTCTGAACTCGGTCAAAAGTTTTTTAAGCCCGTCACCATTATGTCCGAAATCAACAAATATTTTTGCCCCATTAGGTGTAGTTGCAACATATTCAATACGACCTTTTTCATTTTTTATATCAGAAACTTTTGAAAGTATTTTTTCCCAATCTTTATAAGATGAAATAAACATTCCAAGTGCACACATAAAATTAAATACTTGGAACTTGGTAACAAGGTTTAATGTCATATCATAAGTTTTTCCAAATATTGATAATTTTACTTGTTGTTTATCATCGACTATTTCATATTTTTCAAGTCTGATATCGGATTGTTGATTTTCACCGTATGTTATAACTTTTATTCCCCGAGATTCACAAACATCAACAACTTTTTGTCCTTTTGCATCATCTATGTTTATTGTTGCAGTGCCATCGGAATCAAGAAGTTCAGAAAATAGACGAAGTTTTGCATTAAAGTATTCTTCGACCGTTTTATGATAATCCAAATGATCGTTTGAAATATTTGTAAAACCAGCTGATTTTATTTTTACACTATCGGCACGATGTTGTTCAATACCATGACTGGAAGTTTCTATGGCTACATTTGTAACACCAGAAGAAGCAAGATTATCTAAATTTTTATGCAAATCAATAGCATCTGGTGTTGTTAAAGTTTTTCCACCTACACCATCAGGAGTATGAATACCAACTGTTCCAATAGATGCAGATTTAAGATCAATAAATTCCCACATCTGACGAATAAAGTTTACAACTGAACTTTTTCCATTTGTTCCTGTTACTGCACAAATAAATTCTGGTTGATTAGGGTAAAAATTACTTGCAATAATAGATTCAACTAAACGAATATTATCTACAAATATAAATGGAATATGTTGATATTTTTTAATATCTATATAATCTTTGTTTTCTTTATTAGTAAGGATAGCAACAGCACCCAAATTTATTGCATCATCAATGAAATCAGCACCATTAACTTTTGTTCCTTTTACTGCAATAAAAAGACTACCTTTATTAACTTTTGATGAATTATTTTCAACAGAGGTTATATCTAAATCCAAATTTTTATTTTCTATTTCATAAGAAATATTATTTAATAATTCTGAAAGTAACATTTTCTTTCCTTTTAAATTTAATATTTAGATATTTTATAAGAAAAAATGTCAGTAATCAATAGAAACTTTTACTTGTATATTTACAAGAAAAAAGTTACAATTTACAAAGACTAAGGGGATTGTAAAATGGAAAAATTTGAAAATTATGATGTAATTCGTGTTTTTGATGAAAAGGCATTGGCTAAAAATATTGAAAATACTATTAAAAAAAATAAAACAAAACTTGGTGTTGTGGTAAAGGCAAATTCGTATGGAATTGGAATTGAACGGACTTTACCTGTTTTTGAAAAACATAAAATTTCTGATTTTTTTACGCAAGATATTATTGAGGCAAAAAAAATCAAACGCTTGCTTGAAAATAAAAATGCAAATATTTATGTTTTTGCAGGTGTGCAAGATGGACAAGTCGAAGATTTTATCAAAAATAAAATTATCCCTTTGTGTGTAAATCTTTCCCAGATAAAATATTTTAATGAAAAAGCAAAGGGACAAAAATCAAAACCAAAAATTGGAATACATTTTGATACAGGAATGAACCGAACTGGACTTTCCCTATCCGAAGTAGAGGAGCTTTCCAAAAATTTTGAAAAAATAACATCAAATCTTGATGTCGTTTTATATGTAAGTCATCTTCACAGTTCGTATGAAAAAAACAACAAAGCAAATAATAAACAACTGGAAAAATTTACAAAAATTATATCTAAACTTCCAAAAAGAATATGCAGTCTTTCCGCAACTGGTGGAAGTTTTAGATTGCCTGAAAAATATCATTTTGATTTATTAAGGGTTGGATATGGTATTTATGGAGTCCTTAGGGAAATGGATGCTGTTGTTTCCGTGTATGCAAAAATCTTACAAATACGCGATGTTGCAAAAGGCGAAAGTATCGGATATTTTGGTGGTTATAAAGCTGAAAAAAATATGAAAATTGCAATTCTTAATATTGGATACAAAGACGGATATTCAAGAAGTTTAAGTCATACAAATAAGTGGAAAGATAAACTTCGTGCCAAACTTAAAAGTGGGGCTAATTTTGCGACAAGTTATGCTGTTATTGATGGAAAATACAAATGTTATGTTGTTGGAATTATTTCTATGAATAATATTATGATTGATGTTTCAAATGTTCCAGAAAAAGTTTTAGCAAAGGTTAAATTTGCTGAAATAGTTGGTAAAAATGCAAACCTTATGGATTTCAGAGAAGCAAACGGATTTATTCCATGCGATTTGTTAACATCGCTACTTTTACCAAATCCAAATGCTGTGGATATGAATATGGATGAGTTTAAAAAACTTAAAATATAAAAATTCAAGCAAGTGTTTGAAAAAATCCCCGTTTTGAATTTCGGGGATTTTTATTTTATTTTTTAGAAGGCTGTTTAGTATTTATAGCAGGTTGTTTTGATGGCTTTTTTACTTCTGGTTTTTTAACTGGTTTCACAGAAGAAAATCTTTCACCATAAATTGCCAAACCCTTTACCATATCAACAGCACGATTAAGTTGATAATCGTTTTTATCGCGTTCTTCTTCAATCTTTTCACGCTCTGCCTTTGCATCTTTTTTAATGATTGATTTTGTATCATTTTTAAGAGCATTAGTCAAAGTTTCCTCAGAGAACATTCTATCTTCTTTTACTTCTTCAATTTTTGCACGATTGACTTCGACATCAGGTTCAATACCATCAGCTTGGATTGAACGACCACTTGGAGTATAATATCTTGCAGTAGTAATTTTAAGAGCTGTATCCCCAATAGGAATCAATGTTTGAACAGAACCTTTACCATAAGATTTTGTTCCAATTAAAACTGCACGGCGATGATCTTGCAATGCTCCAGCAACAATTTCCGCAGCCGATGCAGAAGCTCCATTTATAATCACAACCAATGGTTTATTATCCAATATATCCCCTTCTGATGCAAAGAAAACACGGCTGGCATTTTCTTGGCGTGACATAATAGAAACAATTTCACCCTCAGATAAAAAGGCATCTGAAATCTTAACTGCTTGATCAAGAAGTCCGCCTGTATTATTTCGTAAATCAAGAACGAAACCAATGACCTTTGGATTTTCTGATTTTATTTTTTTTATCGCCTTTATCATATCATCATAGGAATTTTCATTAAATGTAGAAAGACGAATATAACCAACAGAATTGTCAGCCTTCATCTTTGATTTAACCGGTTCCGTGCGAATAATATCACGGGTCACAACAATATCAAGAGGTTCAGAATTTTCGCGGAAAATTTTAAGTTTTACTTTTGTCCCTGGTTTACCCTTCATACGCTTAATTGCCTCTTGTAATGATAAACCTTGAACTTGGACATCATCAATATGAGTGATTAAATCCCCTGCTTCGACACCAGCCTTAAAAGCAGGACTATCATCAAGTGGAGAAATAACTTTTATAACACCTTTATCCATTGTGACCTCAATACCAAGACCGCCAAACGAACCAGATGTTTGTTCATTCATAGAATTAAAATCTTCTTCATTTAAAAAACTTGAATGAGGGTCAAGTTTGGAAAGCATTCCATCTATGGCTCCTTCTATCAACTTTTTATTATCGACATCATCAACATAGCGAGTTTTTGTTATTTCAAATGCACGACCAAAAAGCTCAAGCATTTCGTAAACATCTGAATCCTTTTTAGTTGATACTTTTTTTTCATTTTTCGATGCTGCACCTGTCAATTTTGATGATGAAATTTCATAAGAAACAATAGAGGCTATAAAAAATACAAATGCCAATGTTGTTAATAATTTTGTAAATGAAGAATGTTTTTTAGCCATAAGTAATCTCCTTTGTTTTATATAATTAAAACATAAAATAAACCAAAATTGCAACAATTATTGATTTATTTCTCAAAATTTAAAATATTTTAAAGGATTTATCGGAGTTTCTTTATCCCTTATTTCAATATAAAGTTCCGAATCTCCCATTTCACCGATTGGTTCACCAGAAAGAAGATTTTGCCCCTCCTCTGCGAAAATTTCCTTCATACCACCAAGGATGATATAATAATCATCACTAGAATGTAGAATAAGTAGGTTTTTAAACCCATAAAAACTACCTGAAAAAACGACATCCGAATCAGATGGAGATATAACTTGGGAATTAGCACGAGGTTTAATATAAATACCTTTTGAAGTAATACCTTTTTTGGTATGTTCCCCAAAATATGTTGTAATATTACCACTTACAGGAAGAGGTGCAGTTCCACTTGCCTTTCTGACGACTATAGTCGAAGCAATTTTTGTTTGTTTTGCCTTTTTTTCACGCTCTTTTCTTAACTTTTCTGCCTTTTTAATAAATTCTTCAATAGTTTTCGATTCAGCAACCAAACGCTTAATTTCTCGTTTATTTTTTTCCTGTTTCGAGGTTAATTTTTTTTGTGTAGATTTTTTGTTTTTTATTAAATTTGCAATTTTATTCTTTTCACCACGCACTTTTTTAGTCAAAGTATGAATAGAAGTTTTTGCAACCGTGATTTCATCTTTTGTTTTTATTAAATCATTCAAGTCCTGTCTATAAACACGAGTTGAACGGGTAAGTTCATCAGCCAAACTTCGAAGTAAAATTGAACTTTGGAATACAGTATCAATTCGTGCCGGTGAAATAAGCAAATACCCCTTTGGGACCTGAGATATATTTTCAAAAACAGCAATTATTTTTATAAGTTCAGTATTATTTCCCTCTATTTTTTTATTTAAAAGGAATTCTTTCCATTGTAAATCAGAAAGTTGCTTATCAAAACCAGAAAGTTTTCGTTCATATTGCTTAACATTATTTGCAATTTCGACCATTTTTTTTTGGGTTTGACGGATTTCCTCGGAAAGCTTTTTTTGTTCCTTTTCCAGCTTTGCCGTAGCCTTTCTTTTATTTTCTATTTCCTTATTTATTCTAGCTAGACTTTGTTTATCCTTTTTTGCTGAAAAAACTTCTTGCGAAAACAAAAGGTTTACGCATAAAATAAAGATTAGTGATTTTAATTTTAACTTTAACAAAAAAATTCCTTATATTTTATTTTTGTATGTTATACTAGAATCAGAAAAGATGCAAGGATTTAAAAATGAATTTTAGTTTTTTAAAAGATAAATATTTAAGAAAGTTATTTGTATTATTTGAAAAATATGATGAAAAACTTTATGTCGTCGGTGGTGCAGTAAGGGATTCTTTGATTGATAAGCCCATTACTGATATTGATTTGGCAACAACTATGCTTCCTGAAAAAATGATGGAAATGTTTCAGGTAAATGAACTTAGGCATGATGGTCCAGGAATTAAATTTGGAACAGTAAGGTCTTTCTTTGGTGGTGATAAATTTGAAATAACTACACTTAGAAAAGATAAATATGAAAAAATTATTAAAAAAAGGAAAAAGTCTTATTCACGATATCCAACCGTTACTTATGTAACTGATCCTTTGATTGATGCAAGACGAAGAGATTTTACAATCAATGCGATGTATGTTGATAAAAAAGGTCAGTTGATTGATCCTTTTAATGGATTAGAAGACCTTAAAAACGGACTTGTAAAATTTATAGGAAATCCTTTGGATAGTGTTGAACAAGATCCATTCAGAATTCTTAGATATTTTCGTATTTGTGCAGAAAATTTTCATAAAAATTTTGATGAAGTAGCATTGAATGTTTGTATTGCAAATTTTGATAGAACATTTAATCTTAATAAAAGAAAATTTCTTACTGAATACAACAGAATGTTAAATTGCCGCGGAAGATTCATTATATTTAATAAATGGCAAGAATTTGGTATTTTAAAACAAGTAGAAGAATTTGTTGCCTATTCTTCGGCGATTATAGATGAAGAAGATTTAAGAGAAAGAGAGCGTGAAAATGCAAAAAGAAATAGAATCTAAAAATACAAAATGTGGTTTTATCGCACTTATTGGTGCAACAAACAGTGGCAAATCCACTTTACTTAATACAATACTTGCGACAAAGGTATCTATTACTTCGCATAAGGTTCAAACTACACGAAATCAAATTCGTGGAATTAAAACTGATGACAATACTCAGATGGTTTTTATTGATACACCAGGTATTTTTAATCCAAAAGGAAAATTTGATAAGGCGATGGTTTCAAGTGCATGGTCAGCTATGAATGATAGCGACTGTGTTATATTTTTACTTGATGCTCATAAGGGGATTACTGATACTTTTAATAGTATTGTTAAAAAACTTAGGACAATAAATACACCTATTGCACTTTGCCTTAATAAGGTTGATTTACTTAAAAAAGAAGATCTTTTGAAACTTACTTCAAAAATAACTGAAATTGCACCAGATTTATTTAAAGAAGTTTTTATGATTTCTGCACTTCGAAATGATGGCATTGATGATTTAGTTAAATGGATAAAAAATCAGATGCCAGAATCTCCTTTCTTTTTTGATAGTGAAATAAAAAGTGATTTACCATTAGAACTTAGACTTTCTGAAATAACTAGGGAAAAAGTATATGAACTTTTGCATCAGGAACTTCCTTACTCTATTACTATAAAAACTGATAGAATTGAGGAAGAAAAAAGTGCATTTACAGTAAGACAAACTATTTATACAAGTTCGGAAAATCACAAGGCTATTATCATAGGTGAGCATGGTTCCAAAATTAAAAATATTGGAATAAAAGCAAGGGAAGAAATGTCTGTGATTATGGGTAAAAAAGTTAATCTTTTCCTTTTTGTAAAGGTAAAAGAAAATTGGCGTGAAACACCTGAATTTTTTACAGATATTGGTTTAGAATTTAAAAAATAAACGGAGGAAAATATGCAAAAAAAATACATTCTTGTTGATGGATCTGGTTATATTTTTAGGGCGTTTTATGCTTTACCACCTATTTCCAGAAGTGACAATTTGCCTGTTGGTGCAGTGTATGGATTTTGCAATATGCTTTTAAAACTTTTGAATGAAAGACATAATCCAAACGAAATTATTGCTGTGATTTTTGATAAGGCTAGAAAAAATTTTAGAAATGAAATTTATCCTGAATACAAGGCAAATCGTTCAGAAACTCCGGAAGAACTTATTCCTCAATTTTCATATATAAGAAAAGCTGTGGAGGCATTCAATATTGCATCTATTGAACAGGCTGGGTTCGAAGCTGATGATTTAATTGCAACTTATGCGACACAAGCCGAAGCAAATGGTGATAAAGTCGTAATTTATTCATCGGATAAAGATTTAATGCAACTTATGACTCCGAATATTCGTATTCATGATCCACTTAAAAACAAAGATATTGATGAAGAAACTGTGCTTCAAAAATTCGGTGTTGAACCATCAAAAGTCATTGAAGTTCAAGCCTTAATTGGTGATAGTGTAGATAATATTCCTGGGGTTCGTGGTATTGGTCCAAAGACTGCGGCTGAACTTATTCTAAAGTATGGAAGCATTGAAAATTTGATTGAAAATGCAAAAAATATTAAACAGGACAAACGCCGTCAGATGATTATTGATGGGGCTGAAAATGCAAAAATTTCGAAACAACTTGCAACACTTAAAAAAGATGTGCCCGTAGAATTTCCATTATCTTCTATTGTAAATTGTCCCGTTGAAAAAAATAGGATTATGGCATTTTTAGAAGAAATGGAATTTAAATCTTTGGTAACAAAAGCGAATAATTTCATTGATAGTGTAAACAAAATTTTTGATGAAAATGCTATTATTGTATCAGAAGTTGAACCAGAGAAAAAAGTATTTAAACAAATTGAAAAACATTATGAACTTGTTCGTGATATTCCTACACTTGAAAAATGGATAAAAGAGTGTGAAAACAAGGGAATATTTGCTGTTGATACAGAAACAACTGGACTTAATAGTTTGGATGCAAAAATTGTAGGTATGAGTATTGCAACAGATGAAGGAAAGGCTTGCTATATTCCTATACACCATATAAAAAAAGTATTTGATGGGGCTGATTTATTTAATGATGGTCAGGATGTATTGCAAGAAAATCAAATTCCAATAGATGAACTTGTTAAACGAATAAAACCTCTGCTTGAAAATCCAAACATAAAAAAAATTGGGCATAATATAAAATATGATATGCACATTTTTAAACAACTTGGAATAACGGTATATCCAATAGAAGATACTATGGTAATGAGTTATGTATTGGATAGTTCAAAAAATCTTCATAATATGGATGAACTTGCAAATATACATCTTGGATATACAACAATTCATTATACTGATGTATGTGGAACTGGAAAAGCACAAATTTCATTTTCCGAAGTGCCATTTGATAAAGCGTTGGATTACGCAGCCGAAGATGCTGATGTAACTTTACGACTTTACAATAATTTTAAGGAAAGAATTGAAAAAGAAAATTGTTCGGAAATTTATTACAATATCGATTTACCACTTATTTATAATCTTTTTGAAATGGAAGAATTGGGTGTGTGTGTCGATACAGAAAAACTGATATCGTTAAGTAAAAATTTTGAAGAAATTTTGACTGGACTTGCAACTGAAATTTACACATTGTCAGGAATGGAATTTAATATACTTTCACCAAAACAACTTGGAGAAGTATTGTTTGAAAAAATGGCTATACCCTACCCTGAAAAAAACAAAAAATCTTACTCAACAGATGTGGAAATTTTAAAACAACTTTCGTATCAAGGGTATGAAATTGCAGGTAAAGTTTTGAAATATCGTGAACTTGCAAAACTTAAAAGCACTTATGCTGATGCCTTAGTAGGACAAGTTTTACCAAGGGATAATCGTGTTCACACAAACTATTTTCAATGTGGAACATCAACAGGAAGACTTTCATCAAACGATCCAAATCTTCAAAATATTCCTGTGCGTTCCGAACTTGGAAAAGATATTCGCTCAGCATTTGTGGCAAAGGATGGATATATGCTTTTATCCGCAGATTACTCGCAAATAGAATTGCGACTTATGGCTGCAACTGCACATGTAAAAAATTTGGAAAAAGCTTTCTTGGATAATGTTGATATTCATACAAGAACTGCATCTCAAATTTTTGGTATTCCTGAAAATGAAATGACTCCGGATATAAGGAGAAAAGCAAAGGCAATAAACTTTGGCATCATTTATGGAATATCTGCTTTTGGATTGGCGAAACAACTTGATATTCCTCAAACCGAAGCAAAAGAATATATTGATAATTATTTTAAAATATACCCTGAAATCCTTGATTATATGGAAAAGGCAAAAGCATTCGCTCATGCAAATGGATATGTTGAAACTATTTATGGAAGAAAACTTTTTATTGCAAATATAAATAATCCAAGATTAAAGGCGTATGCTGAACGTGCTGCAATAAATGCTCCGATGCAAGGAACTGGCGCTGAAATATTAAAGAAAGCTATGATTCGAATCCGTGAAATTTTAAAGAAACAAAATTTAGAATCAGATGTTCGTATGTTATTACAGGTGCATGATGAACTTGTCTTTGAAGTTAAGGAAGATAAGATTGAAATCGCAACTAAGATAATAAAAGAAACTATGGAAAACATTGAAAAATTCTCTATTCCTTTGGTTGTAGAAGTTGGTGTTGCCAAAAATTGGACAGATGCACATTAAAAAAATATAAAAAAAACTTTACAAATTTTTTTCTGTTTGATATCATACTGGTGTTGAGAAATTGGGGGGGCGCTATGAATATCTTTCGAAATATTTTTATTTTAGTATTCGCTGTTTTGTGGTCTTCTGTTTCTTATTCGGCTGATAGAGCTGCGATTGAATCTGCATTATCTAAATACTGTATAGGTTGTAGAGTAAATGCCGATGATGAACAGGTTCCAGTCTATACTCCAAGTAAGACAGATAAGCCAACAATGTGTGGTTGTGATACATCTTCTGGATATGTTTATAATACAACAAAGAGAATCTGTAAACTTTGTGAAAACGGATCTGTTGCGACTACATTTGCTGTGGATTGCCAACCTATTGTTTGCCCAAGAGGAACTTATAGAGCGGAGGTTGCAAAATGGAATCAAAATTGCCCAAGAGGTTCATATCAAGGAATTTTAATAAATCAAAATACAACATATATTAAATAGTGGGGTTCATTATGAAGATAAAATTACTTAAATTGTTAGATAAAATTTTAAAAATGTTTGCATTTATTGGATTGTTTTCTTTTAAAACATCAACTAATGCTCAAACTGCATATCAATGTTTACCATGTCCAGAAGGATATACGACTTCGTCTGCTGGTGCGACTTCTAGTTCTAGTTGTGTTCCTGTTAGACAAGCAACTGGCGATTTTGTGAAGACTTGCACTAATGCAAATTGCACAGGAACGCTTACAAGGGGTTGGTATAGAATCACTTTGAATACAGCAAATGGTTCTGCTGGTGCTGGTGTTGCTGCTGTTGGAAATAGTAAAAGTTGTTGTCATACATACAATAATACTTGTATGGCATACAACGAAGTTGCTGGTTGTGTAGCAAGAAATGGTGGTGCTGGTGGTAAAGGATTAACAAAATCTTATGTGATTTATTTGTCAGAAACTGCTTCTTATTCTTACACATACAATAGTGGTGCGCCAAAGATTGTTATTTCAAATAGCAAGGATGGAACAAGGACTTTCCAACTTTCTGCTGCGGGAAATGGAACAAACGCATCAAGATCATCGAAATCGGTATCTAACTCTTCAACATATCCTGCTTGCACTAAAACTACTTGGACAAGTGCTGCTGGAACAAATGGAGCTGCTTCGACTGTTAGAATCGAAAGTGGTTTGATTGGAAGAGATGCTTCTAGTTCTGCTATTGATGGAACAACATCTGGAACTGGTGTAAAAATTACAAAACTTTCTTAATATAAAAATTAAACTAAAAAATGAAAAAGAAAGTATTATTTACTTTCTTTTTTTATTTTGCTATGGTAAAATTTGTAAATAAAATTATGAAGGTTAGGAAAATTTATAAATGGCAAAAGAAAATGAAGAAATGATTATAATTCCAGTTGGCCTTAATTATGGAAAATGTATTACCTATGATGATTTACAAGAAGCTGGTTTTTATAACACTTTGTCCGATATTGATGAGCATATGCGTGATTGTTTGAAACGTGCCGATGAGATAAAGGACGCTATTGAAATGGCTGAAAAGGAACGCTATTTTTCCGTATCTGATAGAAATAAGGATTACACTGGTTTGGAATTAAAGTTCGAAAAATTAAGAAATGAACTCGCTTCGTTTCATGATTTTATTATGCAATTTGGCGATAATGAAGTATGGAATTCTGTTGTAAGAAATTTTCCTGATGAAAATAAGGGTGAAAAATGAAAGATTTAATTTCTGTTATTGTTTTGGTTTATAACCGTGAAAAAGTTGTTGGACGATGTTTGGAACACCTTATCAATCAGTCATACAAAAATCTTGAAATTATTTGTGTAAATGATGGTTCAAAGGATAAATCTTTAGAAATTTTACAAGAGTATGCAAAAAAAGATAGTCGTATAAAAATAATAAACAATCCTAAAAATATGGGCATTGCTTATTCTCGAAATGCTGGTCTTGATGCTGCAACTGCGGAATACATTATGTGGTGTGATAGTGATGATTGGTATGATAGGCATATGTGCAAAACAATGCTTAAAGCCATTACACAAAATAATGTAGATTATGCTGAATGTCCTGCAAAAATTGTATATGAAAATGAAAATCTTGGCGTTAGAAAAAATTGGAATCAACAACGTGATTGGGAGTTAAGGTGGACTGGTAAAAAGAAGGTTGATTTGGCTGTTTGCAGACATACTGGCTGTTTTTTATGGAATAAAATTTTCAAAAAATCATTTATAAATAAGTATGGTTTAAGAATTCCAAATATCAACACTCATGAAGATACTATTTTCGTGTCTATTTATATTATGCTTTCAAAAAATGCGTATCTTGTGAAGGAAAAACTTTACTATTATGTAATTCATTCTGGTTCGACTATTGATAAAGTATATGAAGAAAAACGAGGATTTACTGAGTTTGAAGAAGTTGAATATTTTTCAAAGTGGGCTGGTGGATTTATTAAGGAACATGGACTTACACAAATATATCCTATGTATAATGAACTGTTATATACAAAGATATTTAATTTTCTACTGAATGCAAGCATACTTACAAATAATATTCAAATAATCTTAGGTAAAAAACTTGAAGATTTAAAAAAAAAATTTGAACAGTTGAACGAAATTGAAGTAAAAGCTCTTTTAAAAAAAGAGGATGAAATCAAGTTACAAAAGATAGCAGAAAGAAATAAAATTATAGAAAAAGAAAATAAAATTCGAGAAGTTAAATTCGAACCTATGGATATATTTTTTACTGCTGATGATAAGTATGCTGAACATTTGGCAACTACTTTGGTTTCGATACTTTTGAATGCAAATTATTCTGATGAATTTAATTTTCATATTTTAGATGGTGGCATTTCGTGGCTAAACAAACGAAAAATCCTTAAACTAAAAAATATAAAATCATGTAATATTGAATTTTTAAAAGTTGATACAAGTCTTTTTAAAAATTTTCCATTGGAAATTTCTTATATGTCCCTTGCAACATATTATAAATACCTTATTCCAAGAATAAAAAGAAAAATCAAACGTGCACTTTATTTGGATTGCGATTTGATTGTAAGGGATTCACTTCATAATTTTTATTATCAAGATTTTAAAAACAAGGCGGTTGTTGTTTGCGATGATGCGTATTGGGATTCTGATTTTGCGAAAAAATATAAAATCAAAAATTATTTCAATGCTGGTGTTATGTTGATTGATTGCGTTAAATGGCGTGCAAAAAAGTATATTGATGAACTTTTTAAACAAACAAAACTTTTGAAAGATGATATAAAACACGAAGATCAAGATGTGTTAAATTATGTCCTTAAAAATGACAAGTTATTGGAAAGCCAAAGATATAATCTTCAAGTATATTCATCTATTACTCATAAATTCAAAGGATTGAAAAAAGATACAATACTTTCCATTACTGCAAATCCTGCGATTGTGCATTATAATACAAAAGAAAAGCCATGGACTGGACATTCAATACACCCTTACACTATGGAATATTTTATTTACAAAAATAAAACCCCGTTTAAAAACAGGGTTAAGAAAGATTTAGAAAAAGTCATTGGATAAAACTTTTCACTTAAAATTTCTATTTTGTAAATTTAATATATGAGAAATCAGACACAGGATCCAATTCTATTTCATCCCCATCCGAATCTTTTTTTACTTTTGTATTATTTTCATACCAATTATCAAATTCTTCTTGAATCATCTCGTCATCACCATCATATGAGAAAGTTGCATATATACCATTTAATCCACTTGGACAATAAGAAGCTCCATTATCAACATAAAAATAATACTTATCTAAATCTGATTTTAATATAGATTTATTTCCCAAATAATATTCCTCATTTGCTGATACATCTTTACAGAAATGACCACCATCATTTGGATTATCACCATCAGGTTCAAAATCATATACATATTTAGGGCTATTTTTAAATTTATTGATAATATCACTTTTAACAGAATTATTGTTACCATTTGCACGAATTTGAGCATTGGCAATAGCTTTTTGAACATTCATATCATTCATTTGATTTTCTGTTATCAATTTCATTCCACAATCGCTATACCTAAACGAAAAAGAAACATAATCTTTCATTTTACTGAGATTTATTAAATCTGATAACTTATAAAAATTTCCTTCTTTTAATATTGTAGTTTTATTTTTAAATATATTTCCAAAAATTATATTATCAGAGAAACTCATAAAACCATTATCACAAACGGGAATATCTTCTATAAAAATATTCGAGTTAGTATCAGGACAATTACATGAAACACGAGAAGTATTTTCAGAAGAAATTGAAGTATTAGTTATTGGTTTTCTTGAAACGCTTTTAGCACTTGCCCTTTTACTTGACCTTGTCACAGAAACATTAGCTTTCTGACTTGAACCGGACCTTTTACTTGATTTTGTTGAAGACGATGTTGCATTTTTTGAACTTGCAGAACGCAAGCCTTTTTTTGAAGATTTTTGAGTTTTTGCCAGCGAGTTTTCACCCAATATAACAACAGATACAACTATCGCTGAAAGCAAGATTTTCCCTAGGTTTGAAGGGATTTGCCCCCCTATTCGTCTATTTTATCTAATCATATTTTCTTCTTTTTTATCGTGTCTAAGATAAACCTATATTTTTTATATTTTAGGAATACATACAAGAAAAATATAATTTTTGTTGAAATTTAGATTTTTAGGAGTATAATTCCCTTTGTATTTCATTTCAGATTGCGCCGTTAGCTCAATTGGATAGAGTATCTGACTACGGATCAGAAGGTTAGAGGTTCGACTCCCCTACGGCGCACCACTTTACATAATCCTTACTTTTTAGCATAGCATCGAACGGTTTAGTTATTGATAATACTAACTTTTTTGAATCCAATAAAGAGTTCGGAATTAAAATTTGTAAAATTTCCTTTTTTAAAGAAAAATCCGAACCAATAAAATATTTACCAATATTGTTTGCAAAATCTACGACTCCATTAACTATTTGATTTATCTCGCCATTCACAATGTCATAAGATACAAGCTTTTGAGTCTATCGGTAATACAAACCTTGATTTACAATTTTCAACGAAAGATTATTTTCACTTGAAAGTAGTTTTTATAGAAAGTAAAATATCTGTATATGAAATAAAAAAGAGAGGTAAAAATGAAAAAAATAATATTTACATTGTTCATTTTAATTATATCATTTACTGCAATAGCAAAGGAATACAATGAAAACGAAACTAAGGATTGTTCCAAAAATTCAGTTCTTATGTTTTGCGATTTAAATGGAAATACCATTACAGGATTTATAAAAAAATATTACAAAAATAGCAATTTAAAAGGAGAAATTCCTCTTAAGGATGGTAAAATTGATGGTATAGGTAAATTATATTACGAAAACGGAAATTTAGAAAAAGAAATGAATTATAAAAATGGTAAACGTGAAGGTTCAACCAAAACATATTATGAAAATGGGAACTTAGAACAAGAAATAAATTATAAAGATGATAAACCTGAAGGTTTACTTAAGATGTATTCTGAAAATGGAAACTTAGAACAAGAAATAAATTATAAAGATGGTAAAATGAATTTGAACAAAGAATATTTTGATAATGGAAATTTAAAGGTAGAAATAAATTATAAAGATGACAAAATTACATCATCCAAAATGTATTTTGAAGGAGGAAGTTTAAGGTTAGAGATGAATCATGAAGGTTTAAAAACATATTATTGGAATGGAGATCTAGAACAAGAAGTTTATTTTAAAGATGGTAAAGCTATATCAGGATATATGTATGATGTTTCTGGAAAAAAGATAGAAATGACCAATGCTCATTTACACAATATGATGAAAAATATAAAAATAAATTAGGTTTTTGTAACTAAATCATGCTTAAAATTCTTTTCGTATGCTTGGGTAATATTTGTCAGTCGTCTATGGTGCAGTTTGTGTTTCGACATATGGTGGACAGTTAAACTTTTGTTCTTCATACTCATCTTGAAAATGTTTTATCTTTCTATACAAAGATAGTAATTCTTGCCAATTATTAGCTCGGAAATCACGTAAAATCGTGCACCATTTCATAAAATTGTTATTTTTCGCTTGATGGTGGGATTGTTGGAGGAGTATCATTTCTCCACTTTACATGGTGTTTGCAATAATATATTTCATATTTATTTCTTAATAAGGCAACCAAATTAAATGGTTCTGTTTTTACTTGTATATCAAGTTGTTGACCTTTTTTAACTTTAATTTTATATAAAAAATTAAAATCTTTTGATACACAAAGTGTGCGCCGTAAAACATCTTGGCCATTAACTTTTATTTTAGAAAAATAAGAATTATTCCCAAAGGTATTAAACACACATGTCACAAAGCCATCATCTTCAATCTTTAATTTTATTTCTGCATTTTTTAAAAAACCTAAAAGTTCGACACCTTCACCATATTCTGTTCTAAGCCAAGATTGGTTTCGTGAAAATTTAACGCCAGAACATTCCTTTATTTCAATTTTATTGTGTTTATTAAAAGAATCAGTCAAATCATTTGCACATAAAACAGCAACCTGAGCTTTATCTATTTTTATATCGCCTATACCTATTTTATTTAACATATATTTATTATATCTTTTTCCAAAATTTTGGCTTGCGAGAAAATAGTAAATAGCCCTTTGACAATGATATTTTAAATATTCCACCCCATCCTTTGAAAGGTTATGCTTTTTTGCATAAAATTGTAAAAATTTAAAAATAATAAACAAACAATTTACAATATTTTTAACATTCTTACTTACACTATTTGGGGTATCGTGATTTTGCAATAATGGTTTGAAAATCATTGAAAATTTAAGACCTTTATGCAAAAGAATTTGGAACAAAAATAATGTATCATCAGGACCATTTAGTTTTGTAAAAAATCTTAAATGCAAATTATCAATTACTGATTTTTTTATTGCTAAATTCCAAATAACACCTTCGGTTTCATAAAGATCGAAATTTTTTCCATCAGAAACAAATCTTTCACCATAAGTAGTAGGAAGAGTCACAATCATCAGATTTTCTGTAAAATCACGTCTATATTGAAATACCTCATTTTCAAAAGATAAAAAATGGTAATTTGTTTTCTTTATCGCATCTTTTATATATTCAAACATTACGATATCAGAATCATCTTCTATAATACGACCATAAACTGTGCTACAAGTATCAGGCATATATTCATCATCACTATCAAGAAACATTATATATTTTCCAGTAGCATACTGCATACCAGTATTTCTTGCCTTTGCAACACCACCATTTTCTTGATGAATAACCTTTATTCTATCATCTTTTCTTGCAAATTCATAAAGAACTTCTAAAGAATTATCCTTGGATCCATCATCAACGCAAATTATTTCTATATCACGAAATATTTGTGCGCGTAAACTTTGAATACTTCTATCAACAAGTTTACCTCTGTTATAGACTGGCATAATAATGGAAAAAATGGCATCTAAAATCCCCGTGTTACAATTAAATATAATTCCGATTAAAGATAACAAATAAGCACTATCTTTGCAAGAAAATTTTTAAAAAACAATTAAATGCTATCAGATGTTTCCTTGTCTGCTAAATTCCAAACAAGTTCATAAGATTCCCCCGTTTTCTTATCCTTGCCAAGTTTAAGAGAATTTACAAATTCAGTATGTTCTGCAATTTCTTCGTCGGTTGCGGGGAAATGACGCGCAGTATGAAATTCACCATGTTCTATTTTCACAGGAGCATCGGTTAGAGAATTGATATGTTCAGAAGCATCTTGTTGTTTAAAGAAATCAACCTCTTTTCCACCAAGAAGTTCGATATAAACCTCAGCAAGAAGTCGAGCATCAAGTAAAGCACCATGCAAATCACGGTTAGAATTATCAATTCCATAACGAACACAAAGTGCATCCAAACTATGTCTTGCAAGATGAGGATTTTTCTTTCGCGAAATGGCAAGGGTATCAACCATTCTGTCCCATGAAACCTCAGGCATATCAAGACGGCGAAATTCGGCATTTATAAAGTTAATATCAAACACTGCATTGTGGGCAACCAGCTTTGCATCGCCGATAAATTTCACAAAATCATCGGCAATTTCAGCAAATGTTGGCTTATCAGATAAAAATTCAGTCGTTAACCCGTGGACCTTTACAACAGCCTCTGGAACTTCGCGTTCAGGATTTATATAGCGGTGAAAAGTTTTACCGGTTGGGGTATGATTTATCATTTCAATACATCCAACTTCGACAAGTCGGTCATCGCCAGAGTAATTAAACCCTGTTGTTTCGGTATCAAATACTATTTCTCTTAAACTTTCTGCCATAGTAGGATTATATTACAAATAATATAAGATTTTTGCAAGAAACTTTTTTACTTTAAATTGTTGCCTTTTACTTACCATTACCTTATAATCAAAAATATAGAAAAAACAGAAAGGAGATTACTATGTTAGAAAGAACACTTGTTATTTTAAAACCTGATGCAGTGAAAAGACAACTTTGCGGAAGAATCATTTCTATGTTCGAAGATGCTGGATTTAAGATTATTGCAACAAAAATGACTATTGCACCAAAAGAACTTTTGGAAAGACATTATCCAAGCAATAACAAGTGGTACACTTCTGTTGGAAATAAATCTATTGATAATTTCAAAGAAGTTGGTCTTGATATAAAAGATGTTATGGGAACAGATGATCCTTTGGAAATTGGAAAAACTGTTAAAAAATGGCTTGTTGATTATATGACTTCCGGTCCTGTGCTTGCAATGGTATTGGAAGGAAACAATGCAATTAAAAATGTAAGAAAGATGTGTGGAAATACTATTCCATCGAATGCTGATCCATCAACAATTCGTGGAAAATTTTCGATTGATTCATCGGATGTTGCAAATGCAGAACACAGACCAGTTCATAACCTTATCCATGCAAGTGGTGAACCTGATGAAGCAAAGTATGAAATTTCTCTTTGGTTTGGAAGTGAGAACGCATAATGTTTGAAGATATTAAAAATTTAAGTTTCGAAGAAAGTTTGGCTGAACTTGAAACCATAATCAAAAAAATGGAAAGTGGTGATGTAAAACTTTCACAATCTGTTGAATTTTATGAACGCGGTATTGCATTAAAAAATCATTGTGAAGATATTTTAAAAGATGCAAAACTGAAGATAGAAAAAATTCAACTTAAACCTATGTCAAATGATGGGCAAGAGTTTGAAACGGTTCCGTTTGATGTAAAATAAAAATAAAAAAAGCACTTTAAATAGTGCTTTTATTTTTTCCTTAACCAATCAGGCACAGCCGGTGCAGGTGGAATTTGTGATTTTGCAAGAAGTTTTGGATCCTTGTAATACCTTGGGCTTTCTGCCTCAATAGGGTATCGAGGATAACCTTGCATAATAACGATTTGTTTTTCCGGAGAAAGTGACATAATTTTACTTGTGCTATATAATGACTTTTTTCCAACGTTAATATCAAAATCTCGTTTAAATGCATTAAGATTGGTTCCGTTTTTATATTTTGTTTCAGCAAAATTCATATCACCCATAATCTTTGAAAAACGAGCTGCTGTATTTTCATTATTTTGTGTAAGCAAAATTTTTGCCGCAGTTGTTGACATCAAGGTTTCAACATGTTCACGACCATATCCTGCCTCTATCTGACCCAAATCCTGGGCAATTAAAAGATATGAAACTTTTTGACCACGACCAACCGCAGGTCCATCAATAACGGCATTTAATTTTGGCATTTGAGGAAACTCGTCAAGTACAAAAAGTGTAGGACATGGTCCGGCTTTAACTCCACCACCTAAATCTTTTCCTGGTGGTGTAGAAATAAGATAATTTGACATCAATTCAACAAAAACACCAGTAATAACATTTAATGCACGGGCATCTGTTTGATTTACTGATAAATAAATAGTCACAGGTTTCATTTTACCATCAGTTGGATCAACCATACCACGCAAATCTTTGAAAGAAAAATCACTATGTGAAGTTCTTTGGCGGACGGCTTGGTTTTTAAAAATACCAATACCAGTTAAACCAGTGGAAAGAATAGATCCTCGTTCCTTATCTGGCGTATTGGCAAGTTGTGTCATTTCCAAAACAGCACGATGAGAATATCCATAACGACGCGCTTCCATAACTGCATTTTCAAGCATTTCTTTCATAGGATCAGCAAGTGCAGCCATTTGATCGCCCTGCTCCTTTCGTTGTCTTATATCCTCAGAAATATGGACCTGAGCTTCACTCATCCAATCAAGAAGCATTGGAATATTTGCTTCGTGTCCGACCCATTCCTTTGGAATATCAGCCCATGTTCCAACAGGAACATAATTATCTTTATTTATTTTTCCCTCACGAAGAAGTGTTAATGCACCCATTGCATAACTGTCATTCATAGAAAGATAATATTGTTCCAAACTTGCCGCATCACGCGCATTAAATTCTCCATTAGAAAGTCGTGTATAAAAATAATCACTAGCAGTTGCGCGTTCACATTTGGAAACTATGTAATGCATAAAACCAGAAAGTGCATTTCTACCAGTTTTTGACCAGTGTGGATCAGCCGAAGATCCAGCAGGATCTTGAACAAAAACATTAACCATACTATCGATATACATATCCCTATCTGGACCTTGGGGAGGAATGGTGCCTGGTGATAATGGGTTCCATGATGGATAATATTCACCCTTTTCAGGATTATCTTCTTTACCCCAATTCATAATAAACACAGGACCAATTTTTGCACGATAACCACTTGTGATATAACAAAGTTCTGGCTTAGGGTCATTGACAATCATACTTACCGTATCACATTCAAAAATTGTTGGAATAACTATACCAACAGTTTTACCAGTTCCAGGAGGAGCACACGCAAGAACAGATAATGTTTCTCCTAATTTTAAAAAACGCTTTTTAAAACGACCAAGAACTATAATAAATCCATCCCAAACTTTCATTTTTTTCATAATTTTTTCATCAGCATTTTTTGAATATGCCGCAGGGGTAGATGTGACATCATACGGATTAGAATTATTTATTACCACAAGTGTAGGCGGAATTGCCATAAGTGGAATTGCAGGAATAATTGTTGATGTATGCCCACTTACAAAAGCCATAATCCATTCATAATAAGCCCATAAGACATAGAACCCAGCGGTATTAAAAATATTTCTAAAATATCGTTGCATTTTTGCAGAATGGAAAACTGCCATATCGAAATCATGATTTACCCAAAAAGAAATTGGAAAAATCATTATCAAAACTCCCCACAAAAGAAGTCCTGATATAATATATGCAAACATAAGCCATCGGGCAGCCTTTTGATGTTCGCCTTCATACTTATCTTCAAATACTTTTTTAAGAAATACCATTTTCCCTATCCCTATAGTAATAGTATAGCACATTTTTTTTATAAGGTAAAGTGGCAAAATCTATTTAATTTGAGAATTTTCTATTTCTATAAATAATGAACTTTTATTTTCAAAAAACTCAAAATCTGAACGCAAAATTCCAGTCATCCAAACCTGTGTTGGAAGTTTTTCAAGTTCCTTAAACAACTCTAAAGTTTTTATTTCATCAAGATGGGCCGGAGCTTCGTCAATTAAAATTAACGGATACTTATTAAAATACAAATAAAGCATATTTGCATAAGCAAGAATTATCGAAATAACAGCCAACTTTTGTTCACCAGTTGATGTTTGATCAGCAGGCATATTTTTATCCAAATTTATTGCTGAAAAATCGGAACGATGAACTCCTTCTACCGGTGGGGAAAAAGTAAATTTGAATAATTCCCTATTATCCAACAATGATTTTTTATAGAAATCCTCTACCTCAACGGATTTTAAGGTCTTTAGTTTTTCCTCTATTGCACCATCAATATGGATTTGAATTTTTGGGAAGACATTATCCGAAGTCTTTAAAATATTATTAAGTTTTTCTTCGAATTCAATTCTTAATGCCGCAATAGAAACGCCCTTTTCTACTATTTCAGACTCAATCGCATCAAGCCATTTTTCATCAACATTGTGTGATTTTAAAACCTTTGCCCTTTGTTTTAAAAGATTTGAATATTGGTTAAGGGAAACGCCATAAAATGGATAAAAATTGGATATAAGATTATCAAGAAACTTTCTTCGTTCACCGGTTGCTTCGGAAAAAAGTCTATCCATAAACGGAGTAATCCAAATAACACGAATATAGTTTTGTAAATCGCCAACGGTTATATTATCATCATTAGCAATAATCTGTCTTTTTTCAACAATATCGTCATCATCAGAAATATTTTGTTTATCGGTGTAATTATAAGACAAACCAAGATTAAAAACATCATCATCACTTTCTATTTGTGAGGAAATTGTAAAAACAGAAATGTTTGCATTAGTTTTTCCAAGTTGCGAAAGTTTTGCCTTTCTGAATGGACCAGATTGTGATAGCATGGAAATTGCTTCTAAAATATTTGTCTTTCCAGCACCATTTTCACCAGTAATAATGATATTTTTTGAAAGATTAGTATCAATTCTTAATTTTTCATAAGAACGATAATTATTCAAAACAAGTCTTTTTATAAAATATGAATTTATCATTATAGTTTATGTGTCTGTTGTAATATTCCACCAATACGCAAGGGTTCAATAGATTTTGCAAGTCCAGTTTTATCATCTGTTTCTATAATTACACCACAGATTGTTGCTTCACCTTCTGCTGGTTCAAGATGATTTTTTATGTTCCTATCAAAAAATCTATCAATGGATGCTTGCTTTTTCATACCAATGGACGAGTCATAATCCCCACACATTCCAGCGTCGGATTGAAATGCAGTTCCATTTGGTAAAATATGAGCATCACCAGTTGGAATATGTGTATGAGTTCCAACAACTGCACTTACCTTTCCATCGACATAATTTGCAAGTGACATTTTTTCACTTGTTGCTTCGGCGTGCATATCTATAAATATTGCATCCACATGAACACCAAGAGTATATTTTTCTAAAATATTTGTAATAGTAATAAATGGATTATCAAGATTTTCCCTATCAATAAAAAGATTACCAAGCAAATTTATAACCAAAACTTTTTTACCATTATTTGCAGTAAATACCTTTGCCCCTATACCATCATTATATTTATTATAATTAGCAGGACGAAGTATCCTTAATTCCTCCTGTAGATATGGTTTTATAGTCATTTGATCCCATATATGATCACCAGTAGTAATTACATCTATTGGATATTTAAAAAATTTTTCAGAAACACTTGGGTTTATACCAAATCCATGTGCGGAATTTTCTGCATTTACAATAGTAAAATCAATTTTTAATTTTGATACAATTTTATTGATATAGGCAAAAACTTGTCTTCTTCCACTTCTACCAACTACATCGCCAAGAAATAAAATTCTCATAATACTCTTTCAATTTGTTTTTTGTTTATTTTAATCAAAAGGTCAAAGATTTACAATAAAAAAATATCCCCAAAAAAACCTTGGGGATAAAATTCTTTAAAAATAATAAAGATATTATTCATCTTTTGAAATTGCTTCAACAGGACAATTTTCAGCACATGTTGCACAATCAACACATTTTGCAGGATCGATTTCGTATCCACCATCTTTGAAAGCAACTGCTGACTGTGGGCAAATAGCCTCACATTGACCACATGTGATACAAATATCTTTATTTATTTTATAAGCCATTTTTAAACTCCTTTTAAGTTTTATTAAAGTTTGTCTTTTGCAAGTATGCCAAAAATAGGAATATTTTGCAAGTATTTTTTATTATTCCCTATTATTACCCATAATATTCAAAAGTGCGGTAAAAATATTAAGGAAAGATAAATACAAATTCAATGCACAAAAGACAGCAAGTTTATCTGATGTTTCGCCATATCCTCCAAAATTAGAATAAATGTATTTTATTTGTTGTGTTTCGTATGCAACTAATGCTGTGAAAATTAAAACTACGGCATAAGAGAACCAAATTCCAACTCCACCAAAGAAAATACTAAATATTGATACAAGGAATAATCCCCATACTGCCATCATTAAAAAACTTCCCATTCCAAGTAAATCTTTGTCTGTAATATAACCGTAAAGGGACATACTTCCAAATAAAATTGCAGTTAGGAAAAATGCCTGGAATGCGTTATGAACACCAGCATATAAAATCAATAAAGATATTGATGCACCTTCAAGTCCAGCAATGGTGAAAAGTCCAATTTTTGAACCTTTTGCACCAATAGTCCTACTGAAACTCATATACAAAATAATAAAAAGTGGGGACCATGCAACAAGTGTTCCAAGTCCGGTATAACCAACAACGCCGGTTGCTGAAACTTTTAAAAATAGGTTTATAAGACCTGTTCTTAAAATAAGATATGAAATAACGGCAGTTAACCCTAAACTTGCCATCATATAATTGAAAACCTTTCTTGTGTATGCTTTCAATCCTTCGTTACCAACAACTTTTTCTTTTTTTGTATCGTAAACATATTCAAAATCTTTTGCTTGCATAGTAATTCTCCTTTCGTTGCTATGTATATTTTATATATAGTAAAAAAGAAAAAATAATTCAAGAATAAAACGCTAACTTATTGAAAAGAGTCTATTTTTCAAAAATCAAGAAAAATTTTTCCAAAATTTTGCATTTTTGTGCTTTTTTTAATCCAAAAATTATGCTATACTTGGTTTTGAGAGAAAATGAGGAAGGGAATGACTAATAAGTTAGAACTCAATAAAATAATTTTAGGCGATTGTATCGCGGAACTTAAAAAACTTCCATCGAAATCGGTGGATATGGTTTTTGCGGATCCCCCTTATAATCTTCAACTTAATAGTCCATTGGTTCGTCCGGATAATACTGCTGTGGATGGTGTGAATGATTATTGGGATAAGTTTGAAAGTATGAGTTCTTATGATGATTTCTCTTTTAAATGGCTTAACGAAGTTCGTAGGGTTATGAAGGATAATGCCACTGTTTGGGTTATTGGATCTTATCATAATATTTTCCGTGTTGGAACTGTGCTTCAAAACCTTGGATTTTGGATTTTGAATGATATAGTTTGGGTTAAGAATAATCCTATGCCTAATTTCAAAGGAACAAGATTTACCAATGCTCATGAAACACTTATTTGGGCATCAAAATCTGATAATGCAAAATACACATTTAATTATGAAGCAATGAAGGCATTAAATGATGATTTGCAAATGCGTTCAGATTGGAATTTGCCTATTTGCACTGGTAATGAAAGAGTTAAGGATGAAAATGGTGAAAAACTTCATTCTACACAAAAGCCGGAAGCTTTACTTCATCGTGTAATTCTTTCATCGACAAAACCTGGGGATGTCATACTTGATCCATTCTTTGGAAGTGGAACAACTGGGGCTGTTGCAAAAAAACTTGGTAGAAATTTTATAGGTATTGAACGCGATAAGAAATATGTCGATGGTGCAAAAAAACGCATTGATGCAATTACAAAAGACAGTGTAATTGAAACAACAGAAAAGAAAAAATTTGTTCGCGTTCCATTTGGAAACCTTATTGAATATGGTGTGCTTAATCCTGGGGATACACTTACTGATGAAAAGGGAAGATTTAAAGCTCAGGTTCTTGCTGATGGAAGTATCAAATCGAACAATATTCACGGTTCAATCCATCAGGTTGCTGCACAACTTCAAAACTTTCCATCATGCAATGGTTGGAAGTTTTGGCATGTGGAAAAGAAAAAAGGTGGCAAACTTATTGATGATTTAAGGCAAGAATTCATCGATAAAATGGGTCTTCAATAGATTTTAAATTGAGAATGTTGATAATGAAAAAATCCGTTTTGTTTTTGCTTGCACTTAGTGGATGTGTAAGACTTAATTATGTTGATATTCCTGCACAAGAAAATTCATATAAATTTAGATATGTTGGCGAAAATGCACTTGTAGAATGTGTGGATGAAAAACTTGCTGATCGTATGTGTGAAAAAGATGGAATAACTCCAGCAAATGGTATTTGGGCACAAGAAATAAGTGGTAAAAAATATGCTGTTAACTATACTTTCTTTTCTGCAGGACTTAAAATTGCTTCGGAACTTTATGATGAAAATGCTGGTGCTGGAATAAAGGGATATGTTGAGGTTGATGGAAACAGTTATACATATTGTCGTAATGGAAATTTGTGTAATATTAGTTGTAAAGTTTTTGATGATAAATTTATTTATATAACTGGTGATGCACTTTCTATTTGGGTGAAAGCTAAGGGTGCAGATGCACTTAAGTGTGCATTTATTGAAGGTTATTTAGAAGGATATTACGGTAAAGATAAAGCAATAAAACTTATATCAAAAAATTCAATGGTGGCAGATGTTTCTTGGGATTTTATTCGTCAACTAGATAAAACAAAAGGTAATCCGGATAAAAAAATAATTTTCAAAGACAAAGAATAATACAAATATATTTCAGTTTAATTCCAGTATAAATTTACTGGAATTTTTTTATTTAAAATAAATAAATGAAAACAAAAATCCCCCATGGAAACCGACACGGGGGATTAAAAAAGAAAAGGAATTTTTTATTTAATATTCCATTTAAAAGCACCATCTTCCTTTAGAATAACGCGTGAACCGTTTATTCCAGAGTCAGTTACTTGCTTTTGAACTTTTTCGGCTTCTTCTTTACTTGTAAATTCGCCAAGACGAACCTTGTAAAGTGTTTCACCATTTACAACAGATTTGAAAATCTTTACTGTTCCAAATGTTGTAAGTTTATCTTTTAAAGCTTCTGCTTTTTCATATGTTGAATATGCAGCAACTTGAACAAAATAATCACTGTTGTGTGCAGAAACAGGTGCAGGTGCTGGTGCTGGCTCTACTGGAGCTGGAGCAGGAGCAGGTGCTGGTGCTGATTCAGCAACAGGTGCAGGTTCTTGAACCTTTGGTTGTTCAGGTTGAATTTCAGCAGATGAGTAAGTGATATTTGGTTCATAAATATCAGTATTTTGTGAAGCAATTGCAAGTTCCTTTAAATTCTTACTTTCTTCTGGTAAGATTTCAACACGAACACGAGCTGTGCCTTTTTCTTTAATTCTTAATACTTCAGCAGCAGCAGATGAAAGGTCAATAATTCTATCCCTTGCATATGGACCACGATCATTTACCTTTAATGTTATACCGATACCATTTTCCAAATTTGTTACACGAACAAGTGATGGCATAGGAAGTGTTCTGTGTGCAGCAGTAAATTTTGTTTCATCAAAAATTTCACCATTTGCTGTTTTACCACCTGAAAATGATGGACCATACCATGATGCCATACCTATTTCACTGTAGTTATAATCTTCGTGTGGGTAATATGAAACACCATCAATTAAATATGGATTTCCAATTTTATATGTTCCCATAGCAGCAAAATTTGTTTTTGCAACATCACTTGGAGTATTATCAACAACTTGTGGTTGGATTTCAGGAACTGGCTCTGCCATAACAGGAGCCTGTGTTTCCATAGCACTAACTTCATCAATAATAGATGGTTGATTCATACTTTGAATTTTTGATGGTCCCATTCCACCATTTAAAAGTGCTGTAGAAGTAATAGGTGCAGTTGTAGAACCTATTGGAACAATATTTTCAGTCATTGCGCAAGATGCCAATAATGCTGATAAAGTTAAAATAGATGTATATTTTCTCATTTTATCTTCTCCTTTTTACTTTTTCTATAATATCATATTTTTTAGATACTTACAAGTTTATTTTAAATATAAATACAAAAATATTCCAAGGATAATACGATAGATAGCAAATGGCTTGAATGACATCTTTTTAAGCCACAACATCATAAACTTTATAGTTGCAAGTGAAAATATAAATGAAAAAATTGTTATTTCAAAAAGTGGTAATAATTCTATTTGCTCTGGGTTTAATGCAAATTTTAATATTCCACCACAACCAACCAAAATCATTGTGGGAATAGAAAGTAAAAATGAAAACTTTATTGCATCATATCTTTTATATCCAATAGATAAAGCACAAGTCGTGGTTATACCACTACGGCTTACACCTGGAATAATTGATAATACCTGAGCAAGTCCAATATAAAAGGCATCTTTTATAGAAAGTTTTTTTATGGAATTTTTCTTTTTTCCAAAGGTATCTGATAAATAAAAAAGCAAACCAAAAATTATACTTGTGCATGCAACAATTTTTGGATTACGAAATTCTATTTTAAAAATAAAAAACAAAAGTCCTATTATAAAAATTGGAAATGTTGCAATTATTAGTGAATAAAACATTGTTTTATCTTTTTTACTAAAAATACTTAAAAATATTTCCTTGATATCCTGTCTATAGAAATATATCACAGCAAAAAGAGAACCAAAATGAGCAAAAATATCAGTAATTACTCCCTGATCCGAAATGTTAAATAAAAAAGGGAAAAGCATAAGATGTGCCGAAGAACTTACTGGTAAAAACTCAGTAATTCCCTGAATTAACGATAATAAAAGTATAGTTTTTAAATCCATTTTTACCTCTGTCGAAAAAATACTTGTCTTATTTAAGGTTTTTTGCTATAATACTGTATTATACAGTAATATTTTCTGAGATTCTATTACTATTTTATATTTTAATATTGCGGAGTTGTTAAATGGCAAAAAATGAATGGGAAATTACAGTTGGCGATTATGTGGTATATCCTACACACGGTGTTGGTCAGGTAAAGGAAATAACAGAAGAAGTTATAGCTGGTTTTAAAATTGAATTTTTGGTTATTCTGTTTGCTAAAAACAGAATGACTTTGAAAATACCTGTTGATAAAATTGAAATGTCTGGATTAAGAAAACTTTCTAGCGAGTATGAAATTAAAAAAGCTATTGATATTATGAAAACTGCTCCACAACAAAAAAGAATTGTGTGGGCAAAGCGTGCACAAGAATACGAAGAAAAAATCAATTCTGGGGATCCTTTGGTTGTTGCAGAAGTTGTTCGCGATTTATATAAACGCGCAGACAGGGTTGAACAATCATTTAGTGAACGACAAATTTACGAACAAGCATTGGGCCGTCTTGCCGATGAATATGCTGCAATTTTCGGACTTCCTTCTGATGAAGCAGTTGCAAAAATCGAAGGCATTATCGAAAAAGAAGATAAAAAACAACAATCAAATAAAGAAAAGGAAATTTCAAAAGTCGAAGAAGACGAAGACGATGAATAATCTTTGTTTCAAAAAAAATATTCCCCATCTTTTGATGGGGATTTTTTAATGTTCATTATTTATATTTGATAATTTTTTAATAAAATCTTTCATACAAAAACCTGTTTCATTAAAAGTATATCCATTTTTATTTGCTACGCGAATTGAATTTTCATTTGTTTCGTTTATCTCTAACACAATTTCTTTGAACCCAAGTTTTGCCATTTCAGGTTCTGCTAGATTTAAAGATTTGGAAATAAATCCCATACCACGAAATTGCTTATCAATATAATAAGTAACGCCAACTGAACCATCACCTCTGTTTGTAAAACTTATACAACCAATAGTTTTTCCGGTAAAAAGTTGTATTGCATAATCTACAAGCAAGCCCTGCTTTGCAAGTTGCTCCCTTTTTGAAATAACCCTTTTGGCACTATCAATATTTGTATAGTGTCTTAAATCTAAATAAGTAGAAAAATCTTTTTGATTTCTATTTACCATATTTACAACTTCGGCAATATGGTTATCATCTTCGGCATGGTGCATTTGTAAAAACATATCTTGGCCCATAATAAAATCGGGGAATGAATCTACTTCAAAAAAATTTTTCATTGACAAATCCTTTCTGTTTTGTATAAAAAGAATATAAACATAAAATTTTTATTTGTCAATAGCATTTTTCAAAAAAAATTAAAAGGGTCGTGTTTTGCACAACCCTTTGTTTATACCGGATTTATTATTACTTATCGCGAAGTATTCCTCCAAGTTTAACAACTGAATTTATTGCGGAATTGAAGATTACATTGATTTCATCTTCGGTCAAAGTCTTATCTTTTTGTTCAATAGTTATATGAACAGCAACTGATTTTTTATCAGAATCAAGTTTTTCGCCCTTGTAAATATCAAAAATCACAGCGTCTTTTATATACTCTTTATTAGAGTTTTTAACTGCATTTAAAATATTTCCAGCAGGCACAGTATCATCAATAATGACTGCAAAATCACGATTGATTGGTAAGAAATCAGAAATAGTTAATTTCTTTTTGGCTGTTCCTTTTGATTTTGATTCTGGCATTAAATCAAGATTGATTTCAAACGCAACAACATTTGCATTTTTTATGCCGAACTTTTTAAGTGTAAGTGGGTGAATTTCACCAACATAACCAATAACTTTATTTGCAAAAATTATACTTGCACTTTTATATGGATTAAGCCACGATGGCAAGTCCTTTGTTTCAAATTTTACACTAGATGCATTTACTCCGAATACTGAAAGAACTGCAAATACATCATTTTTTACATCATAAAATGATGGAAGTTTTGCCGAATTTGCCCAATCTTTTACACCAGACAAACCTTGTCTTATACCTGCAACACTGGTATTTTGTTCGGTTGGTTTATTGCCATAAAATACTGGTCCAATTTCAAACAAGTTTGATGTCATAATTGAGCGAGAAAGATTTGCCTTTACCCCATCAAGAAGATTTGGAATTATACTTTGACGCATAACATTCAAATCAGATGCAATAGGGTTAATAATTTTTATACTTTCCTTTACATCAAATTCTTTTTTATCACTCATAAATGACCAAGTATAAACTTCGGTAAGGCCACGAGAAGCAAGTGTGCGTGGAAGTTTTGTTTTGTGAATGATTTTTGTATCGACAACTTTTTCATCACCTTCTGGTTTTACGGAAACAGCAGGAAGTTTTTCAAAACCATATACACGAACAAGTTCTTCGGTAATATCTGCTTTACCTTCTAAATCCTGCCTATATGATGGAGGAATGATAGATAAAATTTCACCATTATCACTAACCTTACAACCAAGGTTTGAAAGAATTGTTATCATATCAGTTTTAGGAATATCAAAACCGACACGCTTTGCAAAATATGATACTGGGAAATCTATTGTATATTCCTTGAATTCACATTTTCCAGTTTTACAAATTTCAGATGCTTCTCCACCACAAATTTCAAGAATTTTATTTGTTGCAAATTCCATTCCCCAAACTGTGCAACATGGATCAATTCCGCGTTCAAATCTTGCTTTTGAATCGGATTCAATTTTTAGTTGTCTTGCAGTTTTTCTGATTACAACTGGATTAAAATATGCAGATTCAAGAAGCACATTTTTTGTTTCCATTGTGCAAGAGGTTGCAAGTCCACCCATTACACCAGCCAAACTTTGGATACCGTTATCATCTCGAATAACAATATCGCCAGCATTTAGGATATAAGTATTACCGTCAAGAGCAATAAATTCTTCGCCACCCTTTGCATAATCGACAACCAATTTTCCCTTTATCTTATCAGCATCAAAAACATGAAGTGGACGATTTAAACTATGCAAACAATAATTTGTAATATCAACTAATGCAGAGATTGAATTCATTTCAACCGAAGATAAATAGTCAACAAGCCATTTTGGTGATGGGCCGTTTTTTACATCTTTGATATACCTTGTATTAAATTCGTGTGCATCAGCAGTTGCATTATTTTCAACTGTAATTGGACTTTTGAATTTAGCCTTTACTTCATTTATTTCTGGCATTAAAAGTTCACCGAAACCACCAGCGGCTAAATCACGAGCGATACCCAAAACTCCAAGGTAGTCAGGATGATTTGGCAAAACATTACCATCATAAATAACATCAAGATTGTATATTTTTGAAAGTGCAGAAATGGCACTATCCCCAGCCTTTACATCACTTGGCAATTCAATAATACCATCGTGATTATCGCCAAGTCCAAGTTCCTTTTCTGAACACATCATACCGTTTGACTCGCGACCACGAACCATTCCTTTTTTAAGTTTTGTTCCATCAAGAGGAATAATATTTCCTGGGCGTGCAAGAATACCCTTTAAACCCTTTCTTGCATTTGGTGCACCACAAACAACATTCAAAATTTCAGTTCCAATATTTACTTTTAAAAGATGAAGATGATCGCTGTCTGGATGATTTTCACATTCAACAATTTCACCAACGATAAAGTCAGCAAGCGGAGCCTTCATATCCTTTACATCTTCTATTTCCAAACCAAGCATAGTTAGTTTGTTTGCAATTTCATCAGGAGTAAGTTCTGTTTTTAAATATTTTTTTAATTGATTATATGTGAATAACATTTTTAATTCTCCTTATTTCTTACTTAAATCTGTAATCATATTTGGTATATCATCAGCTTCGAAACCATAATGTGAAAGCCAGCGAGTATCAGTTTCAAAACATTTTCTCATATCTGGAATACCGTATTTTAACATAGTCAATCTTTCGATACCCATACCGAATGCGAATCCTTGGTATTCATCAGGATCAACACCAACAGCCTTTAACACATTTGGATGAACCATACCACAACCCAAAATTTCAAGCCAACGATTACCGTTTGCACCAATCTTTAATTCACCGTTTTGTAAACTACAACGAATATCCATTTCCGCAGATGGTTCGGTAAATGGGAAATAGCTTGGTCTGAATTGTGTTGGAACATCATCTACTTCGAAAAATGCTTTTAAAAAGTCAATCAAACAACCTTTAAGATGACTCATATTGATATTTTTATCGACATACAAACCTTCGATTTGGTGGAACATAGGTGTATGAGTTGCATCCCAATCACTTCTGTAAACACGACCCATTGTAATAACCTTAACAGGCACACCGGTTCTTTCCATTTCACGAATTTGAACAGATGAAGTTTGTGTTCTTAATAAATTTCCGCCTTCGACAAAGAATGTATCTTGCATTGAACGAGCAGGATGAAATGGAGGAACATTAAGTGCAGTAAAATTATGAAAATCATCTTCTATATCAGGATCATTGGCAGATACCAAACGAAAACCAAGTGAACCAAAAATTTGCAATAATTCTTCACGAACTTGTGTAAGTGGGTGGATATGCCCCTTGCTATCTTCTGCTTTATTCAAAGAGACATCAATTTTATCACTTTCCAATTTTTTATTTATTTCAGAAAGTTCAAGGATTGATTTTTTTGTATCCATAGCAGAAATTATTTCTGTTTTAATTTGGTTAAGTTCAGCACCCCTAACCTTTCGTTCATCAGGTGTCATTTTTCCAAGTTCACGAAGGGCAAGCGATAAAGAACCAGATTTTCCCAAAACCTCGACATTCAAACTTTCCAATTCAGATGTAGAAGTTGCCTTTTCAATTTTTTCTAATATTTCATTTTTATCTATCATTTGTATTATCCAATATTATATTATTGTTATTATTTTGTTTGTTTAAAATCTTATCAGAAGCATTTTCAAATTCCAATGTTTTTATTATATTTTCAGAATTTATTATACTACATTTTCTACCACAAATTTCTTTTTCTAATCCTGTTTTTATTGCAATATCAAAGAATTTTTCAGGTGTAATTTCTGGAAACGAGTTTTTTGCAACAGCATAAATACCAGCAAGATATGGAACAGCCCAACTCATACCTCCATCACTATAATATGTATAATCTTCATTTCCTATTGGAGATGCCACAGTTACCCTATCTTGTGGAACAATAAGTGTATTTTTTGTATCAGAATTTTTATTGTTCGAAGATAAATTTCTTTTTTGAATAAAAAGTGGTTCTTTGTATTCCTGTGGATTATCTAAATTATTGTTGATATTTCTATCCCCACCTATAAAGCTAAAGTTATGAGTTTTTTCAAGAGATGTCGTAATAACAAAAATATCCGATTCTTGTGCCTTTTGCATTATATCTAACAATCTTTTTTCTTGTTCTTTATTTTCCGTTGGAATAGCATAGGAAATTGAAAGCGTATGAATTTTATTTTCTGGATGTTCTTCATTATATTTAATAACTCTATCTATCGCATTTATATAATTGTCAGTATTTGTATCAGAAACGCAAAAATATACAAGTTTTGCATCTGGTGCGACACCAATATTTTTACCACATAAAATAGAAGAAACAGCAATACCGTGTTGCGATGCCTCATTTGACCAAGATTTATGCTCATCAACCTCTTCATAATGGATAAGTTTGTCTTTTATTTCATTATGTGTAGTAAGTAATGGTTGATCAATAATTGCAACGGTTGCACCTTTACCAGTATATCCCTTTTTATGCAAAGCATTTATTCCAAGACCTCGATTTTTTGCAACTTCTAATCTTTCAGTAAATTTAGAAGCAATAGAAGATAGAAATTTTGTTTTTGAATTAAATAAAAATTGTTCTAAAAATTCGGATGAAAGTAATTTATCCCAATCATAATTATTTTGCGAAATGTCAAGGCTACGAAAATCATATGCACTACTTCTTTCTGAAAGAGGCTTTACATAATTTAAAGGTTGTATTTTTGTATCTATCATTTGTATTCCTTACATTTCTAAAAAAATAAAAGAGCTTGTTTCCAAGCCCTCTTATTATAATACTTTTTCAATGAATATGCAAACCATATCCGAGGGCTATTTAGCTTCTCCGATAAATCGTTTTGCATTTTCAACAACAACCTTGAATGCATCAGCATCACGAACAGCCATATCAGCCAATACTTTTCTATCAAGAGTGATGTTTGCCTTTGTCAAAGCATTTATGAATTCTGAATATGTAATTCCGTATGCACGAACAGCAGCATTGATACGAGCAATCCACAAAGATCTGAAATTAGATTTGTTTTTCTTTCTATCACGGTATGCATATTGCAAACCTTTTTCAACGCGTTCATGTGCAATACGATAGCAAGAAGAGCTACGACCACGGTATCCCTTTGCCATTGATAATATTTTTTTATGTCTTTGTCTTTTTGTAAGACCTCTTTTTACACGTGCCATTTTTTAAACTCCTATTATTTCATACCATAAGGCATTGATCTTGCTACTATTTTTTTGTCGCTTCCTTCAAGGTATTGACCATGAATTGCTTCTGTTAATGATCTTGAAGATTTTCTTCTCATAAAGTGATTATGTCCAGCGCGACTTGTTTTAACTTTACCACTAGCGGTCAAGCGAAAACGAAGTTTAAAAGCACTTCTTGTTTTTAATTTTGGCATTTTAACTCCTTTTAATTTAGGTTAAACAAACAGCAGACAGGCAGCCAATTTCAAGCCCGTTCTACCAAAGATAGCAAGATTTATACATCTTTTTCCCGTGTTTGTCAAGCATTTTTCTGACTTTTATATCATAGGTTCTAAAAGTAATCCAAAAAATTCAAACAAGCGTTTGATTGATTTTTATTTAAGGCAAAAACAGTGAAAATTTTTCAAACTTTTTATCATTATTAAAAAAATCCCACTACTACTATAAAAAATCCCCAGCCGAAACTGGGGAATTCATTTATCTGACATCTTCATCCTGTTTTAAACGCCCAATTACCGGAGTCTTTCTCCCCTTAATGGCAAGTTTTTTCGAACCTTCATCAAACATTGACTTTTTATGCATAACTTTGCTGAAAGAAAGATTTTCTTTTTCTTCAAGTTCTTTAAAGTTAATGTTATTTAAATTGTTATTATAATTAACAGCCTTTTTCTTTAAGTTTAATATTTCATCTTTATACATAGTCAAAATTTTTTCTATAGAATTTCTATTTGATATTATTTTTAACAACATATCTTCAGAAAAAGTTAAAGGAACATATTTATCATATTTCCATTTTAATGTCTTAGAATATTCTGAATTATATTTTTTCCAACAATTATCATTAAACTTTTTATCATATTCATCCTTGTAGGATATAAATTTATTTACAGTATCATATACATACTCTTCTTTTAAATCAAAGTTTTTCA
Organism: Alphaproteobacteria bacterium; assembly: GCA_017938435.1. Classification (GTDB taxonomy): domain Bacteria; phylum Pseudomonadota; class Alphaproteobacteria; order Rs-D84; family CACZYB01; genus CACZYB01. The sequence goes on from JAGBBO010000006.1 coordinate 65,477, forward strand.
TTATTTCTTTTCTTGCTTCAGGATAATTTTCATAAACATATGTATAAAGCCCAATATTTTCAGGATATTCAATTTTTTTGATTTCATACATTTTATCACTTATATTAGAGAAAAGAATATTACTAAGTTCAGTTAAAGTTTGATTATAGTCTTTGTTTAAATATTTATTATTATAAACATTTGGAAATTTAATATCTACATAACTAAAACTCTGGTCATAATAACCTTTAATTCTATCTTGATAAGAATCTGCAGATAAGTATCCTTCTTTAATTAAAGGTCTTTCTTTTAATTTTTCATGCAAATCATAATATGTATTAATAAATTCTTTAGAAACCCCAATATCCATTGTTTTAAATTGAAAATTTTTAAGGAAAAATTGTTCTGGAGGAACATTCTTAGCTTCATTAAACAAGATAACATTTCTTTTCATATTTTCTAAACTATGTTTATTTATTTTGCTAATTTGTTTTTCTTCACGTAATTTTTTAAGTGTTTCAGCATCATGTCTTAAATCCACAAAAAGTTCAGAACATTTTTTTATCAAAGGCAAGATAGTATCTTTATAGTATTTTTTATCTTCAGTTATTGTAGGAGTAAGTTTTTTCTTAATATTTTTATCTACATAATCCAAATGCTTTTTAGCTGTTATATTAAAATCAATCGCATTTTTAATTTTAAATCCATATGGAATAGCATCTTTTAGTTTAGAAGATAAATCTGCTAAAGGATAAATAGTATTTGGTACCCGTAGACTATTATATCCACTTCTTTCTGCTAATCTATCCATTTCATTTAAATGTCTTCTTAAAGTTTTTTTAACTTCAATACCAAGTTCTTTTCTAACACTGTTAGGCATTGGAGTATTATCTGCTTCTCTTATTCTTCTCTCAATTTCTTTTTGAATATCCTTTTTATCCATTTTTTTCTCCTTTTTATAAAAAATAAACAAAACCACAAAAGTGACTGGAAGCTAGAAACTATGTAAGATAGTGCGTATTATTTTGCTGAAAGATACTTGCAGCATTATTCTACTGCCTTCCAGCCAAAACGCCAGAAAGCGTGTAAATTTTTTGTCCTTACACTATGGACACTTACATAGGCTTCTAGACCCAATATCTATAATATCATATTTTCAAATAAAATAAAAGATTTTTTTCAAACTTTATTTCTTTATATTATTATAAAGTAGCGTTGCAGAAAGGAACTCATCAATATCACCGTCAAGGGTAGATGTAATATTTGATGTTTCAAAATTTGTTCGTAAATCTTTTATCATTTGATATGGTTGAAGGACATAGGAACGAATTTGTGCACCCCAACCTATTTCAGATTTTGATTCGTTGATTTTTGCCTCCTCCTCGGCACGCTTTTCAAGTTCAAGATTATATAAGCGAGATTTAAGCATACTCATGGCAACATCTTTGTTTTTAAATTGCGACCTTTCGTTTTGGCATTGAACGACAATCCCTGTTGGAATGTGTGTAATACGAACAGCACTATCGGTTTTATTGACATGTTGACCGCCGGCACCACTTGCACGGTAAGTATCAATTCGTAAATCTTTTTCTTCTATATGAATTTCAATTTTGTCATCAATAACCGGATAGACCCAGACAGAGGCAAAACTTGTGTGACGACGAGCATTACTATCAAATGGTGAAATACGAACCAAGCGATGAATACCACTTTCACCCTTAAGCCAACCATAAACATTTATACCAGTAATTTGTAATGTCGCAGATTTTATACCTGCCTCATCCCCAGCATGCTCCTCAATCAAATCAACCTTATACCCATGGCGTTCACCCCAGCGGATATACATACGAAGAAGCATTTGTGCCCAATCGCATGCCTCGGTTCCACCAGCACCACTGTGAATTTCAAGGTAGGCAGGAAGATTATCAGCCTCCCCGTTCAACATAAGATTTAATTTTTCCTTTTCAAGACTTGATACAAAATTTTCAAGTTGAATTTCAGTATCGGAAACCAAATCCGAATCATTTTCAAGTTTTGCTAAATCCAAAAGTTCATGAAGATTTTCGTATTCTTTTTTCTTTGTTTCATAAAGATTGATTTTACGCTCCACCTCTGCCTTTTGCGACATAAGTTTTTGGGCAAAATCAGGATTATCCCACAAATTAGGAGATGAAGTTTTTTCCTCTAATTCCTTTAATTCATTGGTTAAAGAGGAGATGTCAAAGACACCCCCTAATTTCTGATAATAAACTTTCTATTTTTCCAAAATCAACCATTATTCAACAACCTTTAAACAATCAGAAGCATAAGTCATCAATGATTTATTCTTTTTTATTTCTATTTTTGAAAGTTTATCAAACTCTCCATCAGAAGTAAGCATCAAAACCTGACAGTTATTTGAATTATCTTTTATAACAAAAGTATCACCTTCTGCAAGATTACTTATTACTTCATAAAGCCCAGCATCAGTTGTGCTTACACGACCGCCAAGACCAGTTATCACTGCATAATCTATATCATCTTGTGTTTCAGTGGAACCGATATCACCAGTTGAAATAATATTCAAAAGACGAGCACGAGCTTTGTTAATACTTGAAACATCTTCTATTACATAGACATTTGAAATATTTTCAAGATTTTTAATTTGTGGTGTTGTATCACCGTATGTTTTTGAATTTCTGATAACAGATTTTGCTATTGTTTTACCTAGATTATTAGGATCTGTAGCATCAAGTTGTTTGTAAAATTTGCCTGAAGTTGCAGGAACCAAAACAACGCCATTTTTTGTTGGAGCAATAGCGACAGAGCCTGTTTTTACAAAGTTACCAGCACGACGACCAAGGTTTGAAGCAACTTCGGAAGCAAAACTATCTTTTGCCTTGGATAAAATATTTTCGCGCTTATCTTCGGTAAATTGATTAAGTTCAAGAATATCATAACTTTCTTCACCACAATTTTGTCTTGCATCATAAATATATCCCGCAAGAACAGCTTCGATAGCACTTCTCCAATTTCCAGATTTATTTGTGAATTGTAAAGTTGAATAATTTTCAAGAAGTTGTGGAATATTGGAAAGTCCCATATCCCCAGCATTTGAAAACTTTTTTGCAACCTCTGGAATTTCACCGCATGATGTCATCATTAAATCATCAAATTCAAAGAAATTTCCATCATGAGCGATAGCGGCCGCATAACATTTTTTAGCAGCGGTAAGTCTTTTTGTTGCAAGGATACATTCACTTGAACCTTTGATTGCTGACTTTTCAATTATACCCTTTGATGAAAGCCATTTATCAAGAGCATATCCCTTATAAGTATCACATTTTGATTTATAAGTCACAAAATTATCTACACCAACTATGTATGATAATTGCATATCCATAATATCGTAGTAATCAGCCATAGTTTTATCACTACAATCCGCATATGCACCACCACTTTGGACACGATTTGTGTTATAACATTCCCTATCAAGTCCAAGCATATACTTTGTTGCACAATCATCTTGAGAATACTGAGTTTCACTAGTTGTCGTTGTAGAAGTAGAAGTAGAAGTTCTTTTTGAAGATTTACGTCTTGAAGAGGAAGAAGAGCGACGATCTGTTGATATAGAAGTAGAGGTTCTGGAAGATAAAGCCTTTCTTTCACCTTCTAATTGATCAATTATTTCATCAGCCGAAAACGCCACATTTGTAATAAATGTAAGTGGAACTAAAGCAAGTAATAAAGTCTTGTATGATATCTTCATAAAACTCTCCTTTTAAACCTTCGATTACTTTTGATTTTACACTTTTTTTAACTTCTTTTCAAGATGTAATTTAAAAATAGCAATATTTTTATTTTTTTAGTGACTTTTTTATTGAAAAAGAGTTAGGAAAAGACTTATAATACGCAAATATTGTAAAAAAAATAAAATAAGGCATATAAAAATGAAACTTAATGATATTAGAAAGACTTATACTGAATTTTTCCAACAAAGGGGACATACACTTGTAAAGTCAAGTTCTTTGGTTCCACAAAATGATCCGACCTTGCTTTTTACAAATGCAGGTATGAACCAATTTAAAGATGTTTTTACAGGTAAGGAAAAGCGTGAATATACAAGAGCTACTACTGCACAAAAATGTGTTCGTGCCGGTGGTAAACATAACGATTTGGATAATGTTGGATATACAACAAGACATCATACATTCTTTGAAATGCTTGGAAACTTTTCTTTTGGTGATTATTTTAAAGAACATGCAATTACTTATGCTTGGGAATTTTTATCGAAGGTTTTAAAACTTGATAAAGACAGACTTTACTTTACCGTTTATCCAGAGGATACCGAAGCAAGAGAACTTTGGAAAAAAATTGCAAATGTTCCTGATTCAAGAGTTTTAGATATAAAAGACAATATTTGGGCAATGGGTGATGTTGGTCCATGCGGTTTTGATACAGAAATGTTTTATGATAAAGGTCCAGAAGTTGCTGGTGGACTTCCTGGAACTCCGGATGAAGATGGAGATAGATACATTGAAATTTGGAACAATGTTTTTATGCAATATGAAACTTTACCAAGTGGTGAAAAAGTAGAACTTAAAAACAAAAATATTGATACAGGTATGGGACTAGAAAGAATTGCATCAGTTCTTCAAGGAGTTGATGATAATTTTAAAATTGATTTGTTCCAAAACCTTATGAAATATGAAGAGGAAGTTTTGGGTGTAAAAAGAACAAATGAAAATATTTCTTCATTCAAAGTTATTGCCGATCATATCCGTGCAACTTCGTTCTTGATTGCTGATGGTGTATTACCATCAAATGAAGGCCGTGGTTATGTTCTTCGCAGAATTATGCGTCGTGCACTTCGTCATATAAATATGCTTGGGGTAAAGGAACCTGCATTCTATAAAATGTTTGATAATGTAAAAGAGCAAATGGCTGATACTTATCCTGAACTTATTGAGGCAGAAGCTCTTATTAAACAAACAATAAAAACAGAAGAAGAAAATTTCGGTCAAACACTTGATGCTGGACTTAAAATTTTGGATAATGAAATTGCAAAAACAAGTGGTAAAGTTTTAAGTGGCGAAAGTGCCTTTAAACTTTATGATACTTATGGTTTTCCATTAGATTTAACTGCTGATATTTTAAGAAACAGAAATATGACTGTTGATACTGTTGGTTTTGATAAAGCTATGGCTGAACAAAGAAGTAAGTCAAAGAAAGCTTCTAACTTTAAAGGAGAAGCTGGAAACCAAAAAATTTGGTATGATGTAAAATCACAAGGTTGCACGACTGAATTTATTGGATACACTGATTTAACTTCGAAATCAAAAGTAAAAGCTGTTGTTAAAAATGGGGCTATTGAACAAAATGCAACTATGGCTGATGGTGATGAAATATTTGTGATTGTTGATAAAACTCCATTCTATGCGGAATGTGGTGGTCAAATTTCTGATAAAGGAACTATTGCAAAAGATGGAAAAATTTACAATGTTTCTGATGTGAAAAAGGCTTTGGATAATGTTTATTTTCATAAAATTGACCTAGGTATTGGCGATACAATTTCTGTTGGTGATGAAATTGAAATGAATGTTGATAAAGATTCAAGAAAACGCATTATTGCAAATCACTCGGGAACTCATCTTCTTCAAAAAGCATTACAAGAAATTGTTGGAAAAAATGTTGCTCAAAAGGGATCATGGGTTGGTGAAACAGGATTAAGATTTGATTTCGCGAATCCAAAGGCTTTGACATTTGAACAAATTCAACAAGTTGAAAAATTGGTAAATAAATATATTGCTGATAAAATGGAAATTTCGAAAAAAGAAATGCCTATTGATGAAGCAAAGAAAACCGGTGCAATGGCTTTGTTTGGAGAAAAGTATGGAGATATAGTTCGTGTTGTAAATATGGGTGGTATTTCAATAGAACTTTGTGGTGGAACACATTGCGATAATACTTCGGAAATTGGTTTCTTTAAAATTTTAAAAGAAGAATCTGTTGCATCAGGTGTTCGCCGTATAGAAGCAATTACCCTTAATGATGCGTTTGATATGGCAAAAAAATATGAACTTGATACAACAAAGTCACCAGATATATTGATTATTGAACTTCAAGAAAAACTTCGTAAAGAAAAAGAAGCAGAGCAAGATAAACTTGCCCGAGAATTTGAAGAAAAAAGAAAACAAGAAATGGAACTTCAAAATAAACAAATTGATACTGTTGTAAAAGGTGTTAAATCTGAAGTTGTTAATGGAATAAATTTTGTAAGTGGAATTTTTGAAAATATTTCTGCGAAAATTTTAAAACCTGCAACTGATAATTTAAGAAAAGATGCAAAAAATACAGTAATACTTCTTATTGCATCAGATGGTGCAAAAGTATCTGTTTTGACTGCTGTAAGTTCCGATTTAACAAATAAAATTTCGGCTGTGGATTTGGTTAAAAAATCTGCTGAAATGCTTGGCGGTCACGGCGGTGGCGGAAGGGCTGATTTGGCACAAGCTGGTGGAACAGATGCATCAAACGCAAAGGATGTTGCTGATATGATTAAAAAGGAAATTGAAAATATATAGGTGTAATATGAAAACAAAAGTTGCAGTTTTTTTTGGTGGTCCATCATTTGAACATGATGTAAGTATTTTGACTGGACTTCAAGTAATGCAAGTTATTGATATAACTAAATATGAACCAATTCCTGTGTATGTTGATATAGATGGTAATTGGTGGAATGGTAAAGCATTACTTAATATGAAAAATTATCCTTTGGATGAAAAGGTAAAGGCAACTTTGAATCGTATTACTATTCCAGTTGGAATCAAAAATGATAGTCCAAAATTTACAATTATGAATCGTAAACTTTTTGGTAAAAAATTTATCGATTTTGATATTGCATTTTTTGCATTCCATGGAAGCATGGGTGAAAATGGTCCAATGCAGGGAATAATGGAGGCTTTGAATATTCCTTATACTGGGGCTGATATTTCCTCATCTACTTTGTATATGAGTAAATTGGAAACAAAGGCAATATGCCGTAATCTTGGCATTGATGTTTTGGATGAAGTAGTTCTTTTTAAACCAAATATGACTGAAAAATTTAATATTTCTGAAATGACAAAGGAAATAAAAATAAAATATCCTGCATTTGTTAAACCTGCAAATCTTGGTAGTTCAGTTGGTATTGCAAAGGTTAAAAACAAAGACGAACTTCAATCGGCAATACTTAATGTTTTTAAACTTGATAATACCGTTATTATAGAGCCATTTGTTGCAAATCTTAAGGAATATAATATTGCTGTGATGAAAGATTTGGATGGCAAAATTATAACTTCGGTTATTGAATCTCCTGTTGAAAAACATGAATTTTTGGATTTCAAAGATAAATATCTTGCAAGTAATGGTGCAAAAAAAGTTGGACCTGTGAAACTTGCTGTGCCAAGTGAGGGACTTCTTTCTATGGGACGTGAATATGCTCCGAAAATGACAAAGAAGGCAAAGGATTTTATCGAAAATTCTGTGAAGAAATTGTTTGAATATATGGGGGCAACCGGAAACCCAAGAATCGATTTTTTGTGTGATTCAAAAACTGGGAAATTATGGCTTAATGAAGTAAATCCTATTCCGGGAGCATTTGCATTTTATCTTTGGGAGCGTTCCGAACATAAAATAAATTATGCAAAATTGGTTGATATAATTATTCAAAATGGATTTAAAAATTTTGATGCAAGGCAAAGGAATATAGATTTAAAATCTTCGGCGTCTGTGATTTTTAAAAAATAATTTTATCCCCTCTTTGCAGGGGATTTTTAAGAATTTTATGTTTGATTGTGGATTCCAGTGTCGTTGCTACTAAAATGACAAATTAGTGAAGTTTAATATTAAGCCCCTAGAATAAAAACACCCAATTAACTTGGGGTGTCGGTAGAAATATTAGTAAAAATCAATAACAGTTAGATCCTCCACAATGTCCTGAACTATCGCAACTATAATAACTAAGACATAAACCGTTTACACAGGTATTACCACTTGAACAACTTAAAGTTTCAGCTTCTGTTCTAGTTAAAGTCAATCTGAAATACTGTAAGATTATTTTACATCTTTACCGTAGCAAACACTACCTTTTGTATCACAAATGCGAATCAATGGATATGATGATAAATCACCAGGTTTTTGATAATGCCACCATTCATTTTTAATGCTTCGGAAACCTGCCTGCTCCATTATAGATTTTAGTAAAGCACGATTATCACATTTGTATTGTTCCTCTGGTTTACATTTATATGCGTGTGCTGACTCGGCTACAAAATGATCCATTCCAGTTGCAAATTCCATTTTTTTCCCATTCATATCAGCAAGCCCAATATCAAGAGCCAATCCCTTTGAATGAAGAGATCCCTTTTTATTAGGATTAGCAAGAAAGTATGGGTTCGGATTTCTGTTCCACATATAAATTTGTGCCTCGTGTGGACGGAAACAATCAAACATCATTGCCTTTACATTATTTTTCTTTAAAAGAGCCTCTAACTTTAAAATATTTGGATAAATATCCTTGTGAACATAACAATCATTCATACCAAACTTGTGATAAAATTTATGATGAAGGAAATTTTCATCCTTAGCATAGGATAAATCATTTATGAAATACTCCCCACTAACTTTTTTTAATGGAAAATGTTCCTCAAAGAAATCAACTTCGATCTCTTCTTCTATATTATCATTGGCAATAACAACCGAGCCAAACTTGAAAATTGAGAAAATAATAAAAAAAACGGCAAAAGAAATAAAAAATATTTTTTTCATAATCTTATTTTTCCTATTGTTAAAATTCAAAAAAGAGAATATAATATGTTGAAATGAAAAACAAGAAAAATATAAAGGAGATAATTATGCAAATACTTTTCTGTGATGTTGATGACTTAACAAAACAATATTTATCAGAGCACCCTGCTCCAAATGGAGTTAGTTATGTGATTTGTGAAAAAAGTCTTAATGATATGGATGATGATGAACTTGGCAAGTATTACGATACAACAGATATTATTTCTACTTTTGTTTATTCAAGATTGACAGGTGAACTTCTTTCAAAATTTAAAAATTTGAAGATGGTTTCTACTCGCTCAACTGGATATAACAATGTTGATTTAGATTATTGCCGTGCACATAATATTAAAGTAGCAAATGTTGTTGGTTATGGTGAAATCACAGTTGCTGAATTTGCTGTTGGACTTCTTTTAAATCTTACAAGAAATATTGAATTTTCTCATCAAAAACTTAATCGTGGTATTGTAAATGTTGATCAAGATATCGGTATTGATTTGCATGGAAAAACTGTTGGTGTAATTGGAACTGGTGCGATTGGTCGCCATTTTGCAAGACTTGTTCACGCATTTGGTTGCAAGGTTTTAGCATATGATTTGTATCCAAACCAAGCATTGGCTGATGAAGGAACATGCGAATATACTGATGTTGAAACAATTTATAAAAATGCAGATATTATCAGTATTCATTGTCCAGCAACAAAAGAAAATTATCATATGATAAACAAAGATACTATCGCAAAAATGAAAGATGGTGTTTATATTATAAATACTGCCCGTGGTGATTTGATTGATACAGTTGCACTTTATAATGCTTTGGTTTCAAAGAAAGTAAAAGGTGCTGGACTTGATGTTTTGGAATATGAAGATATAATCCTTAAAAACACAGTAGAATCTGCACCAGAACAAAGCAAAGAATATATTTTATATTCTCTTATCAATCAGAAATTATTGCAACTTAACAATGTTATTGTGACACCTCATATTGCATTTAATTCTATTGATGCGAACTATAGAATATTGAATACAAGTATGCAACATATGATGGATTTCATTGATGGTAAAGAAATAAGGTCTGTTGCATAAAACAAAACATAAAAAGTAATTTGCAAAAATTCCCCCTTAATTGGGGGATTATTTTTTATCTTTTATCTGGATTTATTTTCGATTTCCTTTTCATCTTTTTTATACGCCAGTTTGCAACAATACTATCGTATTCATCTTCCAATTCAAGAGAATCTTTTTCTTTAAGTGCATCAATTTCTGATTCAAGATTTTTAAGCTGACGATTCAAATAAGAACGTTTTATAACATCTGTAAAATCAGTATTATCAATTTCTTTTACCAAATCATTTAATTCATCATTTTTAATAACCTCAATAACTTTACGAGTAGTCAAAATAGATTTTACCTTATTATGTTTTTGCAAATTTTCGCGTTCAGAGATAAGTTCCTTTATCTCCTTCTGTTTCATAAGCATATCTGACTTAACCTTGCTTTCTAATTTTTCATAAATTTTCTTTTGTTCTTCAAACTTTCTTTTCTTCTCTGGATTAGAAAGGTTAGGTTTTTTTGTTAAATTCATAAACGATTTAATTGCTGCTCGTTCTTGTGGAGGCAAAGTATTTATTTCTTCTATAACTTTTTCCCTGATATAAACCGCCTGCATTTTAACCATTGGATTGGATAAATCATCAGGTGTTTGTATATCCGTTGCAACAAGATTATCTGTTATAAATTTATCATTTACGATTTCATCATCTTCCTTTGGAGTTGCATTTATTGTTTCAAACATCTGAGAAATCTCAGGTTTATTTGAAAAGTTTTTTAACTCCTCTGGATTATTAGAAAGAATAACCGTAGCCATTTCTTGCTTTTCTTTTTCTGGCAAATCCTTATATTCAGGTGAAGCAATTTGAGATTCAACAAATTCCATTTCTGGTTGTTGCAACTTATTCACTTCTTCTTCGTTTTTACGAATATTTGGAGCCAATGGAGCATTTTCAAGTTTTATAGGATTTTCACTTTCTTCTTTTGTCTTTGGCCCAATAGGTGCTTCTGTTTTAGTTTCTGCTTCTTCAATATCATCTTGTTCATTATTTCTTATAGCATCAAAAGCATTTACAACTGTTTCAGCAGGAATATCAAAAATATGAGTATCGTCCCCTTCATTTAAAACTTCGTTTTCCCATTCTTTGATTTTTGATTTACGAGCTTTTTCTGCATTATTTTCTATTTCTTTCTTTAATTCTTGTTTAGCACCACTCATTTTTTTATAAAAATCGACTTCGCGTTTTGCACCACCAAGCACATACTTAATAGATGTTTCTGTTAACTTTTGCAAACCAGCCAAAATATTAGCATCCGAAAATCCACTGTAAAGTTGCCCAGAAAGTTCATCTGCCTTTTGAATACTTTGGCGAAGAAGCATCCAAGATACAAGTGTTGTAAATACCATCGCAATTAAAAGTCCAGTATTTGAAATGATTAAATACAAGAAATCTCGGGTTTCTTTATTCAGACCAGTTCCCTGATTCCATAAATTTTTAGAACTACCCAAACTGTCATAAAGTGAAAGCATCGTTTCTCCAGAATAACTATCAAAACTTGTAGTCATAAGTTCATTTAAAAGAAATATACTTATACTCATAGATATAGCAAGAAAAGCAAGCCTAAATGAACAAGTGAGGACATTCCAGAAAAGTTTTCCTGACAATTTTCCCCTTAGGTTCATAAATCCCTTATCAGCAAATGCCCATGAACCAATAACAATAGGCAACATTACCCCAACAAGGGCAAGTTGAATCACTATATCCAAAATTAGTGTAATAAAAGTAAGTCCAACATACATAAACTGTATCATTATAAAAAGTCCGATAACAGCAATAAAGAAATTTATGATTACACCAACAAAAAATAGGACTTTTAAAACTACTAAAATAATTTTAATTATAACTTGAACAACTTTTGCCCAACCAACAGATGGAATCATTGATGCAATAGAATCAATACCTTTTGTGATTTTTTCACCAGAATATGCCCCTACTACACCAATCATTCCACGGGAAAAAATTTTTGCCCCAAGATTTAAACCTATGGTATAACTGTTTGCATACTCACCTGTTATACATATAAGATTTTTAAGTGTAGCTGTATTCATATCCGCACTTGCATTTACATTATTTACATTAAGCATATTTACTGTATTTGCAGAAAGTTTTATGTCTGAACAATCGTATTTAGGTAAAGATTTTTTTGTAATAGCATTGCTGTAATTTTGCATAATTTCATTATCATTTCGCGTTTCCACCAAAATCCATTTGCCAAAACCTGCACCAAAACTCATAATAGGATCAATAGTATAACTGAACATTTCATTTGCAGGAACCTTTGCAAGTAAAGTTATAACAAATAAAACAGTAAAAAGTTTTTTCCAGATATCTTCTTTTAGAAAATCAAATACATTTCCACCTTTGAAATTCATATGAGCACGAATTACTTTGTCCCAAACAATCCACAAAAACCAAAATGCAAGAAAGACTAAAACTATACTTTGGATAATAGGAGCAAGAATTTTATACATTTTAAAAACAAAATTAAATGTATAAGTATAAACCCCCTCTACAAGTTTACATTCCCAGCATTTATCCATACTTTTTATACCACCAGTAATGTGTTCATCATAATTTGCCGATGCAATTTCTTGGGCAAAAGTGGGCAAAGAAAAGAATAAATTAAATAATAATGTTAATAAAAATTTTTTCATCATTCTTCAACATCCTTTGCTTCTTCAAGTATTTCATCTGCTTCTTTATTTACTTGCATTTTTACGATATTTTCACCAACAGCTTTTTTGAATCCTGCGACACTGCGTGAAACATTTTGTTTTGTCCAACCCCAAAAACTTTTTATTAAATTCATAGAAGCATCACCTATTGCAAAAGTATATCCTCCTAGCATTTTAGCATACTTTTTTGCACTTCCCATAATCATAATAGATAAAAGTCCAAATGTAAACATAGGAAGGAAACTTCCACCTGGATTTTCCAAACTTGGCATTTCAAAATCAACACCTATTTTCAACAAACATTTTTGAACATTTGATATATCACCATTTGCAGCATCAAAACATTGTTTGAAACCTTGATTTTTCATTATTATATCAGTTTGACTTCCAACCATATCTTTATACATAAAATCAGGAAATAAATATGTAAAGTTATCAAGTGGACCTGGATAATACATATCTGCAATATATACAAATGATGAATACATAATTCCTAAAAATATTGAATACATTATCATATAAAAGCACATACCCCATAATGACTTTATCCCTATGGATGAGAAATTTTTTGTCTTGTCATACGCATATCCACCTATCATAAGAGGTAAAAATGAAAGCAAAATTCCAAATGTGAAAACCATATCAATCAACATAAATGGAATGGTTATATACATAAGTAGAAAGATAGCAATCAATGCCATACCTGCAATTATATCCGGAATTAAATGAAATTTACCTCTCTTTACCCGTGTTGATAAATCAAAAGCGCTGTTCCATGCCAAAGAAACCATATTTGAACCCGCAGTCATAGCACTTAGATAAACACTGCTTACTGAATTTAGAAGACAAAGCATATCATTTTTTAAATCATTACTTAATAAACCTTTTACTTCTGTTTTTGGATATTCAAGATTGGAACAAACATTAGTATCTAAAATTTCAGAACTTACACCGACACCCATTTTTATTATAGGAACAGCAGTGCTATCAACTATGGCATCTGAAACATATTGAAGATATTCTTCGTTTTTATTTTTATCCCCTATAAAAAATAATCCTGCACCGACAATGGAAATAATAATTATTCTTTTTACAACATCCACAATCATTTTATGAACATCGCCATTTTGATCTTTTATAATATTGTCATACATATATATCAAAAGCCAAACTGCAAACCCCATTGTGATAAGTGTCCATGCAATATCAGCAATATAAGTATACATTTTCAAGCCCATAACACTCATTAAATCAAAACACTTTGCAAATAAATCACAAACAAGACAAGTCCCAGGATCAATGGCAGAAAATTTACCGTTTTCTAATGGAAGTCGAGTCATAGACCCCCACCATTCAGCAAATGATGTTCCTATTGTCCATTCGCCACTTAAAATATTACCAACAACTGCCAAAACAATAAGACTGGAAAAACCAGCAATAAAGGTTACAAAAATACTTTTTATCCCAGCAAGAGAAAAAAGAAACACATCTTTTATTTTATCATAAGCAATCGCCTTTGCAGTTTCCCTAAACCTCATTTTCTCCTCCGGATGTATTTATGTTGTTTATAACATCATCTTTTTCTTTTTTTTCTTTGTTTATCTTACCACGAATCTTTTCTGCTAAAATCCCTGTTTTTACCTTCATCTGGGCACGAGTTACAGTAATACTTGTCGCTGTTTTAATAGTATTAGTCATAAATGCCTTAAATGTTTCAGGCAAACTTTCTTTGTTGTTTCCAAAAATATTTGCAATTTCCAATGCCCTTCCCATCAACCACCAACTTATTATGCCAGTATAAATCATTTCTAACACACTGTTAGTATTAAAGGAAAAGAACATAAGCATTGATGAAGCAATTTCTTGGCTATTATTTTCCTCAATAGCTTTTTGAATACCATAAAAATCTATTGATGAAATATAGAACATTAACAAACTTATCACTGAGCACATAATGGATAGTGCAACTATTTGAGAAATACCAGACAAGAAAGTATCAAGACCTTTTTTCACGAAACCCTTTCCCTTATCAAATGCGTATGCCATCAAAAATAGTGGGAATAAAAATACTACAAGTGCAATATTAAACAATGACTCGATAAAGAAATATGGAACAGCCAGATTAAACATAAAAAATATTCCAGCAAGGGCCAACCCAAGCAAAATTTTTATTATGCCACTTCCAAATTTGAAATTTATAAACTCCTTAAGTCCAATCTTCATTTCTGTTTTACCAATCAAAATATTCATATTATTAAAATCGGCAATACGTTCGATTGTGCAGACAATATCTTGTTTAATATCCCTAGAGAATAGATATTTGTTATCCTTAAGTTTTTTTGTTTGATATTTACAGGTCCATTGCGAAGAGGTAGAATCAATAGCCTTTGTCATAACACGATTATATCCTGTCATAAAATCAGTAAATGGTCGAATTGTATAATTAACAATATTATTTTCATCTGTAATGGATACTGATAAAAATGCACCAATAATAAATACCCAAACAAGTTTTGTGAAAAATGTTTTAATATAACCAAGTCCATCTTGCTTTTTTATTGCATTATCAAAAAACATCAATAAACTCCAGCAAGAAAAAAGAACTATCATTAAATCAAGTGCATATCTTGAAAGTTTATCATATAAAACAAAACCAATCCTTGAAACAACATTAAATGCAATTTCAAACATAGTGCATGGTGTGCAAGAAAATGCCTTTTTCATAGTGCGATTAAAATCTGTAACACCACAAGCGACACTATTCCATTCACCAAGACTTTTATTATCACCAGGAAGACGGATTTTATATTCTGGAAATATCGCCCTATCCTTATTCACAATAAGTTCAAGTGATGTTTCACCAAAAGCATTTACAAAATATTTTCCAACAACGCCAATGGGTTGTAAAGCATCCTGATATTGAACAAGCACATTGTTCATTGTTTTATTTCCAAGTGGAATACAGTTTTCACCAAAAAGTATAAAGAATGGATCAAAAACAGATGGTTCTTTTAATTGAGCAAGTCCTGGAATATAGTCTGTGCTACTTAACGCCCATGTAATAATATCTTGAGGCTTTTCAACAGCACTAACTCTTGTGACAGATTCAGCAGGATTTAATGCAACATATGACACAATAGGTTTTCCATATTTATATTCAACTTTATCCTTCATATAATTTTTTGCTTTTTTTATAGCCTTTTCAATTTCATTTTTAAAGTTATCTGTATCCGAAATTTCATCATCAATAAAATATTTGTAAAGGTAGTCATATTTTTCTGGTGTAATACCAAGATTTCGTAAAACTTCAATATTTGCCTTAGTCAAATTGTTTGCATAAAAGTTGTAATAAGATTCCATATTTATTGATAAGGTATTATGATATTGTTTCAAATATTTAATTTCCCAACAATAAAAATCGGCATTAGACATATTTACTTCGTCACTGGAAAGTCCATAAAGTTTTGGATTATCGCATTTATGTGGTGCAGAAACAGCAATCCCACTTTGCATAACAAAGAAGAAAATAATCAATGACAAGATATATTTTATTTTATTCATTATTTTCTACCTTTTCGGTTGTAGTTTCCGTTTCTTTTTCATTTGGTTTTGTTTCATCTTTTTTATCTATTTTCTTATAACCACTTGCCTTTCGTGATCCAGAAGCCATAGTCTTTCGCAACATATTGATAAGAGATCTTATTCCACTACCAATACTGATACTTCCCATTTTACCACCATAACTTGATGCAAATTTACCAAGTTGTGAATAGATATAATAGATGCAATAAATTATAAATAAAAATTGTGTTATGGCAAGTAAATCTGTTGTCACACTGGATAGAATCAATGAAACATTATTTTCATCAATCGCTTTGTTTAAAATAGTGAACAAGTTTTCTTTTGATCCAACAAAATAAAAACTATTTAAAAGTGCAGAATTAAACATTGCAAAAACAGCAAGATTTATCATTGTTAAACCAAAATTTTTTGCAACTTCAACTATTCTTGTTATTTTAAATTTTACAACAGGGAAAGCATAACCAAATACATAAACTGGCCACATAATAGCAAGTTCGAAGAAATCAAGAAGTCCATCCAAAATATAAAATGAAATCATTATATTTATCAAGAAATATAATCCGAAAATAATAACCCCAAAAATAAAGCCAAGAAAACGATTTTCATACTCACTTTTGAAATTAAATGCGTTTGTCACCAAAACTTCACCCATAGTCATTTGAGTAGCATTTGATTCTAAGGTATTAGTTAAAAAGCAAATAATATTTCCCATTGTGGTTTTAGAAATTATGGCATCATTTTCCTGTGAAGCCATAGTTTGCATTTGTTTTTGCTTAACTATTGGAGGAACCATCATTTCTTTGTGTTCATCTATATGTAGTTGAAGAATTTTATCAACAATAGTGTCACCATTACATGTATATTTTTCGGTATCTGTATTCCCAATTTCCATAATAGTATCAGAAATATAAAGTGTTAAATCCAATACCGGCTGAACAGTCCAAGAAAAAAGTGTTTTTGGTGGCACCCAAAGAAGTGTTACGACAACAAGTATTGCCTGCATTTTTTTTGCCACTTCCTTTGGATAACTTGAAACATCGGCATCAAATGGAAGTGATGAAAATCCCTTTGCAAACTTTGATACCATAAATAATGCACCAAAAACTATTAAAAATGAAATCATAATATATTTGAATGTATTATACATATAATTGAATAAATATGATACTTCGTTAAATATCATAACTATGTATGGACAAAGATAGCAGGTGCTATTTCTTTTTACTTTTTCCTTTAATGTATTTGGTTTGCAAACACGCTCTTTCCATTCAATAGAAGTAGAATTATTTTTTTCAAAAATTTCATTTGAAAAATTGACAAGACGCAAACTTTTTGAAGCCAAAGAAGGGTTATTTTCTATCTGTGCAACATCTATATCGAAAACATTTTTTAAAGTTCCATCACTAACAACAACTGGTTTTAAAGCATAAGGAATTGCCGACATAATTTGATTATAGCCAATACTATCAGAAGAATACATAGAACTTTCACTTGGTTTTGAATCTTTTGATGTTGCACATAGTTTGAAATGTTTTTCTTCGTTAACTATGTCACCAATTTTGTTATTTTTAAATAAATCATCATTCGATTCAAAAATTCCAGCAGTAACAACCTGTATATTTTCATCAGCTCTTAAATTCGCAACCAAATTTTTAAAATAAACATCTGTTGTTTCCTTTGATGAAAAGAACGCATAATCTTCATTATCGATATCTTCATCAAAAATATTTGGTGTTATTCCAATGCTCCTCAAATACTGAATATTCTTTTTAACTTCTTTTGGATAAAGGGCATTATATTCTGTAAGTGGTATATTTTTCTTTCCTGATTGTTTTAAATAAAGGATATCACTACAATAATACTCTGGTGAATATTCAGAAAGAGTGACACTTGGCGATGAAAAATAAACAATCGCATCATTATATGAACAATTCCCAGCAAAAACATTTGCCGAAATGAAAAAAGATAAAATAAAAAATAACGCTTTAATTTTTTTCATTCTTGTTCGTCTTTCATTGTTTCTTTTTGTTTGCTTTTTTCCTTTTTCTTATCAAGGCGAGATTGCCGTTTATCAGAAATAAATCTATCTATAAATCTTCCAGTGTCCTTTCCTGACATTTCCCCTTTGTTAGCAAAAAGTTTAATTTCACGCACAACAGATTTTGTTGTTTTATAAGTAGAAGTTCCAATATCCCATAGTGGCTTTACCAAATCCGAGTCTGAAATAGAACCATTAAACCAACTTGCAAATGTTCCCGCAGATTTAATCAAAAGTGCATTTACACCTATTACAAAAATTACATAAATAAAATACCAATTACTTCCAACAAGATCATTAAACTCGTCAATTTTTCCAGCTTTTATCAAAGCAATAGCTTTTGCCGTTTGTGTAATATTATCAGCATCCGGTGCAGAAAACATTCCACCCAAAATCCAATCGTTTATTTCAGCACACATAACCATTGTAATACTCATAAAAATAAGCCCTATTGCAAAACTAAAAGTATCCTTTAGAGCAGTAGTCGCAAAATTTCGTGTCTGTTCAAAAATATAACATGCTGCCAAAAGTGGTAAAAGCAGAATTGATATTCCTAGAAACAAAATCTTTTCAATAATAATAAATGCAAAAAACATATTGATAATAAAAAGCCCCAGAACAAGTCCAATTCCAGCCAATCCCATACGAACATCTTCAAAAAGGAAGAAATCGAAAATAGCAGAAGCTAATGCTACTGTATTAGATGATTTTGAAAGAGTTTTTCCCCAGAATTTATACTTTTTTGCCTTTTTTCCACCATTTTTAGCATCATTTTCGATATCCTTTATACTCTTTTCTAATCGTTCAATAGCTTGTTTATTTTTTTCAGCATTTTCACTATTTTTACTAAGTTTTGCAAGTTTTTTCTTTTGTTTTGCAAGATGTTTTGGGCTAAACTTTTTTGCAATCGCACGCCCACCCAAAGATATTGCTGCTTTAATAAATACGGTTTTTACGAACAAATAAATCAAACCAGGTTTTGAATGTTCAACAAGTGCAATTCCGATATCCATATAATCATGACGAAGAAGATTGACTTCCTTTAACAAACAAACCATATCATCGCGAGTATTATCAGAAAGAACACCACCATTTGAATAACTTAATTCCTTTGAAGTTTCTACACATTCAGGTGGTATTTTTGATTTATCAATAATTTTTTTTCTTAAAAATTCACGACTAATATTTGTTCCAAAATCAAGAGTGATTTCAAATGTATTTGAAAAAACATTCCTTGGGTTATTTAAAATAACAAGTCCAATAACGGCAACAGTCAGAAAAATCTTTTTATAAATATTTTTAATAAAATCTGCATTAAATTTTGGCTCACTAGGAGCTAGAAATGTTAAACTTGGTTTCAAAGCGATATATGTTTGATGCACAATCCAAAGGGCAAGACAAACCGAAATCAAAACCATTACATTTTCTTGAAAATATTCAAAAGTTTTTGCACCCAAAATAGAAAATGTATTATAAATACCTGATAATATATTACATGTCCAACAATCTTTTAATATAGGATAAAGTTTAACACCAAGTATAAAAAGTAAGATAACAATCAAAAGCACGATAATCCACTTTACCCATGT
Source organism: Alphaproteobacteria bacterium (assembly GCA_017938435.1). Lineage (GTDB taxonomy): Bacteria > Pseudomonadota > Alphaproteobacteria > Rs-D84 > CACZYB01 > CACZYB01. The sequence goes on from JAGBBO010000006.1 coordinate 85,256, forward strand.
AAAAATGGAACCAAAAATACTGAAAAAGCCATTACCCTCTTTTTGTGCCAATTATTTTCGTCCTTGCTTTTGAAATCTATCACGAACTGCAATCAAAAATGCAACAAATTTCGAATTCATAAATTTATTAAAATAAAAGTCAATTTTTGCCTGTAATTCCTTATTCTGACTATTTGCCTTTATATAAAGAATTCCAAGGCAAAATATAATAACAGTCCACGAAATAAAAAGTATAAAATATTTAAGTTTTGAGATGATAAAAAGACCACCAATTATACTTAGTAAAATCATTAAAAATTTAAAATTTCCAGAAAACATTTCTTGCCTCTCTCTCCTTTTTAGTATATAATAAACAATAGATTTAAAATAATCAAATAAAATTGAGGTATTTTATGGTAGAAAATGTAGATATTGCCGAAAAAGAAAAAGAGTCAAAAACTTTTATTAAAAGTGCACAAAATGCCTTAGGTGATAGAATTGAAAAAATTATGAGCATTGCTCGAAATCCTGATAAAGATCGTGCAAAAAATGAAATTTTAAAATTGGAAAAAGAAGATAAAGAGGCAAATATTACTCAATATATCTCTATGTATAATATTTCACTTCAGTTTATTGATGGTAAAATCCCTGAAATGGGGGAAAATGGATATAAAGACCTTGTTCAAAAATTTGAAAATGATGAAGTAACAAAAATCAATAAAATTGCAGATGCTATTATAGAAATAGCAATTGAAAATACTGGAAAATACGAAACTTTACAAGAATTAAGAAACAAATATCAAAATTTATCATTGGAAGAGTTAGAAAAACGTGTTAATGAAGTATTGAACGACAAGGTTGATGAAACTGAAAATAAAAAAGAAGATTTACCAACTGGAACTGTTCAAGAAGGTATTAAAAATGTAAATGAAGCTACTCTTGCAGAAAATGAGCAAAAGCAAGAGCCAGTAAAACCATATGAACTTTCTCGACCAACACCAGATGAAATAAAAACAATATACAAATACAAAGTCGAAGGTAAAATTTCAACAGGTGGTAAAATTCCTGAACTTGATCAATTTTTGGGGATAATACAACCTGCACTAAACCAACTTATCATTGCTCCTTGGAAATTAACATATGGTTTGTTAGATGCAAAAGATTTAGCCCTTGAAAAATTCAAAGCATGGCAAACTCAACGAAAAAATGTTAATACTGCATTGGATACATTAAAATTTATGGGAATAGCTCCTGATGATTTGGAATTGGATGGAAATAATCATTCAAAACAAAATATGCTTGCCGGATATTGGAACAGTTATATGACTGGTGAATTGAATACTAAACTTGAAGCAAAAAAATTGGATGCAATTAAGGAACTTGTTGATGGTGGAATGGAGCAACGTGAGGCCGAAACAAAAGTAAATAGAGATCCTAAATATGCCCCACGCAAAAAATTCTTTGATTTTTCAAAAGAACCTGATACAGCACAAGAAGTGTTAGTTGATGAATTTAGAAGATTGTTAAAGGCTGATGGTGTGCGTGGTCCTGATGGAAAAATTACAGAAGATGGCGAAAAAAAGATAAAAGGTTTTTGTGTTATGATTGATCTTTTCAATCAGGAAGATAAGGATATTATTCCGACATATTATACAAACATTATTTCATATATGGTGAAAGAATCAAAAAAGCGTTCAAAACCAGGTACTTCTAATATTGAAGATGATCTTGATATCATTTTAAAATTTAAAGAAGATGAAGAAAAAAATGATTATATGGAAAGTTTTGCTCAATTTATGTCATCAAGAGTTAAGGATTAGTTAAAAATGATAAAGAAAAAGTTGTTATATATTTTCATAATTACAGCTGTCCTTGTTGGACCTATTATGTATTGGCTTAATTCATTATGGGGTGTAAGTATCCTAAAACTTGCGAATATTGAACTTTTAAAATATATAATGACTCATGATAAATTTTTATCTACGGCAACAGCTATAAATTCTGCCCTTTATATCATAGCTCTTGTTAAAATATTTACTATGAAAGAAAGACATAAAGATAATACAAATGAACAAGTAAAAACAACAAAAAACGAAGAAGTTGGTCCATCATTTTTAAACAATACATCACAATCTGAAATTTCAAAGTGGGAAAATTTGTATGGTTCAAATAATACTCCTGTAAATCAAAATACACCTAAACAGGAAGATGTTCAACCACTGCAAAGTCAATCTGAAATTTCACCTTCTGCACCTGTGCAACAAGAAAGACAAAATGAAGAAGTGCAGATTTCTGTGCAACCCAAAAATAATGCCGAACAACCTCGTCCTGTATCGGAAAATATTGTAAATATGCCGGAAAGTGTGACTGCACGCGATGTGTATAAAAATATGATTAACGATATCATTTTGGATAATGGCTATACCAATATGGGAGCTCAGGTCATTGCAAATACAGATGTGGATTTTGTATCTATTGCTGAAAGCGACACTTTGATTTTAGGTTTAATTTCAACAGAAACTGGAGAAATTATTGCAAATGAAATATCAAATTCTAGTGATGATGCGCCATCTTGGTTTACAAACGAACATAAGTTTACTTCACCGGTTTGGGAAATAAAAAATGTTGCAAATATTGTTCAAAATATGATTAACGAAGTTTTACCGGAAGATAATGGTATAGTGATAAAACCTATTGTTGTTCTTCCTAGTGCGACTGTTTCTAATTTCGAAGATATTCATTCGAAATGGGAAGAAATTGGTGTTGATGTAGTAAGATTTATGAACCATTCTGAACTTCCTAATTTAACTGATGTTTTACCAGATAAAAAAGGAACTGAAGTATTGGAAAGTTATAAAAACTTTGTCGATACTTTGATGAAATATTTTAAACAAAAAGCAAGAAAGATACCTGCTAAGAAAGTTGGATAGGAGGTAAAATGTTATTCAGTCAAGAATATTATCATGATTTAATTTCAAAACTTGGGCTTCCGGAAATGCCTATATTAAAAGTTTCATATCAGGGGAAAAATGTTCTTGATAACAAAAGTTTCAGATCTGACTTCTTTAAAATTTCAAAAAAACTTATGCAATATGTTTCATACAATAATATTTCTCAGTTAATGGAAGCAAATTTTCCGATTGAAACAATTCAGGAATTACATGAAGGACTTTTTCCTGAAAACATTACAATCTATCTTAAAAAGCCGATTGAATATGGTGGAAAACTTGAATTTTCAAATATGTTTTTGATAAGAACACGCCCTTTTAAACATATACTTGATACCTTTATTGATGAACAAATTTTATCATTTAATAAGGAACATCCTGGATATGATAAAAATAATGGTTTTTTACTTCCTACGGAACTTTATGTCCCTAATCCAGAAGGATTGATATTTCTTCCTGCGTTAAAGGGATTTGCTGGTGCTGGTGGAAATACTACTGCTGATAAAATGTCAGAAATTGGTAGCACTATGTTTTTAAAAAATTCAGGGAGGTTTTAATGACTATAAAAGAAATTATTTCTAAACTTGAAAGTAAGGTCCCTAATGCAAGAAAGTTTGATGGTGCGACAAAGGCAAAAATTGATTTTGCCAATGCGATGCTTAAAAATAATAATCTTGCTAATATATCAAATGAATATCAAGAATTTTTGATGGAAACAGATGGTATGATACTTCCTCCGTATGAATTTTATGGAACAGAAGTAATCAATAGACCTGAATATAATTATAAATTTCCAAATCTTATTGAGGCGAATATTGATCTTATAAAAAATAAAAATCCTCTTATTGAAAACAGAGTTATTATTGGAAATGTGTTTTTTGACATTATAATTTTTGATGAAATAGATAAAAAATTTAAAATTTTAAACAGGGTAAATTTCGAAATTATTGAAACTTTTGAAAATTTCAAACAGTTGCTTGAATATGTTATAAAAACAGTCTAAATGGATTAAAACAAATGCTTGAAAAACATTCAATAAATATTGCCGGACATAAAACAAGTATATCATTAGAACCTGAATTTTGGCAGGAATTGAAGAATATTTGTGAAATAGAAAATAAGACCATTAGAAAAATTATTACCGAAATTGATGAAACTTCGATGGATAATAATCTTTCAAGTAAAATTCGTATATTTGTTCTAAAAAAAATAAAGGAATTATTGTAGGTTTATATCCTTTTTCTTTTTTTGTAAATAAACTGTATTGATTTTTGAAATCAATGTAGATGTATCTACTTTACCACTAAGATTATTTATATATCCCTTTAAATTATACATAATCACAAGGTTATTTGGTGAAAGATTTGCGATATCAAAAACACTTTCTATATTAAGAGATTTTTGAATAAGATTTCCACCTAAGAAACCGGATATATCAATATTTGGTGCAGAAAGTTTGAATGCAGCATTTTCAACATTGGCTTCACTTAATTTTCCCTTGATATTCAAATTTGAAAAATCAATACTTCCTGATTTTAGTGATGCTTCAAGCGAATAAATAACATTATTTGTCGTAATATTTGAAAGATTAATAATATTATAAAGTATTGTTTGATAATCACTTATCCCCCTAATAGTGCCATTTAAAATATCGACATCAAAATCACCACTTAAGTTTGATAAAAGTTGATATGCTGTTGTGCCAAATGTTTTAAATTTTATTTTTGAAGAAAGACTACCTGAAACAAGATTTAAAAGTTCATTGTTCATCAATTTATCAGGAATAGAAAAATTAGATATATCAATATTTCCTTCGAATACATTGGAATTTAAAATTTCAGAATTTAAATTTATTGAATAATTACCCTTTTTCAAAGCAAACTTTAAACTTCCTGGATTATCAGAATTTTTTATATCCAAAGAAAAATCTTGGTATGAATTACCATCATAATCTTCGAGTTTCGGAGCAGAAATAGAAAGATTATATGGCAATAAACGAATCATCTTTAACATTAAATCAACATAACCATCCGTATCACGAATACGCTTTATAATGCCTTTTATATCCAATTTATCAGAATTCAATACAACTGATGTAATGGTTTCTTTTTTCACCTTTTCACGAGTAATAGAACCTGTAATCTTATTCTTTTTAAGTTCTATATTTATATTGCTTATATTATCACCCTTTATATCAGCACGAACAGTAAATGGAATATTATCATAAAAATAATTCATTAAATTTTCATCAATATATCCCCAAGAGAATAAAAAGCCTTTTAGTTCATTATGTGAAAGTTCAATTTTATATTCTGAATTTGAATCAAGCAATCTACCATTGACACGAACCCTTATATTATTCAAACTTGCATCAACATCAGAAACAGGATTTTTTGCATCTCCGTTAAGAAGTATATTTATTTGATTAACACCATTCGCAATCATTTTTTCAACAAATGTATTTCTTATAAATGGAAGAGTTAATCCTTTTAATGTAGAAGATGAAATTTTATATTCAAAATCCTTAAATGAACCATTATTACCTGTAATATCAACCAAATCACCCTTCATTTGACTGGAATAATCATTGTCTTTGAATGTAAGATTTTTAATATGTAATGTTCCATCAGAAAAATTAGAATTAAGTTTTAATGCTTCATAATTATTTGAATTCATCTTAAACTTTTTGAATGCAGATGTAATATTAAGAGAACCTTTCCCTATTTCTGAAAGTTTTAATATTATAAACTGTAAATCAATTTTAGATTTAAAGATATTATCTAAATCAATAAAATCTGACTTAAGATTTGCTATATAACTATATTTTTCATTATCTTTGGTATAAGAAAAATTACCAAAAATATTATTGTTTCCAATATTCATATTCAAATTATCTAATTTTAAAAACTTTGGTGACATAGAAAAATCAGATTTGAATTTTGTTACCTTTAACCTTGTATCAAATACATTTGTAATAAAGAATGGAATATTTGTATCAACATTAAAATTTAATGTCATATCATCAAGAACATTTAAAATTTTTCCGGAAAGATTTAAGTAATTATTTTTTATTTGATAATTCAAATTGTTAACATCAATTCCATTAAATTTATTATCGTAAAAAATTGGTGATGTAGAAAGTTTTAAGTTATTCATAACTGCATTATTTAATATTATACTTTTTGCAGAAATATTAAGAGTTGCATACTTAAATAATTTAAGTAAATCCCTTGAATCCAAAAGAGTTGAAAGTGGATTTTGTGCAATATCTCTTTTAACATGAAAAATCCTATCCAAAACCAAATTTGAAAAATCAATATTTAATGATATATTTTTTGTATCTATCTTGAAATTTTCATTTTTTAAAAATGGCACTTTCCCTTTGAATGAAGCAACAACACTATTTCCTTCGAAACTTCCATCGTTAATCAAAATTGCATCCAAAGAGTTTTGGAATGATGCACGAATGTTCAATTTATCACTAAACATAGGTGTTTTTGGTAAAGAAAATTCTTTGTTAAAAGTGTTAAAGAGTTTTGAAAGATTATCCGTCGAAATATCAATTTTTCCAGAATAAGTTCTTTCATTATCTTTCATAATATAAGTTAAATTGTTTTTTATTTTATTTCTTCCAAAACCATAAATAAAATCGGTAACTACATTATAATTTTCCTTGTTAAGATATGAAAGTTTTGCCGTTAAATCCTCGATTTTACCTTCTTTGAAACCTAAACTTCCGGTTCCAACAACTTTTCCATCATTAGTTGTTTTGAATGTAAGGTTTATTTTATTAATAAAATCATTACCTAAAACAACACGGCTATTTCTAACTGATATTTGCTTAAATGTTTTTCCATTTAAAAGGTTATCCAAGTTTTCATAACCCGAAGTTTTATAAGCATTAGCATAGAAAGTTGCATCCATAACTCCAATTTTATTTGCAGTAATATTTTTTTCAAAAAGATTTGAAATACCAGTATTAACAAAAATTTTTGATGCATTTAGGAAAATTCCAGCCTTACTATCCTTGTCTTTTGATGAAATTTGGACGCGATTTAAAATAAGTGATGGTCGAGGAAGTATTGTAAAAGAAATTTTACCATTGATTGATACCTTAAAACCAAAAGTTTCCTCAATTTTATTTTCTATATAAGATTTTTGGCTGTTTAAATCAACAAAATTAGGTAAAACATATAAAGCTATCATAAAACCTAAAACTGATAACAATATTTTATAATTTTTTTTTAAAAAATCCATATTTCCCCTCTTAAGCGAATACCAAAACTAGGTATTTATTTTCTTTGACAAACTCCTTATAATATATATATTATATTTATACTTTTATTAAGACAAGAAAAAAATAAATTTTAGGTGGAAATATGGGTAAAAATCCGATTTTATCTTCTTTATACAATAAAATCCCAGCGGGAGAGCCGGCTGGATTTAAAATGGTATCAGAATTTACCCCAAATGGAGATCAGCCTACTGCAATAAAAGAACTTGTCCAAGGAATAAAAGATGGCAAACGAGATCAGGTTTTATTGGGTATTACCGGAAGTGGTAAAACATTTACCATGGCAAATGTCATTCAACAATGTCAGGTTCCAGCGATAATTATGGCACCTAATAAAATATTGGCTGCTCAACTTTATCAAGAAATGCTTGAACTTTTTCCAAATAATCATGTTGAATATTTTGTTTCATACTATGACTATTATCAACCAGAAGCATATATTCCGAAAACTGATACATATATTGAAAAAGATAGTGCAATAAATGAACAAATAGATAGGCTTAGACATTCGGCAACGCGTTCATTATTAGAGTTTCGCGATGTTATAATTGTTGCATCAGTTTCATGTATTTATGGTTTAGGTTCACCAGAATCTTACTCTTCGATGAGTTTAACACTGGAAGAAGGACAAACTATTCCATTGGAAGATGTAACAAAAGCCTTGACCGAAATGCAATACGAACGAAATGATATTGCCCTTGACAGAGGGACTTTTCGTCTTCGTGGCGACACATTAGAAGTTTTTCCTGTTCATTTGGAAGATAAGGCTTGGAGATATTCATTTTTTGGTGATGAAATTGAAACTATTGCCGAATTTGATACATTAACGGGAAAAAGGACTTTATCATTAAAATCAACAACCATTTATCCATCAAGCCATTATGTAACACCTGGCCCTGCTCTTTCAAATGCGATTACTGGAATAAAGGAAGAATTACAACAACGACTTCAATATTTTACCGAACATAAACAATTCGTTGAAGAACAAAGATTAAGGGAAAAAACAAATTTTGATATAGAGATGTTGGAAAGTACCGGATATTGTAAAAGTATTGAAAATTATTCAAGGTATTTAACTGGACGCCCAGCGGGGGCACCACCTCCTACTTTATTCGAATATCTTCCTGATGATGCGATTGTATTTATTGATGAATCTCATGTATCTGTTCCTCAGATTGGAGGAATGTATAACGGAGATAGAGCCAGAAAAACAACACTTTCTCAATACGGATTCAGACTTCCATCATGTCTTGATAACAGACCATTAAAATTTGAAGAATGGAATAGTTTTAGGGGTAGAACTATTTATATTTCTGCAACTCCTGGTGATTGGGAACTTGAACAAACAGGTGGAAAATTCACCGAGCAACTTATTAGACCTACCGGACTTTTGGATCCAGAAGTAGAAGTGCGACCTTTGGAAAATCAAGTTGATGATTTAATGCACGAATGTAGAAAGGTTGCCCTTTCCGGAGGAAGAGTTCTTTGCACCACACTTACAAAAAAAATGGCTGAACAACTTACAGATTATCTTGCCGAATATGGAATAAAAGTTAGATATCTTCATTCTGATATTGATACATTGGAAAGAATTGAAATAATCAAAGATTTGCGTATGGGTGTATTTGATGTTTTAGTTGGAATAAACCTTCTTCGTGAGGGATTAGATATTCCGGAATGTAAACTTGTCGCTATACTTGATGCAGATAAGGAAGGTTTCCTTAGATCTGAACGCTCGCTTATTCAAACAATAGGAAGAGCCGCAAGAAATGCAGAAGGCAAAGTTATACTTTACGCCAATCATATAACTAAATCTATGAAATATGCGATTGACGAAACAAACAGACGCAGACAAAAACAAATTGCATATAATACAAAACATGGAATCACTCCTAAAACTATTTCCAAAAAAATTGCTGGAAATATCGCTGATATGGACTATGTAAACATAGAAAAAAATCCTATTACTAAGAAAAAACACTTTAAGACAAAAGAAGATATTCAAAAAGCAATTAAGACTAAAGAAAAGGAAATGCTTAAACTTGCAAATAATTTGGAATTCGAAAAAGCAAGTGTGCTTCGCGATGAAATTAAAGAAATGGAAAAAGTTTTACTTGAACTAGATTAAAAAATTTGATATTATATAGTCATCGTAATAACAGAGGGGGAAAAATGAGAAAAACTTTATGTACTTTTTTTATTTCATCTTTGGTATTAGTAGCATTTTTATTTGTTGCCTATACTAAACGCGAACGAGTTTCTTTTAAGGATGTGGTTGCTGTAAAATATGATGAATATGCACATAATCAAAATGTTGATAAGGCTATTCGTGTTATGAAAGATGGCAAGTGGGGTGTTGCAAAAAAGAAAAATGGTGAACTTTTACTTGATATGAAATATGATTTCGTTGACAATTTTTATGAAGGTTATGCAATTATAAAAGAAAACGATCTTTATGGTGCTATTGATGAGGATTTTAATATAGTTGTTAATCCAGTTTGGACATATATGTCACCATTTCATCTTGGATATTCGATTGTGACTGCAAAAAATGGAAAGTCAGGTGTTATTGATGTAAATGGTAAAATTATAATTAAACCACTTTATTATGATTATATTTCTCCATTCGATGACAACTTTGTCGCAAGAGCAAGAAACTTTAAGGACAATAAAGAAGTTGCGATTGATTTAAAAGGAAATATTGTTAAAGATTTTAGTGTAAAATAAATAGCAAAGTAATATTCAAAAGCCCTTTTATAAAGGGCTTTTTCTTTTCTGTTGGAAATAATATTTTTTTATGTTATAATCCAAAAATGGAGAGAGAGAAATGAATACTAAATACATAAAATATAGTTTAATATTACTTTGTTTATCAGGATGTCTTGCATTTCCTGTGCCAGGTAATTTAGATGATGCACAAGTTTTTCATTGGGAAAATGATTATGTCGTAATGGCAAAATTTATTGAAGATCACAAGGCTTGTCTTGGGGTAAAGGGACCACAAGTTAAAACTCAGGCATCAAATATATTTAACAATATGAAACCAAAAACTGTTCCAAAGTGGGATAGTCTTTGGGCAACATTTGAATCTCATGATTATCGTGAAGTCGGTCAAAGAATTGCATTTTCTATACCATCTGATGGTGGAAATTCTAATGCAAATAATTATAAAAGATGTATGCAAGATATGGGTTATAGATTAACATATAAAAGATAAAAAATTCCCCACCGCTTTGATGGGGATTATTTTTAGAATTAAAATTAGATACAATACAAAATGGAGCAACAAAATTATAATCTTTTAAGCACCACCTTCGGAACCTTTATCTACACTTATAATACCATAACTTTCTTAATTACCAGAACTTCCAAGGTTTTTCAATTCCTCTTCAGCTTCTTTTTTCAAATTATATTCATCAATCACAGAAGAAATTTTTGTTTTCAACTTTATAATATAATCCTTTGCCGAAGTTTTTGCCTGGGACAATTTAGTAGTCAAAAATACCTCATAATCCTTACATGTTTTTGAAAGACTTACATCCATATCTTTATATTTTTCAGACAATGATTTTTTTAAAGTTGGACAACCTTCAAGTTCCTTATTTTGAGTTGGATCCATACAATATGCAACATTACTGTCAAACAAAGCATTTGTATCCAATGTTGTAATTTTATATGAAACATCAGGAAGAGTTGCAAATTTCATATCAGATGGTTCTGTTTTAACATCTGCAAACTTAAGCACTTCTCTATCAACTTGTGTAACAGGAAGTCGTTTGTTTGCAACAGATGTAGCGTTATCTTTTAGATAAGAATAATATTCAATAGAATTGCTTTGAATTTTTTCATTCATTCCAGCCATAGGTGTAGAAATTTCGTATCCATAATAATATGTAGAATACAATGATTTAACCTTGTTAGAATAAATACATTTGAATGCAGGTGCAGTCATACCAGAATAAATATCAGAAAGCATATCTGAATAATCATTATAAATCAATTCATTAGTCATAACAGCTTCGTTTGTTTTTTCATCCATACAAGAATAAAAAATCTTTTCACAAGTTTTTGTATCTTTTGCCTCAGAAGTAGATGAAGTTTTCGAAGTTTCTTCCGATGATGTAGAAGAAGAAATAGCAGCTGCTCTCAAACTACCTCTTGTTGAACTTCGTTTTGTTGTATTAGATGCACGAACTGATTTTTTATTTCCACGAATATCAGCATTTGCCATATCAGAAATAAAAATTGATACTAATAATACGATATAAATACTTTTTTTCATTCTCTTTCTCCATATTATAAATGTATTATACTCCTAAAAAGACTAATTAGCAATAAAAAAACTCCCACCGAAATGGGAGTTATATTTTTCTAAATACAAACTTTAGTCTTTATTTTCAAGTCTGTCTGCAAATTGTGTTAAAAGTTCACCTGATTCACGAATGTGTTCAAGATTTACCATACCTTGTGCATGGTAACCACAATCACAGTGTAAAACTTCACCAGTTACGCCACTTGAAAGGTCTGATAACATATAAAGACCAGTTTTTGAAACATCTTCTAATGACATATTTCTGCCAAGGAATGCGTTATATGCGTTCCATTTTTGCATTAAAGTAAAGTCATCAATACCACTTGCAGCCAATGTTTTAATCGGACCAGCAGAAATTGCATTTACACGAATACCTTTATTTCCCAAATCAGATGCCAAATAACGAACAGATGCATCCAAAGCAGCCTTTGCAACACCCATAACATTATAGTTTGGAATGTAATATTCACCACCAAGATATGTAAGTGTTAAGCATGAACCACCTTCGTTCATAATTTTTGATGCACGACGGCAAAGGTCACAGAATGAATATACTGAAATATCCATTGTATTTTTAAAGTTTTCACGTGTTGTTGTTTCAACATAAAGTCCAGAAAGTTCTTCTTTGTTTGAAAATGCAACTGCATGAAGTAAGAAATCAATTTTACCAAATTTTTTTTCTACTTCTGCAAAGAATGCATCCAAAGAAGCATCATCTTGAACATTTGCTGGCATAATAACAGGAGCGTTAATGCTTTCGCCCAATGGACGAACGCGTTTTTCCATAATATCACCCATATAATTCAATGCAACTTCGGCACCTTGGTCATGCAAGATTTTTGCAATACCCCAAGCCATAGAGTGATCATTTGCAACTCCGAAAATTATACCTTTTTTACCTTCCATAATTCCAGCCATTTTTATAAACCTCCATTTTGTTTATAGCTAATAATATTTTGTAAAGTTATGATAATATAACAAACAAACAAAAGCAAGTCAATTTTATTTATGACACTAATTTTTAATATTTTTTGAAAAAAGTATAAAAAATTGTGGTAATGAGCTTTATTTTATGATATAATAGGGTTTGAGTTAAGGAGTTATTATGGCGAAAAATTTAGGAAAATTACGGGATTTACTCACACTTTTCTGTGTAGGAGTGGGCTTTTTTACAACTGGGGAAGTAAAAGCCGAGGGTTCTCCTATATACTATGATTCATTTTATGAAGATTATTACAAGGCATATCCTGATAAAAAACCAAAGGAAAAGGTTGAAACAAAAAAACAACAACAAACCCAGTCACAACCTGTGTATTACAATGGATACGATCCATATATGCAATATCAAACAAATGCTATGTATTCACAGACTGTTTCTCCGTATGCTTCGTTCTATCAAAGTGTTGAACACCCAACAAAGGGATGGACTTTTGATGTTCAATATAAGAAAAATTCTGCACATTTTATGTTTAGATCTGATGTAGGTTCCATACTTAATTGGGACGAAATCAAAACAAAGGAAACAATATACAAAGTTTCAAAAGATTTTATGATTAAAAATCGCCAATATGTGTTTACTGCTAAATACGGAAAAGGTAGCGGTGAGACAACAAGAACTTCGGATGATGATATTTACAATGAGGCACATATTATATCATTGGGTGCCGGAAGTGTTGATTTATCAAATTGGTCAGTATCTTTGGGATTAAGAAATTTCTGGAAACTTGGAACATGGGATGTGACTCCTTATATTGGATACAAGGAAAAGAAAACTGATTTTGTAATGTTTGACCATGCTACACCATCAACATATTATCTTGATTACTTCTGTCAATTTGGTGATGATGAGGGTGTTGTAACAATAGGTAACGATACATACGAAAATGTTTGCTCGGCTGGTATTAAATTACTTGATCATCTTGATAATTACGATTATTGGTCACAAGTTATGTATTATGCAGAGGAAGATGATGAAGGTAATATCACAAAACGTTCTGAAACTGTGAAAGAGGTGGATATGTTTATTCCTGGATTTGTTGATTTTGGTGATGGAACTGGTGTTGTAAATCTTTCTGCTGGTGATCAAATTTATCAAGAAGATTATTGTTATATTGCTGAATCTGGAAATATGGTTTGTATAGAATCTGGTGATGATGGCACACCATTACTTCTTGCATTTGGTGGAGTTTCTTCTGTCTTTATTCAGGACGGTATTACACACATGTATTTTGTAACATGGTCCGGTCCATTTGTTGGTGTAAACCTTGAAAGAAAACTTTCTGAAAAAGAAGATTTGAACCTTTATCTTGAATATTTCAAACCAAAATACAAAGTTTGGGGTAACTGGCCAAATAGAACAGATTGGATGCACGATCCATCATTCAATGATGAAGGTGGTCAAGGTATGGGGTATTCTTTTGATTTATCTTATAAATATAGACTTTATAATAATTTGGCATTGACTGCTGATATAAATTATGAGTATTTAAAGAATAAAAATGCAACAACAATACTTTACTTTGCAGATGGTAGTGTTGGTGTATATCCTGATGCAATATTACTTTCAAGATGGAAAAGTTACGGTTTGACTTTGGGACTATCTTTGAAATTCTAAAATTATTCTATAATTTCTAACAATGAAAATCCCATATATTTGGGATTTTTTTGTATTTTTTCTATATATTTTTCAAAATCATTATCAACAACTTTTCCGGCAACACTTGAAGCATGGCGAAGGTAAAGTTTACCATCTTTTTTTATCAAAAATCCAGTATGGGAAATATCAATTTCCGTGCCAGCCTTTTGCTTTAATGAATCATCTTTTATTACTGTCATAAAAATATATGGTTTATCAATAAATAATGTAAATTTTGTTATATTATTTTTAAAATCAGACAAAGAGATATAATCAAGAGAAATAGTTTCTATTGGTGCATCAAAATCAATATTATAATTTTTTTTGAACCAAGATTTTCTATCAAGTTTAATTATCGATTTTGAAGAATTTTTATTTAAAACAGATTTTGAAATTTCATTACTTTTGTTTTGAACAAAGTGACTGTTGTTTTCAACCCAATCTGGATTTTGAAAATGATTTCTGGTAACAAAGGAAATGATACCATCTTTGTATCTTATTTTATTCATCAAATTTTTGAAATAATTATCCCTATAATCACTTGGAGTTCGAAAACTTGCTGTGGAATTTTGAGTATAACTTTGTGCCAACACAGTTTCAACGAATGTTAAGCAATCAAATTTATCGAATCTATACAAAGGATCCGCATCAATTCCTTCCCCTTCGCCAAGTGGACCAAGAGCGTAAGGCCTTCCTAAAAATTCATGCGAAACATTCAAAATTATATCAGAAAACGAATCTGCAAATGCAGGAAACGAAGCAAATACAACTGAAAAAACTAATGATATAAAAAAATTTTTTCTCATTTTATTCCTTTTATGTCTAAAATTATCGCTATTTTAGGAAATAGTTTGCAAAAAAACAATGGATATTTTTATTTACAAAAAGATTTCGTTCCTAAGAACATTTTTTTCAAAATTTTTAATGACTTTTTAAGAATAAGAAAGTATCATATATACAATTTTAAAATAAGGATTTCAAAATAATGTCTGAAAATAAACATGTGCTTATGATTACGTCGTCACTTGAACGCGGTTTTATTGATAAAAATGTAATTGATATTGCTATTACTCTTAAAAACGGTGGATTTGATGTTTCTGTTATTTCTGCTGGTGGAAAGATGGTAAAGGAACTTAAAAAAGAAGGTATAAATCACTATCTTTTGCCTGTGAATTCAAATGACTTTTTTGTTGTAAGGAGAAATATCAAAAAAATTACAGAAATTGTAAAACTAAATGGCATTGATTTAATTCATACATTTACTCCTCATTCTTCGTTTTATGGATTCAAAGTATCAAAAATTACAAAGGTTCCTTATATAACTTCGTTCTTGAAAATTTATAACAAGACATTTTGGCCATTCACAAAAAAACGAATCAATTATCTATCAAAGGGTAAACTTGTTGTCGTGCCAAGTGAATATATGGCTTCGTTTGTTCAAGTCACATACAAAGTTCCAAATGATAAAATTGTAATTGTGCCACAGTGGGTCGATACTGATCTTTTTAACTCTCATAATGTAAGTGCAGAAAGAATTATTTCAACGGCATCAGATTTCAGAATTCCTGAAGATCATTTTATTATCACAACCGTTGGAAAATTAAAGAAATCAAGAGGTCAAGCTTTGCTTATCTATGCAATGGCAAAACTTCCACCAGAAATAAGAAATAAAATGCGTTGTGTTATTGTTGGTTCGTTTAAAGAACATAAAAGATATAAATCTGAACTTGAAAATCTTGCAAGAAAATTAGGTGTGGAAGATATTATACATATTGCTGGGGAAACATCGGATATACCTGCATTTTTGATGCTTAGCGATGTTTATGTTGCAACAAATATTGAGCCAAAGGCATCAATGGTAACTATGCTTGAGGCAGAAAGTCTGGGGCGTCCAATTATTGCTTCGAATGTTGGTTCAACACCTGAATATGTTTTTGATGATACAACATGCAAAATGTTTGATCCAAAAAATGTTGATGAATTAGTTGATGCAATCGTTTGGTCACTTAAAATTACAGAGGAAGAACGTGCTGAAATTTCACAAAAACTTTCTACAAATGTAAGACTTAATTTTGCAAAAAACACTATACCACAAAAAATTGTAAATATTTACAAATATACACTTGGGCTTAAGTAAAAAAAATTGAGGGAGAGGGAAAATGAAAACATTATTTGTAACATCAGAATTATTTCCATATAATAAAACTGGTGGACTTGGTGATGTGTGTGCATGGTTGCCACGCGCACTTAAAAAGGCTGGAATAGACATAAGATATATTATGCCTGCATTTCCATCGATACTTCAACAATTTACTGAGCTTACTCCGGTATATAAATTTGAAAACAAGTTCAAGGCAAAAGAAATAAATATTTACAAGGGGACAATTAAGGGAAATCCTATAAAATTTTATTTGGTAGAAGTGCCTGAATTTTTCCTTAGGGCGGGAAGTCCATATTCCGATACCTGTGGAAATCCATGGGGTGATAATTACTTAAGATATGCCTGTTTTTCATGGGTGGCTGCGCAATTTGCAGATGGCAAAATTGATGACTGGACACCTGATGTAATACATGCAAATGATTGGATGACTGGTTTAGTTCCAGTTTATTTAGAGATTTTAAAACGCAAAAATCCAGATATAAAAACATCATCCGTAATTACAATTCACAACCTTGCTTTCCAAGGGGTTTATCCATTTTCTATTTACGAAGATTTGGATATTCCAAATTATATGTTCAACGAAGATGGTTTGGAATTTTATCGTCAGGTTTCTTTCCTTAAAGGTGGAATTTCATTTGCTGATAAGATTACAACCGTAAGTCCAACTTATGCTTCGGAAATTCAAACAAATGAATTTGGTTGCGGACTTCAGGGAACTTTGGTAAAAAGACGCGATGCCCTAACTGGAATATTGAATGGTGTTGATTATTCTATTTGGAATCCTGAAACTGATAAAAATATAAAGGAAAATTATAATCAAAACACTGTTGCACAAGGTAAAAAAATCAACAAAGAATACTTGCAATCAAAACTTGGAATACTTAAAAATTCAAAGGTTCCATTGTTTGGAATTTTAAGTCGTCTTACCGAACAAAAGGGTATTGATATTTTGATTGATTCAATCCCTGCAATACTTATGAACAATGTTCAACTTGTTATAATGGGAACGGATCAGGGAAATTACCTTCCACGACTTAAAAATATTGCAAGACAATATCCTGAACAATTTGCAGTTGTTGATTTTGATGAAGATTTTTCACATCAGGTTATTGCCGGTTGTGATGTCCTTATCAATCCAGCAAGGTTTGAACCATGCGGACTTACACAAATGTTTGCGATGCGTTATGGAACTATTCCATTTACAAGAAAGACTGGGGGACTTGCAGATTCAATAATTGATGCAAATTTCCAAAATACTATTGTAAGTAATACTGCGACTGGATTTTTGTTTGATAACTATTCTGTGCATGATTTTATTTATGGAATTAACCGAATACTTAACACATTTAAAAATGAAAAAAAGATTTGGGACAGAATTATCAAACAGGCAATGAACCAAAACTTTTCGTGGGACAAGTCGGCTGCGGAATACATTGACTTGTATAACACACAACTTAATTTAATAAAATAAAAAATCCCCCTCGATTGAGGGGGTGTTTTTTAATCTCTTTCTCCAAATAAATTTCTTCTAATAAAACTTTCTCGTCTTTTATGTTCAAAATAAATTTTTGCAAATTTCTCGCTATCAGCAGATCTTAGTAAATATAACAATTCATTTTCTGCTGTATGTCCCCGAAAATAGCTATTAAAAACTTTACTTATTGGGAAAGTATGATCATGAGAAGTATAATAGAACATTAGTTCTCTAACAGCCTCTCGTTCATCATCATAATTATCTATAATTGGGTTAATTATTGCAAGTAAAGAAGGAAGTGAAATTCTACTAATAACTTCTAAGACCCGTTTAGAAAAGTTTTCTAGAAATTCTGCTTCCTTAACAAGTTTTTCTATTTCAGCATTATCTGTTTCAAAATCTAATTCTATTTTATTTTTTAAAACTGGTTCAGTATATCTTGGTATAGCTATTTCAGTAGAAAAAACTTTTGGAGTAAAATTTCCCGTCATATCTTTCAATTTTTGCTGAGCTTTTTGATATCTATCCTGTTTTTCTGTAAAATCCCCAACATCAGAGTAATTATCTTCTATTGTAGAATTTTTATAAACATTTCCACCCTCGGTATAGTATCTGCCCATATGCAATCTTCTAGTATCACGAGTATATGCTTTTTTTGGTGTAATTTTTTCCTTTTTTGTTTCGGGCATTTTCATCTCCTTTTTTATTATTCCTATGCCCTCTATTTTAACAAAAAAAAAAAATAGTCAACTAGTTTGTATTATTTAACAGAATTTTCTTTAATTTTATTGACTGTATCTGATTTTAGGGTATCATATTCCTATATTTTAATTTAGAGGTTTAAAATGGTAGATAAAAACGAAAATCAAAAACAAACTTTTCATTGGGCTGATCAGATTGCTGAAAAGGTTATAAGGGAAAAAGGCGATAAGGAAACCTATACCGTTGCGAGTGGTATTACCCCATCCGGTGTAGTTCACTTTGGTAATTTCCGTGAAGTTATTACTGTGGATTTGGTGGCAAGGGCTTTGATGCAAAAGGGTAAAAAGGTTCGCTTTATTTATTCTTGGGATGATTATGATACTTTCAGAAAAGTTCCTGCAAATATGCCAAAGCAAGAGGAATTAAAGGAACTTTTGTTCCAACCTATTGTTGATGTGCCGGATCCATTTGGGGAATATTCTTCTTATGCTGAACATAATGAAAAAGTTTTTGAGCGTGATTTGCCAAGAGTTGGTATAACCTATGTTGACTTTATTTATCAAAACAAAAAATACCGTGCTGGCGACTATAACGAAAATATTATTCACATTATGGATAACAAGGACAAGGTTGGCGAAATACTTCAACAATTTAGGACAAGCGAGTTGGAGGAAGATTGGGCACCACTTCTTACATACTGTCAACATTGTAATAGGGATAGAATTTCTATCACTGGATATGACAAGGATACAAAAACAATAACATACAAGTGCGAACTTTGTGGATTTGAAGGCAAGGAAGATTTGAAAACCTCAAAACGCCTTAAACTTCCTTGGAGAATTGATTGGCCAATGCGTTGGGCATACGAAGGTGTCGATTTTGAACCAGGTGGTCGTGATCATTCATCGGCTGGTGGTTCAAGGGATACTGCATCAATCATAATTAAGGAAATCTTTGGTAAAGATGCTCCGGTTTATGCTGCGTATGATAATATTGGTATTAAGGGTTTCAATGGAAAGATTTCTTCATCAAAGGGGAATGTTATCACCCTAAAAGAAATTTTGGATGTTTATGAGCCTGAAATGGTGCGTTGGATTTTTGCATCATACAAACCAAATGCTGCATTCGATTTGGCATTCGATTTGGATGTCCTTAAAAATTACGAAGATTTCGACAGGATGGAAAGAACTGTTTATGGATTGGAGCAAGTAAAAGAAGAAAAGAAAGCAAATGCAAAACGAATCTATGAACTTTCTCAACTTAATGCTGATGGCAAGATTCCAGAAGTTATGCCATTCCAACCAAGTTTCAGACATCTTTGCAACATTTTGCAAATCAATGATTTTGATATTGCTAAGGCTAGAAAATATTATGAATCAGAAATTAAAAATGAACGCGATGAAAGAAGATTTAATGAACGTGCTGAACGTGCGGTATTTTGGATTAAAAACCATGCACCAGAGGATTTCAAATTCATTATAAATAAGGAAAAGCGTTCTGATGTTGAACTTTCTGATGTGGAAGCAAAATTTGTGGAAGC
This sequence comes from Alphaproteobacteria bacterium, assembly GCA_017938435.1. GTDB lineage: Bacteria > Pseudomonadota > Alphaproteobacteria > Rs-D84 > CACZYB01 > CACZYB01. The sequence continues at coordinate 105,301 of JAGBBO010000006.1, forward strand.
TCTTCATAATGAACTTTCTGAAAATTGGGATAATTACCAAACTGATAAAGAACTTCAAAATAAAATCGGTAATATGGTTTCAGAGTTTGGTTTGACACCGGAGATTTATAAAAAACTTTATCAAATTCTTATCAATCGTGATTTAGGTCCAAAGTTGGCTGGATTTATAAGAAGTATTGGCAAAGAAAAGATTTTGAATTTACTTTAATCACAATTTTTGAATATATTTACCCCCCAGATTTTGTTTGGGGGGCTTTGATTTAAAAAGTCACTATGAAATGCTTTTGGATGACATAGTGCAATAATAATATTATTATTATTTTATTCTCGTTATACTATGATTAAAATAGCAATTATTTCTCCCAGAACCGACTTTTAAAACATTATTATCAAAGTTATATGTATATACTTCGCTAATAGGAATATAATTACCTTTATATTTAACATACGGTCCACTATACTGACAAGAGCATTTATTACCACAAGAACAAAGACTACTAAAGCCGAAAAATGAATCAATACCGTTTGTATTTGTTGCGTCACAATCTAATAATACTTCTTTTGTCTTAGTATAAATATTAGTTGCGAAGGCATTATACCCATAGATTTTATATTGTTCATATGGGGTACCATCACCAGTTCCAGTCTCAAACGCATATATATGTTTATCATCAAGTGTAATATAACAATTATTGTTATGTTTAAAGTATCCGCTATTGCAACTCCAACTACAGCCAGAATCTGAACTCCAACTTGAATTACTTGGTTTTGAACAACTGGTGCAGGTTCCGTTTGTTGACGCAGAGCAATAAGTATGTCCTGAACAAGACATTTTTTTTGATTCTGTTGTTGTTGACGCATTTCCAGTTGATGATGTAGAACCTGCTTTTGTGCAATAACTTGTCACACTTCTTGTTACCGTTCCACAATTTCCACTCCATGTTCCATAACTTGTTGAAGAACAAGAACTACAACTACTTGCACTACCAGTGGAATAAGTTCCGGCAGAGCAACTTGTGCAACTTGTATTTCCAGCACTGGATTTATAAGAACCAGCTGCACAGGCAGAACAAGAACCATTACTATGAGCATAACCAGCCCTACAATGCCAACCACATCCAGATGATGAAGTCCAACTTGAACCACTTGGTTTTGAACAGGATATACAGGTTCCATTTGTTGATGCAGAGCAATAAGCATGTCCTGAACAAGACATAGTTTTTGATTCTGTTGTTGTTGACGAATTTCCAGTTGATGATGTAGAACCTGCTTTTGTGCAATAACTTGTCACATTTCTTGTTACCGTTCCACAATTTCCACCCCATGCTCCATAACTTGTTGAAGAACAATAACCGCAACTTGATGCTCCACCAGTGGAATATCTTCCAATCGCACATTTTGTGCAACTTGAGGAACCAGCACTTGATGCATATGTTCCAGCCGCACAACTTGTGCAACTTGATGCACCGGCATAGGCATAAGTTCCAGCAGAACACTTATTACAGTTTGTTCCATCACCCCATGTGCCGGCTGGGCAAGCCTCACACACATATGTTGTGGCAAGGGCTGGGGTTGGTATAAAAGCTAAACTTACTATTGATAAATTTCTTAATCTCATTTTTTCCTCCTTAATTCTTTCTATTTATTGGGTGTGCTTTGTAGCCCTTTGGACAACTTGGTTTTACTACTGCCCGAGTCCCCTTTGGGCATACAACTTTGCAACGTCTTAAACTTGGATCGTATTGCATATATTTTGTATCGTCGGCGTGGCAACCACAGGCTGAACCAGATTGGAAATAACCTTCAAATTCGGTTCCACAAACTTTTGTTCCATCGACATAATCATTTGGTTTTGGCACACAGTATTTGCTAAGTGCATTAGTGATTTGCTCGGTTGTTGCAGAATGGGCGACGCCACCTGACACCAGCAAGGCAATTAGAAGTAATTTTTTCATTCTCCCTCCATAATTTTGTTCTTTGGTTTTTGTTGACTTTGCTTTTTCCCTTTACCTTTGCCTCCTTTTAAAGAGGGAGGGCGGAAAAACTACGAAAATCCGCCCATGGTAGGACGAAGTATAAATATGGAAACTTCGCCCATAAGGGGGGTAAGTCGCTATGAGAAGCTTACCCACAAAGTGGAATGTTAAACCAATTAAAAACACTCCTTACATTTTGCCCCAAAACGCATACGCGAAATTGTTGCAAAAGTGCAACGCTAAATGCGGGGAGTTAGTAAATCATAAAACAGAATGATCTCCTTGATCTTTAAGGAGATATTTTTCATTGTTATAGTCCCCTCTGAACATTCATCAAGGACTCCCCACTTTTTCAAGTAGGCAATCAGACATAATATAGCTTTATATTATGTTCCGCTGTTTTCAAGGACTTACTACGGTCCCGTATCACTTAGGTGACACAGTTATATATTAACAGTTATATATTATAAAAACAAGATTTTTTATTTAATAAAATTTTTTTGATAAAATTATATCTTTATTTTTGCCTCGAATACATCAGGAAGATCATTTTCATAAAGTATAACATCATTCTTTTTAGAGTTAGCCGAAAGCCACTGTCTTGCTTCGGCAAGAGTATTTACCAAAATGATTTCTTGCTTTGATTTTTTCCCAGCGGTAAATGTATCAACAAATGATTTTATTCTTTCTGGCACAACGGCAATAACTATATCACAAGTATCAAGTGCCATATTTGCTACTTCAATATGTTGTGCATTATGTTCACGACCAAGTTCAACCATTCCTGGTGTGATCAAAATTGCCCTTCCCTTTTTCTCCTTTGCAAGAATGTGAAGTGTAGAAAGTGCAGATTTGAATCCGGAAATATTAGAATTAAAAGCATCATCAATAATTGTTAAATTATCTTGTTGTTTAACTTCTAATCTATGTTCTGTTTGAGGAAGTGTTTTTAGTGCAGCAATAATTGTATCAGCAGGAATACCCAACTTTAATGCCATAATGAAAGCAAGAGAAATATTTTGTGCCTGATGAATACCAAAAACCGGAGCAGATATAGTATATTTTTGCTTGTTATACTCTAGTTTAAATTTAATACCATTTGATGAAACAGAAATATCAGAAGTTTTAAAATCTGTCGCAACAGTATGATACTTGTTTATATATTTTTCATCAACAAGATCGGAATTTATAATATATGCACCATCGTTGTTTATAACTGATTTTATTAAATCAAATTTTTCACGAGCAATAGCATCTTTTGATTTAAAACTTTCGAAATGTGCTGAACCAACCGCTGTTAAAATTCCATATTGTGGCTTTATAAGATTGCAAATTTTTCTTATTCTTCCCTTTTTCGAAGTACCAACTTCTACAATAAAATATTTATATGATGGTTTCAATTCTTCCCTTATAACCCTTGTTATTCCCATAAGGGTATTGATACTACGAGCAGTAGTCATAGATGAAGAAACTGATGATAAAATATGATTCAATATATTTTTTGTGCTGGTTTTTCCAAACGACCCCGTAATTCCAATAACTATTGGATTGCATTTTTTAAGTATAGATTTTGCCTCGGATACATACTTATGCTTTGTAAATACTTCAACTGGGAAAAGACAAATATTTGAAAGTATGAGCATAAATGGAAGACTTTGGATAAACAAAACCATATATCCCATAACTTCACAAAAACAGTAAAATCCTTTTACATTAAGTTTGTATGTGTATAGTGAAAGTAAAGATAAAACCAAAACATCAAACAAAAATGCAAGTTCAAGAATCCTTTTTAACCTTTTTGTTATATCAAGTTGTTTTTTTGCAAATCCAGAACGAGGATTGGGCGTCAAAATTGCAAAAATCAAAAATAATCCTGAAATAATGGACATATCTAAATTATATATTTTTGTTCCTGTTGCAAAAATTGTATAAAAGAACAAAATTAAAGATAACTTTTTATCAATAAGTTGAAATTTTTTAAAAATAAATTTTGTAAAAGATATATTTCCATAATGTTCTTGTTGAAAAAAAAGACTATAGAACAAACTTCTTTTATACACAAAGAAAAGTCCAGATAAAAACATTAAAAATATAAGCATTTATTATTCCTTTATATTATTTAAAATTATTGATGTCACCTGATATTTTCCAGCAGTTAAAATACCATTATGATCGAATGTTGGAAGAATATAAAATTTAGAATCTTTTATCAATTTATGATATTTTTTACCAAAATACACAGGTGTAACAGTATCATTTTCACCATAAATTAAAACGGTTGGAACAGAAACCTTTCTTGCAATAGGAGCAAGATTTTCCATAACTGTTTTTTTCAAAATCTCTCGCATTAAAGGTTGAGCATTTTTATAATCACTACTTGCGAATCTTTCATAATATTTACGATAAAGAGCCGATGTCATAACATCCTTTCCTATTACTTTATAAATAATTTTAAGACCACGCGCACCAGTTATAATAAGTTGTCGAAACAGTTTTTTGTGTTTTTTTAGTCCGGCACCTGCCAAAATAAAAGCACCAGAAATCAAATCTGGATAATTAGCACCAATATAGATACCAATCCTACCACCAAAAGAATGACCAATAATATATACTTTATCTTTCTTTGAAAACTGGGTTTTTATAAAATATGCGATAATATCAGTATAGTTAGATACAGAAAGAACAGATTCTGGTTGTGGACTTTCACCAAATCCAGGAAGGTCAATTAAATAACAATCATAATCCGAAAGTTCATTTGCAATAGGTCTAAGATTTTCAAGAGAATGCCCCCAACCGTGAAGCAAAACAAACTTTACATTAGATTTTTTTGCACCTTTTATATATTCAAAATGTAAATCTTTATACATAATATTCCTTTGTTTTATTTGTGTTAATTATACAATAATATAAGAAAAAAGACAAAGAAAATCTTTATCTTGATTTTTCCTTTGGTTTTTAGTATTATGTTTCTGAGGTTTGACGGACAACCTTTATAATCAAACTGGTCAGGTTCGGAAGAAAGCAGCCAAGGTTGTGATAGTTGGGTCGTCAATACCTCGTTATTCCAAATCTATATCAATAATTGACATATTAAAATCATAAGATATTTCACCTTCATCTTCGTCACGATAGATTGTTCCGATGAATTCAGATGCAATATAAACCTCTGCCATATCAGCATCGGATTTACTTAATTTCAAATTTATATCTTGATTACCAAATTTATTTCTTAGGTATGATGTTAATTTTAAGAGGTCTTGTTGTATCATAATAATCTCCTTTGTTTATATATATTTTACAATATTTATACATATAAAGCAAAGAAAAAAAATAGGCCCAATATTGGGCCTTTGGATTTTAACTATTAAATGCCTCTATTAAAACATTGATTTGCGATTCATCATAATAAGGTTTCTTTTCTTCACCTTGTTTATAAGTTCTTTCGGTTTTGCCTTTTGTTTTATCATCAATTTCTTTTGATAAGACACTTCCATCTCTGTAATAAGTTACCAAAGTGAATTTGTTTCCATCAGAACTTTTCTTAAAATAATTTCTTACTTGTTTAGAACTTGGGTAAAAAATAATTCCATTTAATTGTTCGCCGTTTTCATAATAAGAAATATAACTTCCACTTGATTTTATGTATCCGGTAATTTTTTCACCATTAACATCACAATATTTGAAATTTCCTTTTGATGTTTTATCACAAATAAACGCATCTACTTCATTTTCATAGACTTTGTATGTTTGTGTTTTTTGTGGTTTTGAGTCTGATGTATTATTCATATGATAGTTATTTGTTGTTTCAGTAGAGCTACAAGCTGCTAGCACACATAAAATAGGCAATACTTTTTTCATAAAAACCTCCTTTATTTGTTAAACAAAATAATTATCCATCAAAATTGAACACTTTGCAAATAGAAGAAATCCCTAGGCTTTCAAACCTAGGGATTTTATATTTGGATTGCCCCCAAATTTTTATGCTGTCTTTCTTTCTGATGTTGAAAGATTAAGTTCTCTTTCAAGAAGAAGCATTTGTTCGCGTGTATCTTCAAAAATAAATAATTTGATTTTATCAGATAATTCTTTATCACTCATATCACGAGTATTTTCTGCAAAAGACTGTCTTTTGATTTGAAATGATGTATATGCACCCAAAAGATCACTTCTTTCAAGACTATCAACATTTCCCATACCACCAGCCTTTATATTTCTTGCAATGGCATCTTTTAATGATACAGTTTCACCAGATTTATTAACCCAAACTGTTTCTTCTAGGATTGTATCGATAACCGTCATTAAAACTGTTTTATTTTTACTCTCCATTTTCATCTCCTTTGTTAATTAGTGTTGCTGTTTGTTCCGCTCCATACCCTTATTTATGAATCATTCCGATTCTGTTGTCAAGTAAAAAAAACAAAAAAAATCATTTTTATTTAAAAAAGTTTATTTTTTACACAAAAAATTACATTTTTGGCATACGAAACCATATAAAAACATATTTTTGTCATTGACAACCACGAAATACCATAATATGATGGACTCGAAATAGAGGTAAAAATTATGTTATTTTTGGGAACTATTGAAAATAAAATTGATACAAAAGGACGCGTAAGTGTGCCTTCGGATTTTCGTATGGCAACCAAAAATGATGATTTCCAAGGTGTAATACTTTATCATTCCTTTACTCATAAGTGTATCGAAGGTTGCACAATGCAAAGAATGGAACAACTTTCTGATGCAACAGATAATTTGGATTTGTTTAGCGAAGAAAATGAAAATCTAAATTCACTTATTTTTTCAGATGCAAGACAACTTTCTTTTGATGTAACAGGAAGAATTGTAATTCCTGCTGATTTAATTGAATTTGCCGGAATAAAGGGAAATGCTCTTTTTGTCGGTCGTGGTAAAACTTTTCAAATATGGGATAAGGATGAATTTGAAAAGTATCAAAAGGAAACAAGAGAAAAGGCATTTAAAAATAGACCTTCACTTTCTTTTAAAAAGGATTAAGTATGCAAAATACTCCCCATATACCAGTAATGCTTAACGAAGTGTTAGAAAATCTTAACATAAAAGATGGCGGTGTATATATAGATGGGACATTCGGAAATGGTGGATATACATCTGCAATACTTGATGCCAAAAATACAAAAGTAATTGCATTTGATAGGGATGAAACTGTTCTTCCTAGGGTAAAAGAAGTAAAAGAAAAATATGGCGATAGATTTATTTTTTTTCAAGAATGTTTTTCAAAAATCCTTCCAACATTAAAACAAAATGATATTAAGCGTGTTGATGGACTTGTCTTAGATATTGGCGTTTCATCAATGCAAATTGATACTCCAGAACGGGGATTTTCATTCAGATTTGATGCACCACTTTCTATGGCAATGGGACAAAACAACCTTGATGCCAAAGAGGTAATAAATAATATGTCCGAATCTGAATTATCAGATATATTTTACAAATACGGTGAAGAACCAAGATCAAGAGCTATTGCCAGACGCATTGTAAGTATTCGTGGGGAAAAACCTATAAAAACTACTTTTGAATTGGTTAATATAATCAAAAATATTGTTGGGGAATGGCAAGCAACAAAAGTTGTGCCACGAATCTTTCAGGCACTAAGAATTTATGTGAATGATGAACTTGGCGAACTTGAAAAGGTTTTAGGTGATAGCGAATCTATTCTATCAAGTGGAGGAAGATTAGTTGTTGTAGATTTTCATTCTTTGGAAGATAGAATTGTCAAAAATTTTATAAAAGAAAAAACTGAAATAAAACAGGCTGTATCTAGATATATTCCTGTGGCTATTGAAAATAATCAAAAATTATCCTTTAAAAGTGTTAATAAAAATGCTATAATTCCATCTAAGCAAGAAGTTGAGATGAACCCAAGGGCTCATTCTGCAAAACTTCGTGTGATGGAAAAATTGTAATTTTGTTAAAGGGTAAAAAGTGAATAAGTCTAAGTTGTTATTTTTTTCATTTCTTGGCATACTTGAGATAGGTCTTGCTATACTTTCTTTTGTATTACAGTTAAAAATAAATCAATTTGATAAAAATATAAGTATAAATAAAGATGAAATTGCAAGAACTGATATTGAAATAAAAATTCTTAAAACTGAAATTTCACATTTGACTTCTATTACAAAAATAAAGGATATTTCGAATACATACCTTCCAAATTATAAAAATATTACTCCTAATGATTTTGTAAGAGTAATAGATATTCCTGTAAATCCACAATTTGAGTAAAAAATGAAAAACTTTTTGAAAAAAATTTTTAAATATGAAGAAAAAGAGCCTACAGGTTTTTTGTTTGGCGATGATATTCCATTGGAATGGATTCCTGTTAAAAATAAATCTGTTGCCGAAGGAAGAATCGTTTTTATTTCATCAGTATGTATTTTATTATTTTCTTTAATAATTATTAGAATTTTATCAATAAATATTGATTTTAGTTTTTTACATGAAAAAAATACCGTAAATAAAAATGTATCTTCGTTTTACAGGCCTGATATTGTTGATAGAAATGGGGAAATATTGGCAACAAATCTTCAGACATTTGATTTATATGTTGAACCTCATAATATGGTGGATCCTGAAATATCAACACGAAAACTTTTAACAATATTACCAGACTTGAAATATAATGATGTTATAAAAAAGGTAAAGTCGAAAAAAAAGTTTATTTATCTTGCTAGAAAAATTTCGCCAAGTGAACGCGAACGAATCATTTTGATTGGTGAACCTGGTTTCCAATTTATAAAAAATGAAGGTCGTGTTTACCCTCAATTAAATCTTTTCTCTCATGTTATAGGAAGTGTCGATGTTGATAATAAGGCGATGAGTGGTATTGAAAAATATATTGATGATAACAAGTTGGTAAATCAAAAAAAGCCTATAACACTTTCCCTTGATATGTATATTCAAGATGCAATCAGGCAAAACCTTTTAAAGGCTATGGAAAATTATGGTGCAAAAAGTGCCGGTGGTATAGTTATTGATGTTAAAACTGGGGAAATTTTGGGAATGGTTTCTCTTCCAGATTTTCTTAACAGTGATTACAAAGATGTTGTATTAAATCCTCTTTATAACAATCATACTACATTGGATGTATATGAAGTTGGATCTGTTATGAAAATTTTCAATACGGCACTTGCAATAGAAAATGGATATCCAAATGATAAAATATTTGATGTATCAAAAGTATTTATGGTTGGAAGTTATAGAATCAAAGACTCTCATCCTAAAAAATGGCTTTTGAATATGGCCGAAGGTTTTATTTATTCATCGAATATTGTTATGGCAAATATTGCAAAAGATTTAGGTATTGAAAAGCAACAAGAATTTTTAAATAAATTAAATCTTCTTTCAAAAATAAATATAGAACTTCCTGAACGAGGACAACCTTTACTTCCAAAAGAATGGAATGAGCACGCAAACGCAACTATTGGATATGGATATGGTTTATCACCAACTATGCTTCATATTGTAACAGCAGTTAATGCTATTGTAAATGATGGTTTGTTTATAAATCCAACTATACTTAAACGCGATGAAAATTCACTTTTAAAATCATATCAGGTAGTAAGTCCAGAAACTTCGGATGCTATGCGAAAATTGATGAGATTAGTTGTGACAAATGGAACTGGATATATGGCAAATCTTCACAATATTTTAGTTGGTGGGAAAACTGGAACTTCGTATAAACTTGTTAATGGAAAATATGATACAAGCAAGACAAGAACTTTTTTCCTTTCTATATTTCCAACAGACAACCCTAAATATACTATGCTTATTATGCTTGATGAAGCAAAGAATAATGGGTGTGATACAGCAGCTTGCACAACGGTTCCTGTATCTGCAAAAATCATTGATGATATAACACCAATATTAAATCTTGATTTAAAAATTTCAAAAAAATAAAAAAATACTTAAGAATCAATTAAATTTGTGCTATAATATAAAAAAATAACGAAAGAGGCGTAAAATGTTTTATAGTTTAAGTGCAAATTTTGACGGTATATTCAATCTTTTTAGATATATCACTTTTAGAACTGGGGCATCACTTTTGACATCCCTTTTTATCTATATTCTTTTAGGAGATAAATTTATAAACTTTATTAAAACTAAGTTTACTCAACCTATAAGAAAAGAAGGACCACAGACGCACCTTAAAAAACAAGGAACTCCTACTATGGGTGGAGTATTGATACTTTTTTCAATACTAGTATCTTCGCTTTTGTGGTGTAATTTAAGCAATGGATATGTTTGGATTGTTCTTTTCACAATGTGTTCATTTGGAATGATTGGTTTTGTTGATGATTATTTCAAAGTTGTTCATGGAAATGCGTATCGTGGACTTTCTGCAAAATTAAGACTTATTCTTCAATTTACACTAAGTTGGATTGTTTGTTTTGGTATTTATAGACTTATGCCAAACGAATTTAAGATGACAATAACAATTCCATTCTTCAAGAATATCTTGTGGAATCTTGGCATACTTTATTTTGTATTTGTGGCATTTGTTATTGTGGGAACTGCAAATGCTGTAAATCTTACTGATGGTATTGATGGACTTGCAAGTATGACAATGGTAAGTTCATTTGCTGTATTCTTGCTTGTATCATATTTGATAGGTAGAGCTGATTATTCTCTTTACCTTTTCCTTCCTTATGTGCCTGGTGTTGGAGAAGTGACAGTTTTAGTTGGTTCAATAATTGGGGCGGTATTAGGCTTTTTATGGTTCAATGCTTATCCTGCAAAAATATTTATGGGGGATGTTGGTTCTCTTGCTTTGGGAGCAGCATTGGGTGTAATTAGTGTTATTACAAAAAATGAATTTTTACTTCTTATTTGTGGGGCAATTTTTGTTGTTGAAGCAATGTCTGTTATGCTTCAGATTGCATCTTATAAATTTAGAGGGAAAAGGCTTTTCCGTATGGCACCAATTCATCATCACTTTGAACTTAAGGGGTGGAGTGAACAAACTGTTGTCATAAGATTTTGGATTATATCAATAATACTGGCTTTGATTGCATTATCATCGCTTAAAATCAGATAATTTTAGAGGAAAAAATGATAAATAATTTACTTAATAAAACAGTAGCCATTTTAGGGCTTGGTAAAACTGGTATGGCTGTTGCTAGAGAATTAAAACTTCGTGGTGTTCATGTTATTGGTTGGGACGATAAAGAAGAATTAAGAAAAGAAGCATTGAAAATAAAAGTTTCTGTTCAAGATTTGAAAACTATAGATTTTTCGACTGTTGAACTTTTGATTATAAGTCCAGGAATTCCTCATACATACCCTACTCCTCATCCTATTGCAAAATTGGCAAAGGAACATGGCGTAAGGATTATTTCTGATATAGAACTTTTCGTTTCATCATACAAGGATGCAAAATATATTGGTATTACCGGAACAAATGGAAAATCAACTACGACTGCACTTATATATCACATATTAAAGGAAAATAATATTCCGTGTGCTATTGGTGGAAATTTTGGTATTCCTGTTTTTGATTTACCTGTATTAGGTAGTGATGGATACTATGTTTTTGAAATGTCTAGTTATCAAATAGAACTTTCTCCATCTATTGATTTTGATATATCGATACTTTTGAATATTACTCCGGATCATTTATCAAGACATAATGGAATGAATGGATATATTGCTGTAAAAAAACAAATATTCACTAGAAAGTCCGGAAAATCTGGCGTAAATATTGTTGCTGTGGATGATGAAAATACTAAAAAGATTTTTACAGAACTTAATAAGGAACAACCTAAATCTAAAAATATCCCTGTATCATCATCAAGAAAAGTTGATGGATATTATGTAACATCCAATGGTATTTTGATTGATAATACAAAAGGTGAAAAGAAGGAAATATTTGATTTAAAAACACTAACAAATCTTCGTGGTAAACATAATTGGCAAAATATTGTTGCAGTGTTTGCTGCTATGAAAAAAACTGGGCTTTCAACAAACAAGATTATTGATTCAATTAAATCTTTTAAAACTTTGGAACATAGGATTGAAGATGTTGGGACATTTGCTGGTGTCCAATTTATAGATGATTCAAAGGCAACAAATGCCGAATCTGTGAAATATGCTATTGATTCAATGAATGATATTTATTGGATAATTGGTGGAAGACAGAAAGAAGGCGGAATTGACCTTTTGAAACCTCAACTTGGCGATGGGAAAATAAAACGTGTTTTTGTAATAGGTGAATGTGAAAAAGTATTTTATAATGATACAAAGAATATACTTCCTTCATATAAATGTCATAAGTTGGATAAGGCTGTGTATAAAGCATTTAAACTTGCAATAAAAGATTTGAAAAAAGGAAAAGTTCAAAAACCTATTATTCTTTTATCCCCTGCTACGGCTTCGTTTGATCAATACAAATCATTCGAAGAAAGGGGCGATCATTTCAAATCTTTATTTAAAGAAATAAAAGAAAAGTATGCAAAAAAATTAGGATAAATATGTTTATAAGACGAACAGAAAATAATTTATTTACAAAATGGTGGCTTGGAGTTGATAAGTTCATTTTATTTTCTGTCTTGGCTCTTATAGTATTTGGAATACTGATACAATTTGCAGCAAGTCCATATCAAGCAAGAAGGATGAAATTTAGTGATGAATACCATTTTATAAAAAACATTGGCGTTTATATGTGGTTTGGACTTTTTATAATGATTTCCGTATCTACTATGAAATTACAAAGCATAAGAAAGTGGACCATAATTGGGTTTCCTGTTTTATGTTTAATGCTTGTTGCAACATTGTTTTTTACTGGGGCAAAAGGTGCTACAAGATGGATAAATTTTGGCGTTATGAAAATACAACCTTCGGAATTATTAAAACCATTTTTTGCTATTGCTGTTGCTATGATTTTAGTAAGGATTAAAGATTTGCACAAAATGATAAAAGATATGGAAAAGAAAAATGGTATGGATAAAAAACGAAAAATCTTTTTCCCAATAAAGGCAGTGATTTTCACAGTTCAATGCATCAGAAAATTTTGTTCTTTGTTTTCAAAAAAGGAAAAAATTAAGAAACCGATGGATGAATATTCAAAACTTAAAAAACGAAGAAAAAATTACTGTTTATTATTGTGTTGTATATTAGGATTTATTTGTGCCGTTTTGATAAAACAGCCGGACTTTGGTATGACCATTACTTATTTGGTAATATTTTTTGCTGAAATTCTTGTTGCTGGGCTTCCGTGGAAAATATTTTTTATATTTATTGCTATGGCATCAGGAATCATTCCTTTTGCATATAAATTTTTTCCACACTTTTTTATCAGAATAAATAAATTTTTGATGAATGATAACTATCAACTTGATAAAGCATTGGATGCAATAAAAGAATCGAATCTTTTATTCGGTGGACATGCAAATAATTTAAAAACTATTGTGCCTGATATTCATACCGATTTTATTTTTGCAGCAGTTATTGAAGAATTTGGTCCAATACTTTCTATATTATTGATACTTTTGTTTTTAATTTTAATAATTCATATTCTTTATAAATTAAAATCAAAGGAAAATTCTTTTGTTATATTTTCAGGAATTGGAATTTCAAGTTATATTACATTCCAAATTACATATAATCTTATTTCAACTTTGGGAATAGGACCGACAAAGGGAATGACTTTACCATTTATTTCCTATGGTGGATCATCATTTTGTTCATCATGTCTTGCTATAGGAATAATTTTATCATTACTTCAAGATCAAAATTTGCGGAGGTAGATTATGAAAAAAAATAATAGAATTGTTATTGGTGCTGGGGGAACTGGTGGACATTTATTTCCTGCATCCTCAATAAAAAAAGCATTAGAAAATATTGGATATAAAGTTTATCTTATCACTGATAAAAGAGGGAAAAGATTTGCTGATAAATTTGAAAATATTTCCGTTATAATTGGTGGTGGAATGAGTGGAGAAAGTTTTTTTTATAGATTAAGAAGCCTTTCAAAACTTGCTGTTGGGTTTATACAAACACTTTACTTTATGCTTAAAATACGCCCAGTTGCAGTTATTGGTATGGGTGGATATATTTCTGTGCCTGTGGTTTTGTGGGGTAAAATTTTAAGAAAAAAAACATTCATTCACAATGCAGATTCAATATTGGGTAATGCAAATATTTTGCTTTCTAAATTTGCTGATGTGACAATGGTTTCATTTAAAGACACAAAAAAAATACCGACAAAGGCAAATGTTAAATTTACGGGACTTCCTCTTCGTGAAGATGTAAAAAATGTTGCAAATACTCCTTTTACATCGGTAAAGGGTGGAAAAAATATCACCATAGTTGTGATGGGTGGATCCCAAGGTGCCAAAATTTTTGGAGATATAGTTTCAAAGGCAATTTCTATGTTTGATGAAAAAGCAAAAAAAAGATTTTTTATTTATCAACAGGTAGTTGCTGAAGATATAGAAAAAATAAAAAAGTTTTATAAAAAAATTGGAGTAAAAGCTGAAATAAAAGCATTTTTTAATAATCCAGCTGAACTTTTAGCGAAATCTAATATCTTTATTGGTAGATCTGGGGCATCGACTGTTTTAGAAGTTGGAACAGTTGGAAGACCGGCAATTTTTATTCCTATTATGCATAAAGATAGGCAACAATTTATAAATGCCGAACAAATAACTTCGGTTGGTGGGGGTGAAATTATTCCACAACCTGAGTTTTCTGCGAAAAATTTGTATAAAGTCCTAGAAAAAATGGTAAAAAATGAGAATTTACTTGAAAATATGGCAAAAAAAGCTAAAATCTTCCAAGTCAAAAATGATGCAAGCAAAAATATTGCAAAATTGGTTGATGGTATAATTAAGAATAAAAAAGGTTTTTAAATTGTTAAATATTGATTTGAAAGAACTTCCTAGATCCAAAGTTTTCCATTTTATTGGAATTGATGGCATTGGTATGAGTTCTATTGCCGAAGTTCTTTTTAAAACAGGTTTTGGCGTTCAAGGTTCAAACGAAGTTGAAGGTGAAAATATGCTTGCCCTTAAAAATATGGGGGCAAAAATTTTTGTTGGGCATAATGCAAAAAATATTGATGGTGCTGACTATGTTGTATTTTCTTCGGCTGTTCCTGAACATAATGTTGAAATGGTTGAAGCAAAAAAGCGTGGACTTCCTATCATTGAACGCGCAGAAATGCTTCAATATGTATTTACTCTTAAAAAATCTATTGCTGTTTCTGGAACACATGGAAAAACTACTACCACATCATTTGTTGGAACGATGCTTGATGTTGCAGGTATGGACGCAACAATTATTGATGGCGGAATTATGAATCGCTACAACTCTAATGCAAAAGTTGGAAATGGCGATTTCATTGTAGCAGAAGCCTGTGAAGCATTTGGAAATATAAAACATTATACAACTGATATTGCTGTTATTACAAATATTGATGCTGAACATATGGAATATTATAAAACTTTTGATAACCTTAAGAATTATTTTAGAAATTTTATTTCCAGAGTTCGTAGTTTAGTTGTCGCATGTGCTGATCATCCTGTGGCTTTGGAATTGGCGATGGAGGCAAAAGATAAGAAGACTGTATTGACTTATGCCCTTGATAACAAAGCTGATGTTATGGCGGAAAATATTACTTTTGATGTAAATGGGGCACATTTTGATATAAAATTTGCTGATGGAAAAGTAATAAATGATGTGTCGTTACCACTTTTTGGAAGACATAATGTGCTTAATACACTTGCATCTGTTGCTGTTGCAAAATATCTTGGTATTTCCGATGAAAAAATTAAACAAGCCGTTTCTGAATTTACTGGGACAAAGCATAGATTCACAAAAGTTGCAGATGTAAATGGGCTTACTATTTTTGATGATTATGGGCATCATCCAAAGGAAATTGAAACCACTCTTGCTATGGCTCGTAGTATTGCTAAAGATAAGCAAATTTTTGCGATATTTCAACCTCATAGGTATTCAAGACTTACTGATTTATTTAATGATTTTTTAAGATGTTTCAAAGATGCTGATTATGTTATTTGTATGCCTGTTTATGCAGCAGGAGAATCTGATGAAAATATGAAAAATCATTGTGATTTTTATGAAACTATGCAAAAAATTGTCGGGAAAAAATCCTTTAAAATCAATAAGTTTGATGAAGTTTCTGAGATTATATTGTCAAATGCAAAATCTGGTGATATAATTGTTTCACTTGGAGCTGGAAATATAAAACATTTGATTTATACACTTCCAGATTTACTAACAAAATAGAAAGATTGTGATGAAAGACTTACCAAAAGTAAAGGGTGAATTACTTGAAAATTACGAACTTGCTAGTTTAACCAGATTTAAAACTGGTGGTGTAGCAGAGATTTATTTTTCCCCACGCGATGTTGATGATCTTACTTCTTTTTTGAAGAAAGCACCTAAGGATATGCCTATACATGTTATTGGTTTTGGATCCAATATACTTATACGCGATGGTGTATTGAATGGTATTGTGATAAGACTTCAAAATGACAATTTTTCTAAGATTGAAAAAATTGATGATATTACATTAAAGTGTGGTGCTTTTGCATCCAGTATTGCTGTTTCAAAGTTTTGTGCTGAAAATGGAATCGCAGGAATGGAATTTTTGTTTGGTATTCCTGGCACTATTGGTGGGGCAATTTTAAGTAATGCTGGTTGTTTTGATCGTGAAATAAAGGACATAATTGTTTCTTTTGAAGCCGTTGATAAGTTAAATGGTAAAAGAAAAATTTTTACTGTTGATGAATGTGGTTTTGCATACAGAAAATCAAATATTTCTTCTAGATGGATTTTTACCTCTGTAATAATAAAGGGAAATACCGGAAAGAAAGAAGAAATCCTTGAAAAGATGGATAAGATTAAGGAGAAAAAAGACTCTAGTCAACCAACATACACAAAAACCTCGGGATCAACATTTAAAAATCCAAGCAAGGAGCATCCTGCATGGAAACTTATAAAAGAATCTGGCTGTCAGGGTATGAAATTGGGTGGTGCGATTGTATCACCTGTGCATGCAAATTTTATTGTAAATGAAGACAATGCGACATCTGCTGATATTGAGGATTTAGCTGAGCAAGTTAGGCTTAAAGTTTACGAAAAATTTGGTATTATGCTTGAATATGAAATAAAAATTATTGGCTCGAGAAAACTTGAAAATCCATAAGTTATAATAGTATCGCGCTGTAATAAATGTCTTTTATTATAATGACTGTATTTTTTGGATTTGGGACTATAATCCATCGAAGTTTGTTTTCGTTTTTGCTAATAAAATATACTGAACCAAAATTAAATATTTTGCCAATTAGATTTTGTTTATATAAAACTTTGGACCAGTCGGAAAAATCTAAGAATACTATTTTTTTATAAAAAATACCTTTTTCAAAAATTATATTTTTTGTGGTAAAAAAATAATTAAATGATTTGAAATACAAAGAAATTATCACTATTGCAAACAACGATAAAATTAAAAAAATGACATTTAAAAATGAAAGATTTGCAAGCAAATATATAGCCAAAGCGATGAAAATCGACCAAAGTATAATGTAAAGTTTAGTCGAAATTTTACGCGACAATAAAATATGTGTATCATCAAAATATTTTTCCATTTTATTCCCCTTTAAAAAAACAACCACTTTATATCCAAAGTGGTTGGGGTCTGAGAAATGTCAAAATACTACAAAATGACCATTGGCAAACGCCAACACCCCAACCATTGTTGGGTTTGTAGTATTTCTACGAGTTTCTCAGGCTCGAATCCTCTCGGATATAAGATTTAGTTTTAACCAAATCTGGGATGGATTTTAGCATAATAAAAAAACTCTGTCAAATGAAAGAGTTTATTAAATAAAAAAAAGCCCCACTAACGGAGCTTTGCTTATTGATAAAAATTTTTACAAATTTATTTTGCTTAAAATATCATTGATGACATCGACTGAATTTTTATTTAAAATTTGACATATTTTCAAAAATTCTAAAACATCTAATTTTCTATCGTTACTTTCATATTTACTAATAAAATATTGTTGGACTTTTAATTTTTTTGCTAAATCTATTTGAGTAACCTTAGCCTCAGACCTTAAATGTTTCATTATTTTTGCAAAAATTTCATAATCTTTTATCTGTATTACTTTGCTCATTTTTATTCTCCTTAATATTCGTTATCATTATATTCTTTATTATTATAACATAAAACTTTTGATATCCAAAATCAGAATAAAATACCCCTCCCTTATGGAGAGTATAGGGAGGGGAAAAATAAAATAAAATTAAATAACCGCAATAATTTTATTTATTGGCATCAATTACTGGCACAGCATCATCATCGGCACGACTTGGTGTTGTATCCAACATTTTTTCGTTAATGATACCGGATTTTTCCATAATCTTTTTAATAAGTTCTTCAGCAACTTTTGGATTATCCTTTAACCATTGACGAGCATTTTCTTTACCTTGGCCAATTCGTTCAGAATTATACGAGAACCAAGATCCAGATTTTTCAATTATACCAGCCTGAACACCAAGTTCAATAATTTCACCTTCACGAGAAATTCCATAGTTATACATAATATCAAAATCTACTGTTTTGAATGGTGGGGCAACTTTGTTTTTAACAATTTTTACCCTTGTTTCATTACCTATAACATTTTCCTTGTCCTTTATAGAGCCAACACGGCGAATATCCATACGAACAGAAGAATAAAACTTTAACGCATTTCCACCCGTTGTTGTTTCAGGATTTCCAAACATAACACCAATTTTCATACGAATTTGGTTAATAAATATTACAAGAGCATTAGATCTGGAAACAGATGCAGTAAGTTTTCTTAATGCTTGGGACATAAGGCGAGCTTGTAATCCCATATGTTGATCACCCATTTCACCTTCTAATTCAGCCTTTGGAACAAGAGCAGCAACAGAATCAACAACCAAAACATCAATCGCACCTGAACGAACCAATGTATCCGCAATTTCTAATGCTTGTTCACCAGAATCCGGTTGAGAAATAATAAGATTATCAACATCAACACCAATTCGTTTTGCATAAGCAGGATCAAGAGCATGTTCAGCATCAATAAAGGCACAAGTTCCACCTATTTTTTGTGCTTCGGCTACAACATGCAAAGTTAACGTTGTTTTACCAGAACTTTCAGGACCATAAATTTCAACTATACGACCACGAGGAAGTCCACCAATTCCTAAAGCAATATCAAGACCAAGTGAACCTGTTGAAATAGATGGAATTTCAATTCCTTCTTGTTCACCAAGTTTCATTATAGATCCCTTTCCAAAAGATTTTTCTATTTGTGAAAGAGCTGCCTCTAAGGCTTTTTGCTTATTTTCTGACATTATATACTTCCTTTCTTTCTTCTTTTAATGTTCTTATTATGTTCTAACACAGATTCGTTATTATTGCAAGTATTTTTTCATATTTTTTTTAGTATGAACGAATAAGCATTGCAATACGGCCTTGGACACGCACACGATCAGGTGAGAAAATTCTTGTTTCATAATTTGGATTTGCTGGCTTAAGAGCGATTGAACCATCTTTTTTATATAAATATTTTAAAGTAACTTCCTCGTTATCAATCAAGGCAACAACTATTGTTCCATTTGGTGCATCAGCAGTTTCTTGGATAATAACCCTATCCCCACTGTTGATACCGGCATTTATCATAGAATCACCTTCAACCTTAAGAGCATAATATTTGCCATTTCCAAGCATATCTGCAGGGACATCCATTGTTTCAGTTTGATTTGCAATCGCAGCAATAGGTGTTCCGGCAGCAATCTTTCCATAAAGTGGAATAGTCACCATTTTTACATTATCATTTACAGGAGTAACATCCTTTATATTATCACCATAATTTTCAGGATATTTGATAATTTCAAGAGCACGAGCCTTATTTGGAATTTGGCGAATAAAACCACGTTCTTCAAGGTTTTTTATTAAACGATGAATTCCAGATTTAGATTTTAAACCAATCAAATTCTTCATTTCTTCAAATGAAGGACATACGCCATCACTTTTTAATCGTTCATCGATTATCATAAATAATTTTAACTGTTGTTTAGTTAGCATTTTTTCGCCTCCTATTCTCATTTAATTTGATTCATATTCTACATTTGTTCTCCTTATTTGTCAAGTATTAAAATCACTGGTTGTATTTTGTGTGAAAAAATATACTAAATTATTTTTTTGGCTGTTTATTAGAAGATTTAGAAGTTAGTTTTGTAAGCATATCAGAAAAGACTTGTTTTTGTTTTGGTGAAAGGCTGTTAATAAACTTAAATGCCTCGATATAATTATCCAATATGTGTGTAGCAAGAACGACACGACTATTTGGAATGCCTGTTAAAAAGTAATTCATTTCTGTTTTTAATATATCAGATATGGCAAAAAGCACATCCATTGTGATTTTTACGCGTCCTCTTTCAATAGAATCGATAGATGCAACAGAAATATCTAATTGTTCAGCAAGAAAAGATTTATCAATATTTTTTTCCAAACGAATCTTTTTAATTCGACTACCTATTAACGCATAAGGATTTGTTTCTTCTTTTTTCATTTTTATTCCTCCATTTGACTATTAAAAAAAATAATGCTATAATTTTTATGTATTTTAATTATATACATATATTTTTATGTTTGTAAAGTAAAAAATACATATTTTTATATGTTTTAAGGAATATTATGGAAGAAAGATTAAAAAAAATAAGAGAAAACCTCAAGAAAACTCAAAAAGAAATGTCTGCATTTTTAGGGTTGGGTGAAATAACATGGCAAAATTATGAACGAGGTATTTCAAAACCAAAACTTGCAACCATGGAAAAATTAGCTTTGCTTGGATATAATATTGCATGGGTTACAACTGGAAATGGGAGTATGTTCGTTTCCGATGTTCATGAAAATACTCAAGCTAATTTTGAAACAGGAGCAAGTATTGATAGGGCTAAAATATTTAATCTATTACTAAATGAACTTGAAAATATTTATTCAGAAGATGAATTAAAATCTAAACCCAAAAATTTTATTTCTATGCGTGCATTTGAAATGACTATGAATATTGCAAATCTTGCAGACAGTGATGCAACTGCAATAAATATGGTAAAACTTATGCTTATTGAAGAAAGGAATAAAAAATAGGAATTTGTTCGGGTTGAATTTTACAATAACCTGCTTTAAAATATATTACAAATTAGGAATAAGAGGCAAAAATGGCAACATATTATATAGTATCAGGTGGATTTGATCCAATACACGAAGGACATATTGAAAATATTCTTGAAAGTAAAAATAATTCCGATGGTGTTATTGCACTTGTAAATAGTGATGAATGGCTTTGTCGTAAAAAGGGTAAAAACTTTATGAACTTTCATACAAGAAGCACTGTTGTTGGTGCAATAAAAGGTGTGATTGATGTAATTGCATTTGATGACAAGGACAATTCTGCATGTGATGGATTAAGAAAGGCGCGTGCAAAATACCCAAATGATACATTAGTGTTTGCCAAGGGTGGAGATAGGACTGCTGACAATATACCGGAAATTCCAGTATGCAAGGAACTTGGTATAGAAATTAAATATAATGTCGGTTCAAAAATTTCAGGTAGGCAAAAACCAAATTCATCCTCTTGGATATTAAAAAATTGGGATGAAAGAAATAACAATGAAAGTAAAAAGGCCTAAAAAGCCTTTTTATTTTTACCATAAACTTTCATATAATTTATTTCGCTTTGAAAGAGTGTTATTTAATTTTTTTGCTGAAAATCTTTCACTTAAGGATAAAAATACTTTTTCAATTATTAAAAATAAAAAATAAAATATGTCTATTTAGGAATTTCCTCCCTTAAAGTCAATGAAATTATGGATAATTGCCGTAAGTCCAAACAAAGAAAACAGATAAAAAAAGGGGTGGTTTAATTTACTATACCATATTCAAGTTTTAGGTCTTATTTCTTATAAATTATAAAATAATATTTATTCGTATAAACAATAACTTAGGATTTTGTTCTTGTTGATTATTCTGTTGTGAAATGGATATAATCCCTTTTATAAAAAAATAAAATTAAATGGGATTTTTCTTTTAACTATTGGAATAAAAAATGAATGAAATTGCTGTATCTGTAATAGTGCCGGTTTTCAATTCGGAAAGATATATTTGTGATTGCATAAACTCGCTTAGATCTCAAATATTATCAAGTATTGAAATAATTATTATTGATGATGGTTCAACAGATAGCTCGCCTTTAATTTGCGACAATTTTGCAAAAAAGGATCCTAGGATTACAGTCATTCATCAAAAAAATCAAAAACAAGGATCGGCTCGAAATGTTGGAATAAATCTTGCTAAGGGAGAATATATTACATTTGTTGACAGTGATGATTGGGTGGCTCCGACATTTTTATTTGATATGTATCAAAAGGCAATAGAATTTGATGCGGACATTGTTATATGTGATTATTACAGGGCAAAATCTAACTCGGAAATAAAGAAAACTAAAAAATCAAGAATAGATAAGCATCTTAGAAAAAATGAAATTTACAATCTAAAAACTCTTAAAAAACAGCCATCAAAACATTTTGGTTTTGGTATGGCAGTATGTTGGAATAAACTTTTTAAATCAAATCTTGCAAAAAAATATTTATATTTTCCAGAAGGTGTTTTTTTCGAAGATTCTGCCCCTGTATTTAGGACTTTGGCTATTGCAAACAGAATCGTAACATTAAATAAAAAACTTTATTTTTACAGGATATCAAATGTATTAAGCACGACTCATTCAAATGATATAAAAAGATTTGATTTATTTACTGTGCAAAATATTTTACTGAATGACTTTGAAAAATATGAATTTGGAAGATTTAAAAAATTTTCTATCAACTTTATGATAAAAGATTTAATTAAACATTTTAAATCAATAGATAACTCCTTGAAATATAAATTTTATTTAGAAATGAAACGTATTCTTTTTATATTTCAAAAGAAAAATTATTTTAATGATATTGATTGGTTTTATCGAATAAAAGCCTCGGTTGCCCTTAATCATACATATTTTTTATTCAAATTATTATCAAGATTATAAGGAGCAACTATGAAATTATCTGTTATCACAATTTGTCTTAATGAATTAGAAATAGAAAGAACTTGTAAAAGCATTTTTGAACAAACATTTAATGATTTTGAATGGATAATTATTGATGGTCAATCAAATATTCAAACAATCAATAAAATCAAAAAATATATTTCTAAAATAGATTTATTTATCTCGGAAAAAGATTCTGGAATATATGATGCCATGAACAAAGGTATTCTGTATGCAAAAGGTGAGTATGTTTCATTTATGAATGCAGGAGATACATTTTATTCAAAAACTACTTTATCTGAGATTTTTGAAAAAAATTTTTATATGGATGATGTAATTTATGGAAATGTAAATATTATAAAAAACAATAAATCCCATATAGAAAATAACCCTAATTATATAACAAAAGACTTTTTTTTAAATGGAACAATTAACCATCAATCTTGCTTTATAAAACGAAATTTGTTTCAAAAATATGGGTTGTATGACATTACATATAAATATGCAAGTGATTATGAAAAATTTATATTATTTTCCAAGGCAAATGTTAAATTTAGATATGTAAATCAAATAATTGCGAACCACTATAGAAATGGAATTTCATCAGATAAAAATTCTGTATCTATTGAATGGAAAAAAATTCAAAATAAATATTTTTCAAAATCAGAAAGAAAAAATTGTGGCATAAAATACAAAGTAATATTGTTTGGATTAAATCTACTTTCAATAAAAGAAATCTTTCCCAAAAAATATGTAAAACTTTTCGGAATATTTACCATTTTTAAACTAAAGAAAAATTTAATTTATTTATTCGGACTCAACTTTTTACCAATTTTAAAATTAAAAGGAAATGTAAATGAGTAAAATAGCTTTAATTACCGGAATAACCGGACAAGATGGTTCTTATCTAGCTGAACTTTTATTAGAAAAAGGATATGAAGTTCACGGACTTAAAAGACGAAGTTCTTCGTTTAATTCAGCAAGAATAGATCATATTTACACAAACCCATATTCAAAAAATAAATTCTTTCTACACTATGGAGATTTAACAGATAGTCTTAATATAGTTAGAATAATAAAAGAAATTAAACCGTGTGAAATATACAATCTTGGTGCAATGAGCCATGTGAAAGTTTCATTCGAAAGTCCAGAATATACTGCGGATGCCGATGGAATCGGAACCCTTAGGATATTAGAAGCAATAAGACTTTTGGGGATGGAACAATCTACAAGATTTTATCAAGCATCGACTTCGGAACTTTTTGGTTTGGTTAGGGAAACACCACAATCAGAACTTACTCCATTTTATCCTCGTTCACCTTATGGAGTGGCAAAACTTTATGCGTATTGGATAACCGTAAACTATCGTGAAAGTTATAATATGTTTGCATCAAATGGAATACTTTTTAACCACGAAAGTCCAAGAAGGGGTGAAACTTTTATAACAAGAAAAATTACTAGAGCAGCGTGTCGAATCAAACTTGGGACACAAGAAAAACTTTATGTCGGAAATATTGATGCAAAACGCGATTGGGGACATGCAAAGGATTATGTCGAAGGTATGTGGCGTATTTTACAGCAAGAAAAACCTGATGATTATGTATTGGCAACTGGAATTACAACAAGTGTAAGAAAATTTATTGAAATGACTTTTACTAATCTTGGGATAGATATTGTTTGGCAAGGAAACGGGCTTGATGAAAAAGGAATTGATAAAAAAACAGGAAAAATTTTAATAGAAATTGATGAACAATATTTTCGGCCGGCAGAGGTTGATATTTTGCAAGGTAATTCTCAAAAAGCAAATAAAATTCTTAAGTGGGAGCCAAAATATTCTTTGGAACAACTTTGCAAAGAAATGGTCGAGGAAGATATGAAAGAAGCGTTACGCGAAAAACTTCTTATTGATAATGGATACAAGCCAAAATAGGAGAAAAATATGGAAAAAAATTCAAAAATTTATTTGGCAGGACATACTGGTTTGGTTGGCTCGGCAATACATAGAAAACTTTTAGAATCTGGATATACAAATATCATAACAAGGACATCAAATGAACTTGATTTAACAAGACAATCTGATGTCGAAAAATTTTTTATGGAAGAAAAACCTGAATATGTAATTTTAGCTGCAGCAAAAGTTGGTGGTATCCTTGCAAATTCGACCTATCCTGCTGAATTTATTTATAAAAATCTTATGATAGGTCTTAATGTTATACATTCAGCATACAAATATGGTGTAAAAAAACTTTTAAATCTTGGGTCAAGTTGTATATATCCCAAAAATGCCCCTCAACCTATGAGAGAAGAAGCATTACTTTCTGGAAGTTTAGAAAAAACGAATGAAGCGTATGCCATTGCAAAAATTTCGATGATTGAACTTTGTAAATTCTATAATAAACAATATGGAACAAATTTTATTTCCGTTATGCCAACAAATCAATATGGTATCGGTGATAATTTTGATATGGAAACGGCTCATCTTTTACCTATGATACTTAGGCGTTTTTACCTTGCAAAACTTTTATCAGAAAATAATTTTGATAGAATTCGTGCTGATTTAAAAAAAAGAAAACTTGGGTTTGGAATAGATGAAAAACTTAATCTTGACGATGATAAATCTATTGAAAAAGCATTAAATAAGATTGGGGCATTTCGAGATAAGGTGGTCCTTTGGGGAGATGGTTCAGTATATCGTGAACTTATGTGTTCAGATGATTTAGCCGATGCATGTTTGTATCTTATGGAAACAAAAAATTTTGATGAAATTGGGGACTTTGTAAATATTACTGCTGGGAATGATATAAAACTTTCAAAACTTTTTGAGTTAGTAAAAGACACCGTCGGATTTACTGGAAAAATCGAATATGACAAAAGCAAACCTAATGGGACTTTCAGAAAACTTATGGATGATAAAAGAATAAAAAAATTAGGTTGGAGTCCCAAAATAGATATAAGAAATGGAATCAAAAAATTCTTTAATCAATATAAAAATGGAGAAGCATAAATGTTGGATTTTGTAATTATTGGTGGTGGAATTACCGGAATAACATTGACCAAACAACTAAGACTTGATGGATATAATGTTTTATGTTTGGAAGCAAAGAAAAATGCCGGTGGACTTTGCAGAACTGAAAATATTGATGGACATATTTTAGATATAGGTGGTGGACACTTTTTTCATACAAAATACAAAGAAGTTTTTGATTTCGTTTTTAATTATATTCCAGAATCTGAATTTAATTTTATTCCCAGAGTTTCAAAAATTCGAATAGGCGAAAATACTATTGACTATCCATTAGAATCGAATCTTTGGCAACTTCCTATGGATAAACAAATTCTATACCTTATTTCTGTAATACGAAACGGAGAAGCATTAGGAATGCCCGAACCAAAAAATTACGAGGAATGGATAAGATGGAAACTTGGGAATCTTATTTGTGATAATTACATGCTTCCGTATAACACAAAACTTTGGGGTGTAAAACCATCAGAAATGGATATAGATTGGCTTTATAAAATACCTAGGGTTAATGTGACTGAAATACTTAAATATTCACTAGAAAAGAAGCAAGATAAATCAAAATTTCCTGCACATATAAGTTTTTATTACCCTAAAAAAGGTGGATTTCAAAGAATATTTGATGCGTTATTTCAGGACGAAAAAAACTATGTTAAACTTGATACAAAGGTTGAAAAAATTGAAAAAGAAAAAGATGGATATTGGCTTATCAATAATGAATTTAAAACAAAATATGTTATAAATACAACGCCATGGAATGACCTTTTTGAAGCATTAGGGAAACCTAAAAAACTTGAAAATGATTTTGCAAAAATTAAATATAATCGAATCGTAGTATCGCTTTATGAAAAAGAATATTCTCATAATTGGCATTGGCGATATGTGCCGGATATAAAACGAAATTATCACAGAGAATTTTATATTTCAAACTTTGCGAAAAGTTCAAAAGCAAATGGTATGTATGTTGAAACAAATCTTAAACGATTTGACGGAACGGAAGAAGTTTTAGATGCTGTAAATCTTTATAATTATACAACCGATGCAGCCTATCCTATTCCAATTATTGGGCATAGTGAGGCAATAAAAAATATCCTTGAATATTATAAACCTTTTGGGCTTTTTGGGGTTGGACGATGGGGACAACATGAATACCAAAATGCAGATGTGTCTATGTTTAATGCACTTATGTTTGTGGAGGAGAAAAAATGGAATTATCAGGTGTAATGGATTTAAAAATTAAAAAAAATGTAATGTATTTTTTATCACCTTATGGACTTGGTGACACAATGATTTTATGTGGATTCAAAGATGCCTTAGAAAAAAAATATAATTGTAAAATTCATTTTTTAATCAAGTCATCACACAAAATTGTGATGGATATGTATAAAATAAATGATTTCTATATTATTGATATGGATAAAGTGGATTTGTTTTTATTAGGAGATTCAACACCAGAACCAGAATTGGGTAAAATTTTTGTGGCACATCCTGAATTTCACAAAGAACTAATGTATCTTTTTAACGAAATAAATACATCCATTGGTGGGGAAAAAACACAGTTTATTGAATGGTATAAGAAATTTCTTATGTTGCCACAAAAAACAAAATTTGAACTTCCTATGTGGTATCCTGAATTATCAAATTATGCCAAAAAGAAAGTTAAAAAACTTGGGGGATTGGAAAAAATAGTTGTCCTTATTCCAGAGGCAAATTCGATAAAACTTTATAACAAAACTATATGGAAAAATATAATAAAATCTAATAAACAATTCAAATGTATAACTGTTGTAAATGAACGAAAAAATAAGATAAAAGGTATAAGAAATCTTAAATTAGATTTGTATGATACTGTTGCTATTATGCTGAATGCACACAGCGTTTATGCCTTAAGAAGTGGTCTTTGTGATTTAGTGGCAAATGATATTAAGAATATGACTGTAATATATTCGAATCCTTATTTTAAGGATGTATATTCATTAAAATCAAGAAATGAAAATATTGTCGAATGGGTTATCAAAGATGAAAAAAAATATGATAAAAAAATCAAACTAAAATTGTTCGGAATATTAACTATTTTAAAAATAGTGAAAGTCAATAACAGTTTAAAATTTTATCTTTTTGACATACTTCCTCTTATCAAATTTGAGAAAAAGGAACAAAAATGATAAGACCAAAAATTTCTATTATTACTGTTGTTTATAATATATTAGAACATAGAAGAAAAGATTGTTTTATCAAAATGTTAGACAGTATAAAATCTCAAAATTATGGGAATATTGAACATATAGTAATTGATGGAAATTCAAATGATGGAACAAAGGAATTTTTAAAATCTTTGGGGGTTAAATTTTTTTCTAAAAAAGATAATGGAATTTATGATGCTATGAATAATGGTATTAAAAAAGCAACAGGAAAATACATTACTTTTTTAAATTCTGATGACTATTATTTTGATGAAAATGTGATATCAAAATCTATTTCTTTTTTACAAAGGACAAATGCCGATTTTTCATTCGGGAAAACAAAATATATTGATGAAAATGAAAATATTATTCATGGAATTTTACAAGAAAATCCTGATATAAAAAATCTGTTTTTAACGATGCCTTGTTCTCATCAATCTATGGTAATAAAAACAGATGTAATAAAAAAATATATGTTTGATACAAATTTTAAAATCGTTGGGGATTATGATTTAACATTAAAACTATTTTTAAATAAGCATAAATTCGTTTATATCTCAGAATATCTTGTATTTTTCAGGATTGGTGGAGCATCTAGTAATATAAAAAATGTGCATTTTGAAACGATAAAATTGTATAAAAAAATGTTTAATGATTTAAAAATAAAAATACTAAATAAGGATGTTGAATATTTAGAATATCATAAAAAAATTTCAAAAAATATGGCTGGGATTTTATCAAAAATTGTTGGATTTAGGATAAATAAAAAACTTTCTTTACCACTGGAAAAGACGAAAAAAATTTTAATTTTTGGACTTCCGATTTTAAAAATTGATAAGGCTGAAAACTATATAAATTTTTATTTTATGAATCTTATAAAAATATTAAGTATTAGGTGGCAAATATGTTAAAATTTATAAAAAATTTAAATGGACATTCGGGGTGTGAAATATCTTTGTTCAAAGATGAAAATAAATTTTTTGTAAGGAAAAAATCATCTTCTAAAGAATATAATTTAAGACTTAAAAAACAATTCATAAAACAAAGCAAGTATGATTTAAAAATTGCTAAGACACCAAAAATATATGGTTATGGATATGATAAAGATTTATTTTTTTTCGATATGGAATATGTTCAATCAATAGCTTTTTGTGAATATATAAACACTATAAAAATTACTGAACTTGTCGATTATATAAAAATGCTTTTTAAAAGTTTGCCTATAAATAAATCTATTAAAAATCAATATGTTAATAATATTTTTAGGCAAAAAATTTCAAACCTTAATAAAATAATTTTCAATAAAAATACGACAATAAAGTATGTATTTGAGTTATTAAATAAGACTGATTGGAATGGGGTTTTGCAAAGCCCATCTCATGGGGATTTGACATTGGAAAATATTATGATTTCAACAGATAACAAACTTTATCTGATTGATTTTTTAGATACATTTTTTTCATCGTGGATTATTGATTTAGCAAAAATTTTTCAAGATTTAGAAATAAAGTGGTCGTTTAGAAATATTGGACCAGATACTAATAGAGATTTACGACTTTTGATTGCAAAAGAAACAATATCTGAAATGATAAAATCTCTTCCGGATGGTGAAAATATTTTATTACTTATATACAAAATACTTCTTTTAAACTTGGTTAGAATAATTCCTTATTTAAAGGATAAAAAAACTGAAATCTTTCTGTATTCTGGGATTGAAAATACAATAAATATCATAAAAAATATGGAGGCAAAAAATGAAAACTCTTATTATTCCATGTGCAGGTAAATCTTCACGATTTCCAAATATGAAACCAAAATGGATGCTTACTCATCCGGATGGAAAATTGATGATTGAAAAGGCAATAGAAGGAATAAATACTAATTTATTTAATCAAATTATTATCACAATTTTACAGGAACATATAGAAAAATATGAGGCGGATTTGATTTTAAAACAGGTCTTTGAAAAAAACAAAAAAATCAAACTTTGTGTTTTGGAAAAACCTACGAAAAGTGCAAGCGAAACTGTCTTTAATACTTTGAAAAAAATGAACATTGATGGCGAATTTGTCGTAAAAGATTCTGATAATTTTGTAAATGTTGAAATACCTATGGAAAATAAAAATTTTGTTGTGGGTTTTGATTTACATAAACATCCAAAAATTACGAATATCCCAGAAAAAAGTTTTTTGATTGTAAATGAACAAAATATTACACAAGACATAATAGAAAAAAAGATTGTATCCCACATAATTTGTTTGGGAATTTATGGATTTAATGATGCAAAATTATTTATGGAAACTTTTTCTTATCTTTCAAAAAATGGGATTGAAAATGAATTATTTATAAGTCATATAATTTCGTATCTTTTATCTCAAAAAAAATCTGTGTTCGAGTATATAGAAGCATCAGATTACAAAGATTGGGGAACATTAAATGAATGGATTTTGGAACAAAAAAAATATAGAACTTTTTTCATAGATTTTGATGGAGTAATTATGAAAAATTCTGGGAAATATGGTAAAATAAATTGGTCAAATAATACCGAATCTATTCCTGAAAATGTAAAACAAATTATAAATCTTCAAAATGATGGTGGACAGATAATAATCACTACTTCCAGAGGTGAAGAATACCGAAAAAATTTGGAAAAAATTTTGACTGACCTTGGAATAAAACCTTATGCAATTTTGATGGGACTTAATCATTCAACAAGAGTTTTAATAAATGATTTTGCACCGACAAATCCGTATCCATCAAGTATTGCAATAAGTTTGCCACGAAACAGTTTAATAAAAGATTACTTAAAATAGGATATAAAATGATAGATTCATCTGAAATTTCTGTTGTAATTCAAGGGGCAATTTCCGAAGTTACAATAAAAACGATTAAAAGTATAAGAAAAATTCTTCCTGATTCTGAAATTATTATTTCTACATGGAAAGGTAGTAAAGTTAAAGGTCTTTTGTATGATAAAATAGTTTTTAATAATGATATAGGTGCCGTTGTTTTTCGCCTTAATGGTCAAAAACATAATCTTAACAGACAAATAGTTTCAACATTCAACGGAGTAAAAAATGCAACAAGAAAATATGTATTAAAACTTCGTTCGGATATGGTAATTTTAAATAAAAATTTTCTTAAATATTTTGATAAATTTCCAGCACGAGATTTTAAATACAAAGTGTTTGAAAAACGAATAATTATTACAAATGTTTATACAAGAAATTCTTTACCAAGATTAAAGTGTTTATTTCATCCATCAGATTGGGTGATGTTTGGGCTTAGGTCTGATATGTATAAGATGTGGAATATTCCGTTGGCACCAGAACCTGAAACAAGCCAATGGTTTAAAACACATAAAAAGCCAAAATATGATATATTCCCTGATTTTTTAACTAGATATCATGCAGAACAATATATTTGGATAAATGTGCTGAAAAAAAATGGTATAAATTTTAAATTTAATAATTATTTAAGTTATTCAAAAAAACTTATCAACATATCAGATAGAAGCATTTTCAATAATTTTATAATACTTGATTACAAACGAAAATTTTCATTTTTAAACTTAAAATATCCAAGTGTTATTCAGGATAATACCCTTATATATTTTTATGACTTTATCGTAGCATATAAAAAATATAGTGATAAAAATTTTGAAATTCCTTTATCTTTACAACTTAAAAATAATAAAAAAATTAGTAAAACTATATCAAAATTGAAAAAGCATACTGCTAGAATTTCTCAACCTTTTAATATAATATTAAGGACAGTTAATGAAATACTGGCGACAACTTTTTATATAATAAAATTACCCTTGGATATAATTATTGAAGGTATAAAAATTATTAAATAAATAAAGTAATTGCGTAAAGGCAAATTGCAGATACGATTCCAGCAAGGACATCGTCAAACATTACGCCAAATGCGTTTTCAATTTTTCTATCTGCAACTCCTATAAATAATGGTTTTGTAATATCAAACAAACGAAATAATGCAAAACCAAGGATATAAAGATACCAATAAGAAAAATTTGAACTTAAAAATTTTGATACAAAAACAAAGGTAATAGTTTGCCCTGCTGTTTCATCAATGACTATTAAACCTGGGTCATGTTCAGTATAACGAAGAACAACCCTTGAGGCAAGCCAACCAAGAAAAAAACTTGCACAAAAAAGTGCCAATATTCCCTGTAGTCCATCAAAATATATAGATGGCACTATCAATATAAAACTTGCCAATGAACCAAAAGTTCCAGATGCAACAGGGGCAAAACCTACTCCGAAAAGGGAGGCAACTATGTATGCAAAAGTCTTTTTCATAAAATCCTCTATATTTCATTAACAAAATTTAAGCGAGAAAGAACCCTATCCTTTCCCATTACATGTTGAATTTCACTTAAATCTGGAGTTTGTGTTTTTCCAGTAATAAGAATACGGAAAATTTTTACCAAAGTTGAAATATCGCCATTAAAAGATTCTGGATTTGCTTTATATTCTTTTCCATTTTTTGCAAAATTGAATTTTGATGCTAAATCAATCATTTTACCAAACCAAATATCCTTTGAATCATTTTCATTAAACATAGGAATATAGGCATTTACTATTTCACGATAATTTTTAATGGAACGAATTTCATTTTTCATTTCATCAGAAATAGCAAATTTTTCATCAAAGAAATATTCAATTTCTGCTGGAACATCCGAATATTTTGCAATATCCTTTCGTGCATTTTTTGCACCAGTGCGTTCAATAGATAAAATTGCCTTAATATAATCAGAATTAGAATCCATAAGTGCAAGCAAATTTGAATCATTCTTTTTTGCCCAATCATAAACGGCAGAATAAATTTCATCTGTTGTCATTTTTGAAATAATTTCTTTACTTATATTATTAAGTTTTACGAAATCAAAAAGTGCACCACTAGGTGAAAGTTTATTTAATGATACAGGAAAATCCTTATATGATTTAGTTTGATTATTTCTTCTCCAATCTTCAAAATTAGAATTAACCAAATTTAAAAGATATTCTATCACTGCAACCCTTGGATAACCAACAGTATCATAATAACGGACATCAGCCTCTGGATCATGGCGTTTACTTAATTTACGACGCGAATCGCCATCCATTTTTTGAATAGGAGCGATGTGTGTGTATTTAGGAGCCTTGAAACCCATAGCCTTGAAAAGTTGGATATGAAGTGGAAGTGATGACAACCATTCATCACCGCGAATAACATGTGTTGTTCCCATCAAATAATCATCAATAACATGAGCAAAGTGATATGTTGGAAGTCCATCAGATTTCATAATAACAATATCCAAATCATTTTCTGGGAAATTGATTTTTCCCTTTAATCCATCTTGGATAACTATTTTATTATCATAGCTTCCATGACTTTTGAATCGAATCACAAATGGAACACCGGCATCAAGTTTTTCCTCTATCTTTTCAACAGGGCTGTCACGATATTTTGCCCAACGACCATAATATCCCGGGCGAGCGCCAGAAATTTCCTGATCATGATGTAATTTTTCCAACTCTTCGGTTGTTGCAAAACATGGATATGCACGACCATCAAGAAGCATTTGTTTTATATATGCCTGATAAATTTCTTTTCTTGCACTTTGTTTATATGGTGCATACGAACCAATTTCATTACCAAAAGCATCAAAACCTTCATCTGGAATTATATCATAATTTGCAAGGGATGAGCAAATAAGTTCAGTTGCCCCCTCTACTTCTCGTTTAGTATCAGTATCTTCTATACGAAGGAAAAAGACACCATTTGATTGATGGGCAACTCGTTCACAGATAAGGGCTGTATAAATTCCACCAATGTGCATAAATCCAGTTGGACTTGGTGCAACACGGGTGACCTTTGCACCATCCGGTAAATCACGGCGTTTATATTTTGCCTCTAACTCTTCAACTGTTGGAAGTGGATTTGGAAAAATTTTATCAATATAGCTCATTTTAACCTCTGAAATACTTTATTATTTTTCGATGTTAAGATTTTATTACAACACAAGACAAAAAGCAATAAAATTCAAAAATTACTCTTCTTGTAAACTTAACCACTCGTTTTCACGAATCGGAAGTATTGTTTCAATAACATCAAGGCGTTTGGAAAGTTTAATAAGTTCCGATGAAGGAAGAGAAGTTTGTAATTTTTCTAAAATTTCCGATTTTTCAGTTTCCAAAGATAAAATATCTTCCTCTAATTTTTGCAAATTTTTATGCTTTGGTTTTTGTTCGTGTTGTGGTTTTGGATTGTCTTTTTCAGGTATAGTTTTTTCCTTTTTTACAACATCTTTATCCTTACTTAAAAGAAGTTTTTTATAATCATCCATTGTGCCATTAAATGGAATACATGTATGATTTTCCACCAACCATAAATCATCGACTACCATATTTAAAAAATTAAAATCGTGAGTAATTAAAAGAACAGCTCCGTTATAATTATTTAACGCTTCTATCAAAGCATCTCTGGCTTGAATATCCAAATGATTAGTCGGTTCATCAAGTATTAAAATTGATGGTTTATCAAGGGAAAGTTTTGTAAAAACCACCCTACTTTTTTCGCCACCAGAAAGATCTTTAATCTTTGTAATTGCAACATCACCACTTATTCCAAAATTTCCCAAAATGGAACGAATCTCTGTTTCTGTTTTTTGTGGAAGAAGTGATGAAATATACTCAAATGGTGACATATCAAGGGGAAGTTCTTCCATTTGATGTTGTGTAAAAAATCCA
Organism: Alphaproteobacteria bacterium; assembly: GCA_017938435.1. GTDB lineage: Bacteria > Pseudomonadota > Alphaproteobacteria > Rs-D84 > CACZYB01 > CACZYB01. The sequence continues at coordinate 140,359 of JAGBBO010000006.1, forward strand.
ATATTTAGTTTAGGTTGCCTATGAATTGATCCTTTTTTAAGTTGCAAATCCCCATAAATCAATTTTGCCAAAGTTGACTTTCCATTTCCATTTTTACCCAAAATTCCAATTCTATCCTGTGGGGTAATATTTATATTTATTTTATTTAAAACAATATTATCATCATAACCGACACTTCCATTTTCAATTTTTACAAGAGGGGTTGGAAGGTCCAATGCCTGTGGAAATTCAAAATGACAAGATTTATCAAGTTGAGTTACTGAAATATCTTGTAATTTATCAAGCATTTTTAGGCGACTTTGTGCCTGTTTGGCTTTGGTCGCTTTATAGCGAAATCTATCTACAAAAGATTGAAGATGAGCCTTGAATTCAGCCTGTTTTTTTGCAAGTTTTTCTTCATTTTCGTGTTTTAAGATATAATTTTTATAAAAATTATTATAGTTGCCTGAATATGAAACCAATTTTTTATTTTCAAAATGGATAATACCATCACAAATATTGTTTAAAAGATTTCTATCATGACTAATGATAAGAAGGGTCTTGGAATATTTTTTTAAATAATTTTCAAGCCAGATGGAGGCTTCTAAATCCAAATGATTTGTTGGTTCATCAAGTAAAAGTATATCAGAATATCGGAATAATGCACCAGCCAAGGCCAATCTCATACGCCAACCACCAGAAAAATCAGAAACTTTTTTTTGTAAATCATCTTCACTAAACCCAAGACCTGATAAAATTCGGGAAACCCTACCTTCGGCAGTATCAGATTCAAGTCGTTTAAGTTCATCGTAAATTTCTGGTAATTCATCAGGGCTACAAGTGGTTAATTTTTTTCTAGCTGAAACCAATTCTTTATCTTTACTTAACACAAAATCCAAAACAGTTTTATCAATATCGTAAAATTCCTGTTCAACAAAGGCAATTTTTTGATTAGATGAAAAATTTATTTTCCCTGATGTTGGTTCAAGTTCTCCCTTTAATACTCTAAATAATGTAGATTTTCCAGAACCATTCACACCAACAATACCAATTTTTTGCCCATCGGAAATATGGACCGAGGTATCCTCGAGAAGTGAACGAGATTTCATATAAACTGTTAAATTTTCAATATTTATCATAATTGAAAAGTCTAGGCAAAAATTCAATTTAATGCAAGAAAAAATATTTGTATTTACAGTATATATTATATAGAATTTCTATATAGATACTTTAATGAGGTAAAAAATGAAAAAATTTTTAATTATAACTTTTCTTGTATCACTTTTTTATGGATGTGCAGGAAACAAAGAAAATATTTATAAATCTGATGAAAATTTTATTATTCAAAAATACAGTAATGTTCACCCAAAGAAATGGAGTGAAAATATTGATGGTGTTGTAAAAAATATTCCTACGAATGAAAAGGTTTTGGCACTTACCCTTGATTTATGTGGTTCAAAAAATGATAGTTTGGATGAAGATTTAGTCACCTTTTTAATAGAAAATGAAATACCTGTAACATTTTTTGTAAACTATCGTTGGATTATAAAACACCCAGAAAAATTTAAAAAACTTTATTCTAATCCATTATTCGAAATTGAAAATCATGGATGGAAACATATTCCAGCATCCCTTAACGGGAAATCGATATATGGGATTGATGGCACCAAAAATGCCAATGAACTTTATGATGAAGTAATAGTAAATGCCGATTTGATTGAAAAAACTACAGGAAGAAGACCAAAATTTTTCCGTTCCGGAACTGCATACTATGATGAATATGCTGTTGCACAAATTTATGATATGGGTTTCAAAACTATTGGATTTAACATACTTGGTGATGCGGGGGCGACCTATTCTGCAAAACAGGTGGAACAAGCTCTTTTGAAATCAAAACCTTCGGATATAATTATTGCACATGCAAATCATCCGGAAAAAGAAACAGGTAAGGGATTAAAATCCGTTCTTCCTATACTTAAAGCCATGGGTTTTAAATTTGTAAAGTTAGAAGATTATTTGAAATAACTTTCTATTTAAAACCTTTTTCAAAATTCGCAGATGTTGAATTGCGTGGGCATTGTTTTGACATTATATTATGGAAAATATTTTTCACATCTTGTGCAGAATATTTTTTGAAACAAAAATCCAAACGGAAATTCAAAGGTGCAAAATTATCAACTTTGTTTGCTATACAATATGGGACCTTGTCAAAAACATAGTGGCGACAATTTTTTACAATCACATTATCTGTGCTTTTACAATTTTTACAATCACCAAGACAATTATCTGATATAAATAAAGGAATGTCACCATACACTAAAACATCAGTTTTATCAGCAAAATTTTCAAGAATCGTTTTCATATTTTTGGAACTGTCCTCTGGAGATAAAGTTATACGCTTTGCACCACAAGATAATAAAAATTCAGCAGAAAAATCGTTAAGTGTATAAAGATAATAATCACAAATCCAATCGGTTATTCCAAATTCCTTCATCAAATAAATACCACTGATATTTGAAATAGAAAATTTTGTAAATCCATTTTCAAGCAAGCGTTTGATTTTTGATTTGATATTTGGCATTACATTATTTCTATTTATAACAGGAACGGAAACTCTTATCTTTGAAATTAAAGCAGATGTTTGAATTTTTGAAAAATCAGAATCTATATCAACAATAATTTCAGAAAGTTTTTCAAAATCCTTGTCTGTAAATTCTGATATATAATCAATATTATCGATTTTTATAACAAAATTTGTTTGATGATTTTTTGGTAAATATTTTGGATATTCAACAGTTGGCAAAACATATGCTGGCTTTGTTTCCAATTTTTCACAAAGTTGTCTTCGAATTTCATTTAAAAGAGAAATTGGAGCAAAAAATCCATCATTATTGTATTCCAAATGCCCCAAGGAAAAACTTGAATCTCCTAACTTTGAAAATGCAGTAAATACACCATCTTTCATTTTTTCTGGATTGTTTGCTTTTTGAAAAGAAGCATTATATGTAACGGAAATATTTCCTGCAATAACTTCGATTTTATCTTGTGTCATATTGAAAATAATATCAAGATTTTCTTTTTTAATATTTTTCAAAAGAACTGTTTCTTTGAATGGATAAGATGATTTTGCAATTTGTGATGATGTGCAATAAATATTTGCACCAATTTCTAAATCAGGTGTATCATCAGGAACGGTTAATTCAACCTTGTCCCCTTTTTCTGCGATAAAACTTGGTTTTTCGTGAACCCACATTTTATCAATAGCAAAACCAAATGGTCGCTCGATACCATTTATTTCAATCGCAATACCATCATGTTTTTCAATATGTGATGAAGTTTTAAATGTAATAACATTTCGTTTTATACGCTCGATTTTTCCAATTAAAAGTCCACGAGGGCCAGAAAAATCCCTATCTATAACATCTTTGTTTTTACCATTAAAATGAAGCATTGTATATGGTCTAGCAAAAATTCTTTTTATATTATCAAGACATCCCTTTGTTGATTTTCCATCAAGAATTTTTCTATAGTAGTCAGCAGTTGCCGCAACATAAAGAGGAGTCTTTTTTCTTCCCTCTATTTTAAGAGATGCAACACCAATATCACGAAGTTTTAATATATATTCGTTAAGTGCCAAATCTTTCATTGCATAGGGATGTGTGCCACCATAAATTTTACGACATGGATAAGTGCATTTTCCACGATTAGCACTTTCCCCTCTATCAAAAGATGAATAAAAACAAAGTCCACTATATGAATAACAAAGTGCACCATGAATGAAAACTTCGGTTTCTATACCACAATTTTTTGTAATATTTTCTATTTCTTGGAAATTTAATTCTCGGGCAAGAACAACCCTTGAAAATCCAATATCTGCAAGGATTTTTGCCCCTTCTAAATTATGCACTGCCATTTGAGTACTTGCGTGCATTTTAAGTTTAGGAAAATACTTTTTTATAAGAGGAATGAGGGAAAAATCTTGTAAAATAATGCCATCAACTTCTGCTTCATCAACACTTCCAAGTTTTTCGATAAGTTCCGGAATTTCATGATTTTGAATTACAGTATTTATTGCAACATAAACTGATTTACCAAGACTGTGAGCAATAGATGTTATTTTTTTTAATTCTTCGTGGGAAAAATTCATTGCATCTGCACGCGCAGAAAAATTTTTAAGCCCAAGATAAATTGCATCTGCACCATATGAAAATGCAGCAATTCCACAATCAAAATTTCCAGCAGGAGAAAGCAATTCCGTTCTTTGTTTAATCATTTTATCCCCTATAATTTTAAAATAATTTTACCAACACTTGGATAATCAATTTTATCATCAAGTTCCAAATTCAGCAAAGCATCCATTATTTGAATTTGCGAAAATTCAGGAAGTTCACGAATAATATTATCAACAGAAACAGGTGTAGAATTTAAAAGTGATAAAATCTTTCCTTGTAAATCCTTTGCCTCTACTTCATCATTTATTTGTGGTAGATAAGACAAAATATCTTCACAAATACCAGTTAATAAGTCATTTTTTTCAAAACTTTTTTTAGATAAGTTATCAATTACAGAAGTTATATCATCAATATTTTCAACTAATGTTGCACCGTTTTTAATAAGCATATTTGTTCCACCAGCCCGTGGATCACGCGGGAAATTTGGAACTGCAAAAACATCTCGATTTTGTTCTAAGGCAAATCGTGCAGTAATAAGACTTCCGGACTTGATACTTGCCTCCATAATTATCGTTCCATAAGAAAGTCCAGAAATAATCCTATTTCGTTTTGGAAATAAATTAGCTTGCGGTTGTGTGCCAATAGGCATTTCAGAAACGATTGCTCCGTTTTCAATTATTTGACGATAAAGTTTTGTATTAGATGTTGGATAAATATTATCGACACCACCCGCAAGAACGGCAACTGTTTTTTTACCACTTAAATTTGAAGAGGCAAGTGCACCAATATGTGCATGAGTGTCAATACCTATCGCCATACCTGAAACAATAGTATATCCATAATCAACAAGTCCGTGTGATAATCCTTCGGTCATAGATTTGCTATTGATAGAAGCATTTCTGGAACCAACCATTGCAAATGTTTTACTGTTCAATGAATCAATATTTCCAAGGACATATAAAACAGCTGGTTTATCAGGAATTTGTGAAAGTAAAAATGGATAATTAGTATCACAAGAAAACAAAATTGTTACACCAAGTTTTTCTGCATTTTCTATTTCTTTTTCTGCAACAGATATTGGTGCAATTTTATATTTTTTAAGAGAAGCTAAAAATTCAATCGCTTTACTTGGACTTTGATATTTTGAAATAAGTTTATGGAAGGTAATTTGACCAATACCTTCCGTTCTTAACAGTCTTATCCAATCAAGTTTTTCTTTATCAGTCATTATTTTTTGCTTGGCTTTGAGGTTTTCTTTTCATTGCCAGTATCTTTACTTAATTTAATATTGCTTTCTGTTCCTTTAATCAACCTTGCAATATTTGCATGGTGACGGAAAATAACAAATACAACCGCACCGATATAGAAATATACTAGATGTTTAGACGCTTCACCACCACCAAGATTGTTTAAATAATAAACATAAACTGGTAAAATCAAAGCTGTGGTAAGTGCAGAAAGTGATGATTTTTTAGAAATAAATGCAACTGTTAACCATGTCGCAAGTGCAGATATTGGAAGAACAAACCAATTTATACCCAAAAATTCGTATCTTGCAGAAAAAAGGAATAATGTTCCGAATGCTGTCGCAACACCTTTACCACCTTTGAATTTCAAATAAACTGGATAGCAATGGGCAAAAATCGAAATACCACAAACTGCCATAGTGATATATTCTTCGTATAAACCATATGCAACAAATGTAGTAAGTTTACCAAACAATAATTTCATTGAAAAATATACTGCTATACATGCAAAATATGGTTTTAACGCATCAATTAAAAGAGTTAAAAATGCAAGCAATTTTGAGCCTGTCCTTAAAACATTGGTTGCTCCGGTACTTCCACTTCCAATGGAGCGAACATCTTGTTTTAAAAATATTTTTGTAAGAATAAGTCCGGTTGGAATTGCAGCAATTAAATATGCAATTAAAACTAAAATAAAACTTTTAAAATATAACATTTTTACATCCTTTCTGGTATATTGATTTTTATAATAGAAGCAAATCTTTCAAATACAGTTAATGTCATTTGAGATAGCTTTAACCAAGATTTTTTAAGAGGTAAATTCTCTTCTGGTCCGATTTTGCAATTATGATAGAAATCATTGAATATGGTTGCAAGTTCGTAAATATATTGAACAAGTATATGAACCCCTCGAACATCAAATGATTTTTCAATAGCTTCATCAAATTCACAAAGTTTCATCGCTAATGCCTTATCACTTTTGTTTGAAAGAATAATATCAGCATTTGCAAAATCATCCTTTATATCACGAAGAAGAGATTTAATACGAACAGCAGTATAAAGAATATATGGTCCGGTTTTTCCTTCGAAACTAACAGATTTTTCAAGATTGAAAATATAATCTGTTGTTCGTGGATTGATTAAATCTGCAAATTTTATTGCGGCAACACCAACATCACGAGCGATTTCATCTTTTTCAAGTTCGGACAAAGATTTTGTTTTTTCGTTTTCATCAACTTTGTTACGAGCAAACTTTATTGTTGAAGAAATAAGATCTATCAATGAAACATTATCACCATTTCTTGTTTTAAGTGGTTTACCATCAGGGCCAAGAACTGAACCAAAGCTAAGATGTTCAAGTTCAGCATTTCCCTTTACCCCAGTAATTTCTGCTGCTGAAAATACTTGATGAAAATGAAGTGATTGACGACTATCCACAACATACCAAATAATATCTGCATGTTTTCTTTTTACTCTGTCATACAAGGTTCCCATATCTGTCATTCCATACATAACAGCACCATTTGATTTCACAACAATAAATGGTGGAACAGGCGAGTTATTCATTGGATAATCAGAAAGATCTATAACTTCTGCACCCTCTGACATTTTAGTAAAATTTTTTGCACGAAATTCAGGAACAAGCATATTTATATCATCATTCGCATCTGATTCACCAAGCCACAAATCAAAATCTATATTTAAAAGAGATAAAGTCTTTTTTATATCATCAACAGAAGTTTTTCTGAAACTGTTCCAAATTTCACGATTTTCCTTATCCCCATTTTGAAGTTTTTTTGTTTCTTCCTGTGCCGTTGCCATAAATGCTTCATCAACCTTGGAACGCTTTGATGCCTCTGGATAAATAGGATTAAGTTCATCAACAGAAAGTGGAAGTTTTAGTCCCTTTTCTTTTATTGATGCAATAATCATTCCCATAGGAAGGCCCCAATCACCAAGATGTGCATCACCAATAACATTATGTCCAACAAATCGTGCTAGATTTTTTAATGCCTCTCCAATAATACTTGGGCGAAGATGTCCGACATGAAGTGATTTTGCAACATTTGGACCACCATAATCAACAATGATAGTCTTTGGATTTTTAAGTTTATGTTCAGAAAATGTTTCACATGAAACAATTTTAGACACAAAATCATTGCCGACAATAATATTTATAAATCCAGGTCCATCAATTGAAACTGTAAGATCTTTGTCTGTAATTTTTTCAACAATTTCGGTTGCAATTTGACGAGGATTTTTCTTCAATGCCTTTGCTAAACTCATTGCAATATTGGATTGAAAATCAGACAAATCTGGTCTATCAGAATTTTTTAAAATCTGAACCCCAGCGGGAATGGAAATACCACACTCAGAAATTGCTTTTACCAAAATTTCTTCGATTTTATTTTTAAGATTATTCATTATCACTCCTTAAACTAAACCAAGAGTTTTTTTCACATCGTATAAAGTTTTTGATGCAACAGCCCTAGCCTTTTTTGCACCAATAGCAAGAGCTTCATCAATCTTTGACTTGTCAGACATAAGTTCATTATATTTTTCACGATATGGACGAAGGTATGTATTTACAGTTTCAGCCAAAACTTTTTTCGCATCACCATAACCAATTCCACCATCGAGAAAATGTTGCATATAGTCAGTATCGACATTGAACATTTTCATCAATCTGTATAAAAGACAATCCTCATTTTTCTTATCTGTTGGAAGAAGGCTGTCAGTTGGAATTTTCATAATACGCTTTTTAGTATCTTCCTCGGTTGTAAATAATGGAATTGTATTATTGTATGACTTACTCATCTTTCGACCATCTAAACCAAGGATAGAATCTTGATGTTCAATAAATTCGGTTGGAAGAGTTAGAACCTGTGCCTTGTGAACTGAATTAAATGAATTTGCAATATCGCGAGCAATTTCAATATGTTGTTTTTGGTCAAGACCAACAGGCACAATATCTGATTGCATTACCAAAATATCCGCAGCCATAAGTATTGGGTATGTATATAACCCCATATTTACATTGTCATCATTTCCATCTCGTTCCAAAATTGCCTTGTATGCATGGGCACGGTTCATTAAACCTTTTGGACTATAATTCATTATTATTGATGTAAGTTCAAATACTTCCGGAATATCAGATTGACGATAAAAAACAGTCTTGTTTATATCCAAACCAAAAGCCAAGAATGTTGCAGCAACCTCGTATGTTTTATCCCTTAAAAATTCAGGATCCTTTACCCCATTCAAAGCATGGATATTTGCTATAAATATATATGATTCAGCATCAGATTTGTTTGCCATATTTATTGCAGGTAAAATTGCACCGTAAAGATTTCCGATATGAGGATCACCGGTTGGTTTTACTCCGGTTAAAATTTTTTTATATTCCATAATATGTCCTATTATTTTATTTTTTATTTGATTGTAATATAATCAAGGGAATTTGTAAAGTTAAGATTTTTTAATAAATAATTATTGACAAAAAATATTTTATAGTATAAATTTAAGTTATAAAAATTTGAAAAAGGATGTTTAAAATGAACAAAATTTTCGATAAATCAAAGATTTATAATTATTTAGTGGCGGGAATATTTTTAATTACTGCAATTATGTTCATAAAAAATATGGCTTCGTTTATTTGGAATTTTGATATGTTTAATAGACGCCAACTTTTTACTTTTATTAAATATATTGCTAATGGCAAGGCTTTTTCATCTGGAAAACAAGTATCATTTTTAATTACATTTATTGGTGCATTATGTGTAACTGTTAGTGGCGTTCTTGTCGCAATGCAACTTAAATTTTTTGAAGAACCAAAAAATGATGTAGAAATTGATGTAAAAGAAGAAAATAATGCTGAAAATACTACTAAAGAAAATGAGAAAGTTGAAGCAAAAGAACCTGAGAAGGTTGAAGTAATTGAAAATATTCCAACAATGGTAAATGAAATTCCTTCACCAGAAACTAAATATGAAATGTATAATAATACTCCAAAACAAGAGATTAAACCTGAAATTATAGAAGAACCTGTCAATATTTCTGAGGAAATTAGCAAAAATGAAGAGGAAGAACGCGCAAAACTTCAGGCTAAGATCAGAGAAATTATGAAAAAAATGAAAGAAAAACAAGAAAATCCTGAGGAGTTAGCAAAAGAAGAAAAAAATGAAGAAAAACTTCTTTCAAAAGTAGATTTTAGTAATAAATCTCAGAAAATAGATATGAATTTTAAAAACATATCGGAGCAAGATAATACCAAAGTTGAACAAACAATAATTTCTGCTGGATTTAAACTTTTAAGTGAAATAAGAATTGGTTCAACCGGTATTGATTACCTTGGTGTTGCAAAAGACAAATTGGTTGTAGTTCAACTTGATACGACAGAAGGTAATTGGTTCGCATCAGAAGATAAAGTTGAAGGAAATCAAACTCCGGTTTGGTTTAGTGAAATGGGAAATAAAATCTCCCCTGTTTCAAGGGCATTAGAAGCAAAGGATAATTTAACAACTCTTTTGAATGGTGAAATAGATTTGCCTATTGAAACAATAGCATGTCTTACAAACAGCAATGTCGTAAATTATTCTGAATATGCCGAAAATTGGGAAAATATAGGTGTAAAAGTTGTAAATCTTTATGAAAATGAAGAAGATAGCTTAAGTGATGTTAAGGCCCTTTCTGAACTTTACCCAATTCAAAGCCAAGAAGAAATAGCTGAAGAATCTATGAATAAAATAATATCAATTCTTGAAAAAGCTGAGATTCCAGAATAATTAAGTTTAGGATTTAAAAGATAACTTTACTTTTTCAAAAATATTTTATATAGTATTCCAATACTATAGGCTAAAATAATTTTAAATAAGTTGAAAAGGATAAAAAATGTTTAAAAAGAAAAAAGATGTAAACTCTCTTGTTAATGAATTAGTTGCTCTTTTAAATCAACACAATCTTTCAGAAATTGAATATGAAAGAAATGGTCAAAGAATAAAAATTTCAAATGCAAAAGGTGGGGCAATTATTGCTGGTGGTGTTATGCCAAGTTCTCCTGTTGCTGCCACACCTGCTGGAAATGCTAATACAACATCTGCACCTGATTATTCAAACGCATTTAAATCACCTATGGTTGGTGTTGTTTATATGAAACCAGAACCATCTGCAAAAGAATTTGTTGTAGAAGGTCAATCAGTAAAGAAAGGTGATACTCTTTGCCTTATTGAAGCAATGAAGACTTTCAATCCTGTTAAATCTCCTAAAGATGGTATTATAAAAAAGATTCTTGTAAAAGATTCTGAAACTGTTGAATATGAACAACCTTTATTCGTAATTGAATAAGAAAGGGAACAATATGTTTAAAAAAATTCTTATTGCAAATCGCGGTGAGATTGCTTTGCGTGTTATTCGTGCTTGTCGTGAAATGGGCATTAAAACCGTTGCTGTGCACTCAACTACTGATAATGATGCAATGTATGTAAAAATGGCAGATGAATCCGTTTGTATTGGACCTGCATCATCAGCCGAATCTTACCTTAAAATGTCAGCAATTATCTCAGCTGCTGTTGTAACAAATGCTGATGCTGTTCATCCAGGATATGGATTTTTATCAGAAAATGCTGAATTTGCTGAAATGTTAGAAGCTCATGGTATTGAGTTTATTGGTCCAACACCTGAACATATCCGTCGTATGGGTGATAAGGTAGAGGCAAAACGCACTGCGATTGAACTTGGTATTCCTGTTGTTCCAGGAAGCAAGGGTGCACTTAATACAATATCCGAAGCTCTTAAAACTGCAAAGGAAATTGGATATCCTGTTATTGTAAAGGCTGCGTCTGGTGGTGGTGGTCGTGGTATGAAAATCGCCTTTAATGACGAAGAACTTAAGGCACAATTCCCTATTGCTAAAAGTGAGGCAAAGGTTGCATTTGGTGATGACAGAGTTTATATGGAAAAATATCTTGTTAATCCAAAACATATTGAAATACAACTTATTGGTGATAAGTTTGGCAATGTTGTAACTTTGGGTGAACGCGATTGCTCTATGCAAAGAAAAAATCAAAAAATTATCGAAGAAGCTCCTGCATATATCCTTACAAAAAAGCAAAGTCAGGATATTCAAACTATTGTTAGAAAAGCAATGGAAAAATTGAAATATCGTGGTGCTGGAACTATTGAATTTTTGTTTGAAAATGGTGAATTCTATTTTATGGAAATGAATACAAGACTTCAGGTTGAACATCCTGTAACTGAACAAGTTTACGAAGTTGATTTGGTTCGTGAACAAATTCGTGTTGCCGAAGGTCAAAAACTTTCATTCAAACAAGAGGATATTTATCCACATTGTCACGCTTTGGAATGCCGAATCAATGCCGAAGATCCTGAAACATTCGTGCCATTCCCTGGAACCGTGAAATATTATCATGCTCCGGGTGGACTTGGTGTTCGTGTGGATAGTGGACTTTATTCTGGATATAAAATTCCATCATGTTATGACAGTATGATTGCAAAGGTTATTACATTTGCACCAACACGCGAAGGGGCAATTACAAAAATGTATTATGCTCTTTCTGAAATGATTGTTGATGGTGTTAAAACTTCAATTCCTTTACAACAAGAACTTTTGATGCAAAAGGAATTTAAGGATGGAACATATCCAATCCATTGGCTTCAAGATTATATTGCCGAAAAATCCAAGGCAAAGGAAGAAGCGGTTGAAGAAAAACCAGTTCAGAAAAAAAAGAAGTCAATAATCAAAAAGAAAAAGACAAAATAAAAAATCCCCTCGTAATTGAGGGGATTTTTATTATATTGATTCGACTTTAATAGAATGGTCACCAGAGCAACTATCTAATGTGTCAACACATCCATTTTTCCATTCGTCAAAACGACTTTGACAAGTGTCCGCGCAACCACAACCACTACTATTAGGAGGACAGGAACAATTACAATATGGTTTTGTAGTTTTACAACA